>CBFGYM010000019.1:0-37790 GCA_965653045.1 uncultured Gammaproteobacteria bacterium
GCCTATCCGCGAACTCACCCCAGGCCTCCCCGACTCTAGTTCAGGAACATTGCCTGAGACGACCGTGGCTGAAAAAGCAGAAAATCCGGAAGCAGTAGAAGCAGTAGAAGCAGTAGAAGCAGTAGAAGCAGTAGAAGGAGTAGAAGCAGTAGAAGCAGTAGAAGCAGTAGAATGAATCGTATATTGTCCACCACCTGCTAATACTAATTTACCCAACGTATTATCTAAATTAATAATATTCTTTTGCGTAGGCTCATCGCTATCATGACCATGCACAAAATCAATGTGATACCCTTTATAGTCCGCAGGACGATTTAATGTATGATACGTACGATTCCACATTATAAACGCAAATGCATTATCATCTAAACGTGACGATGACCCACCATTGTATACTGCCGCTGCTGAATATAACGTATGAACAGTATTATTTTTCACGTGTTTATAAAATTCAACATTAATACGATCAATGGTTCCAGCTAATAACTCAACAGTATCATCACAATAAGCAACACCTAACGCATTCGCTAATTTTTCAATTGTGCTCAAATCAATGCCTGCATGGCTATATATCGTTATTTTAGTTTTATCTTCGCTCACCGTATAACTCAACGCTCTTAAAAATGGCTTATAGCTACTATCAACCATACCAAGCACGGCTTCTCTGGTCACCAATTTATCTTGAATCAGTTGATGCAATAAATACATTGAACCCGCTTGGCCGTATAATAATCTTTCCGAAATAAACGGCATCTGTTTTTCATAAGCCTCAATAAATTCGACGCTATGATTCGACAGTAAAATTTCAACCGACACACCCTTGCGTCTCAGCAAATCAATCACTTGCAACGTTAAATAATCATTCTGACCACGATCAGCCATCTCATCGCCAATTAATCTCACCGTACCAACGGAATTAACTTCCATCATCGCCAAAATTGCTTCAAACTGAGCTAAATCGTCTGCGGATAATTTACCTTTACGATAAATACGAACCAAAACCTTGTAATCATCGGGCACAGGCAATCGCAACACATTTTGGTGAATTAAGAAATAAATTAATTTAATAGCATTACCATGCAAATCACCAATCGTTAATTGATTGCTTGCATCTGCAGGGTGCTGATCATCGTAACCCGGAACGCTGTACAAATCAGCGTTACGTTGAATAAACGGCATAAAATCCTCGTTTTTTATCTTCTTATAGAAATGTGTTCGCCAGTATACCTGATGATTATTAACATAATCTTAAAACCTACTGGCGAAAAAAACGAGTCAAAACAATCAACTACATGCGCGTAAACGAACCTTTCAACTCCGTTGTACCACCCGTACCATTATTTAACTTGCTGCCTGAAACCACATTAAACGTATTATCATCACTCCCTTGCAAAATTAAATAACTCACCCCATCTTCAAACCCTAACTTAATATACGCTGCCCCATTCGGCTGATTTTCACATTGCGTGTAAATGGTTGTTGCACCATCAAGATAATGATCACCACCATTCATCGTGTACTGAACCGTATAATGAATTAAGTTACCATTAGAATTCGGGTTACCCGACATATAATTAAACCGCAACATAACCTTGCCAAAAACCTTATCTGCCCTATCCTTCCACTGCGTATCCACCAACCCATTACAACTCGCCAAACTCGCCGCGAAAATATTCCCTACCATTACTAACATGCCTAAACTGAATACAACCAAAGTTTTTTTATTCAAAATATCTTACCTCTCATTTAATTCCTGAAAAGTCTAGTTCATAATAAAACTTCCAGCAAGTGTGATGTTCGAATTTTATACTTGATTGTTATTCTAATAATACATCTGGTGAAAAATATCATTGATTTTTAGATATTTTTTGTTAAAATGCCCTTACTTTGGCAGATGCTTTAAAAAAAGCTATAATCAAGAGGTAAACAAGGACAAATGGGGGTCAATTTCATGTCTCGTAAAAAAAATCTTAAAAAACAATCTGCTAGCAATGAAAATCTAGCTCGAAAATATTTCGGGATAATTAAGCACACTCCTGTCTTAATTCAGCCGGAATATTATACATCGAGCCTTAAGCAACCATCACTACTTGAGGAAGTTGACAGCATAACAACATATGAAGTAAGCGCCACTATACAGGACTGGAAATAATGCCCAATTGGAATGAAGTTTTAAATGAAATTCAAATCAACAGTACCAAAAACGCACATTTAGCTCAAACATCAATTGATATAGTAAGGCGCTCATACCTTACCAAACTTCACACTAAAACTGATAGAAATGTTATCGCTTACTATTCTGCCTTCTTATCAAAACCTAAAATTGATCAAGTTTCCATCATAGATGAAGACAAAAATGGATTCATGATGGCAATTCACAGCTTAGATAGGAAGAAAGGTTTAGATTTATTACTTCATACACCGGGTGGTGACATTGCTGCCACAGAATCAATTGTAAACTATCTTCACAAGATGTTTGGTGATGACATCAGGGCGATAGTGCCTCAAATCGCAATGTCTGCTGGGACGATGCTTGCATGTTCATGCAAAAACATCGTCATGGGAAAACACTCCAATCTGGGCCCTATTGACCCTCATTTTGGTGGAATACCAGCACATGGTGTTTTAGCAGAGTTTAAACGAGCGTGCGAAGAAGTTAAAAGTGATCAAGCCAAAGCTATCATCTGGGCACAAATCATTTCAAAATACCATCCAACATTTCTTGGTCAATGTGAAAATGCTATCGCTTGGTCTGAAAATTTTGTACGTGAGCAATTAAAAAATGTTATGTTCAAAGGCGAAAAGGACGCTCAAAAAAAAGCCAGCGACATTACAACAAAATTAGGAAATTTCCAAGATAACAAAACACACGCACGCCACATTCATATTGATGAATGCAAAAAAATGGGACTTAAAGTTACCGAGCTAGAAGCCGATCAAGAACTACAAGATCTCATCTTAACCGTTCATCACTGTTATATGCACAGCTTAACAAATACCTCCGCGTACAAACTAATTGAGAATCAAAATGGCATTGCATTTGTAAAACAACAAAGACAACAAATGGTCGCTTCTCCGTAAAAAATGAAAAACGGCTCCGAATTTACCTTGATAAGCATTTAAATTTTGAGCCAAATCATCTTATACTCACACAATATATAGATATTCCTACCCAGATCGACTAATGGATAGAATACCGCTTTTTTTGCAAACATCTTCTCCATAATCAACTGATGGAATTAAATGCATATAAAGCTCATCCTTCACTTGCGCAGCAACTGAAGTGTAATGGGGCTTCATACTTGAAAGAAATATTTCGTCCTGTCTTAATTTTTCTGATAAATTGGGAACTTCCAATTTTGAAAGAGTAAATTTCTTAAGACTGATAAACCCACCCGCCAACTCATCACGCATATCCTCCAGCGATGGAAATTCTCCTTTTTGCAAAAAATATCTTTCCCCGTACCCGCCATTATCTGTAAACACGCCACCTTGTGCATGTAAAAAATTGTTCTCATATCGCAAGTGTCTTCCATCAATTCTTACAGCGCAATGTTTATTAATACGAATAGCAAATACAGCCACGCGACCATTCTTATTATTCTGATTAATAGATAATGGGTTAATCGAAAAAAAAGCTGCTTTCTTACGATTAGCCGTCCAATCCAGCAAACGTGTTGGCAATCCATAATGCTGAGGCAAAGACGCATCAAGTCTTAACGTACCCCTACCTCGAATCCCGGCCCAGAGATGCGCATTTAACAAACTGCCATCTGTCATTCCACCTAAACTATGAGATAAGCCCCTGTTCGAATGATATCCACACCATGTTTTTGGGTCATACAAATAGTATTCTGTCATAAAATTATCAGGAACCTTCAGTGCTACACTATTGCAAGTACTGTAAAATTGTGCCAATAAATAACTCTCAAATCTTACTCGCATCAAAAATTCAACTATCCTATCCGATGGAATATCATCAAAAAAACCTTCATAACCTCTCTTGTCAGACAAAACCCTTCCAACCTCAAATAAAATATTCGTACGACTCGACTGAGAAAACTGACTACAAAATTTTTCAAACAGCACTTCAATCTCACGCCCACTTTCTCCATCTTTTGCTGAACTTCTCCAAAGCGTTGGGACTAGTCGATAAGCATCACTTGACTGCCCTCTAAAATACCAACCCTCACCGTCGAGCTCACCTAGTTGAAACAAAAAATCATCAGCGCTATCACAGTGTTTAGTCTCTACCATCTGCTTACCTTCATTCATTCTGAACCTCACGTTTCACATAGTTATCATCATGCCAGCGGTATTGTCTTTAATCTTGCTTTCACGATAATCACCTTCTAGCATCTAGTACTTAGGAACGTTTAGAGGAACTTTTCATTTGATTAAATAGACGGTTACAGCTAGATATGCATGGAACCCATTGATTTTATTCATGGGCCGTGTAGGGATCGAACCTACGACCCGCTGATTAAGAGTCAGCTGCTCTACCAACTGAGCTAACGGCCCCGAGGAGTGGGGGAAGGTAAGAAATTGGGGTGACCGATGGGGTTCGAACCCACGACAACCGGAATCACAATCCGGGGCTCTACCAGCTGAGCTACGGCCACCATAAACGTTTACATTATCACATCGCACTTCAGCGCGAAAATTCCGCGCCCGGCAGGACTCGAACCTGCCACCCTCGGCTTAGAAGGCCGATGCTCTATCCTACTGAGCTACGGGCGCATTATCTGCATCTGCCATAATCTCTCGGGGTAGAGGGATTTGAACCCCCGACATCCTGCTCCCAAAGCAGGCGCGCTACCAGACTGCGCTATACCCCGTTAATTCTCTGTAACGAGCGTGGATAATACTGAGCCGAACTCATTCCGTCAACCACTTATCGTTCAAAAACAATATTTTTCGCCTCACTTATGATAAATTTAGGCGATTGAATTCAACGAGGCTCCCCGCATGACTTCACAACGCATTGATGGCAAAGCGCTTGCCGCCACTTTTAAAAATAAATATCAAGAAATCGTCCAAAAATCTATCAATGCTGGCAAACGCGCCCCCGGCCTCGCTGTCATCCTCATCGGTGACGACCCCGCCTCGCAAATTTACGTGCGAAACAAGCGCGAAGCCTGCGAACAGATCGGCATTCGGTCTTACTATCACGCCCTGCCAGCCGACATCACACAAACAGCCCTCATCCAACTCATAGAACGACTCAACCAAGACGCTACCGTCGATGGCATCTTACTCCAACTCCCCCTCCCCAAACATCTCGACGCTGAATTAATCTTAGAATCTATCGCCCCCACCAAAGACGTGGATGGCTTCCACCCTTACAACCTCGGCCGGCTCGCACAACGCCGCCCGCTTCTGCGCCCGTGCACACCTTTGGGCGTTATGAAACTGCTCGACCACATCCAACAAATTTATAAAGGCAAACATGCTGTCATTGTTGGTGCCTCCAATATCGTCGGCCGACCCATGGCACTTGAATTACTCATCGCCGGCGCCACCACCACCATTTGTCATCGCTTCACCGGCGACCTTGCTCGCTACGTGAAAGAGGCCGACATTCTCGTCGCTGCTGTTGGCAAACCGGGCATCATTAAAGGTGAATGGATTAAACCCGGCGCAACCGTCATCGACATCGGCATTAACCGTCTGCCTGATGGCAAACTTATCGGTGATGTTGAATTTGAAGCCGCCTCAGAACGCGCTGCCTTCATCACCCCTGTTCCAGGCGGTGTTGGCCCCATGACCGTTGCAATGCTCATTGAAAACACCCTCACTGCTGGAGGCTATATTCTGCAACCCCTATGATTAAACAGGGTTATTCATGATTGCTCCCGTGGAAATCGATCAGTATACTCAATTTAAACGATTTCCAAGGAGGAATGCCGTGTCAGTCACCCCAAGACATTTTGCACAACGTTTAAATCAATGCTTAGATGAAACCGAAGCCCCTTCACTGCCGCGTGAACGCGCGAATATTCTCAGCAAGATGCTAGACATCCCTAAGCAACAAGCTCATAGTTTATTAGAAGGTCAATTCTTGCCTGAAGAAGACTTAATCTCACGCATTGCCAGCGAGTTTGAAGTTGAATGCGCTTGGCTCACTGGCGATAAATAAGGAAATCATGATGCCAAATCACTACCAGCTCCCCATCTCAGACACACTCCGCACCGCTTGGGAAAAAACACACGGCGCCAAAAAAACCTTTTGGGCAGCTATCGGTATCACATTCGCTATTATGCTTTGTTTAGGCTTTATTCAAGGCATCGTTGATAATAGCGTTGTGCGATTAATCATTCGTGTGATTAGTTATTTTTTACAATTGGGTTTACTCTACATCGGTATTACCCGCGCACGCGAAGCAACCATTCAATATCAATTGCTTTTCAAAGCGTTTAGTCTTGATCAAGCCTTTCGCATTATTGGGCTTTATTTACTAGAGTTAGTAATTTTTATTCCACCGGCCATTTTAGCGTTTCTTGGCGGCTTCATCGCACCACAAAGCTTTCCCGGCGCAACCGCGCTTAGCATTGTTCTAATCGCAGTCGCAGCATTTCTTGCAATTACTCTCGCCATTCGTTTAATGCTTGCGATTGGGTTAGTGCTCGATCAAAACTTAAACCCCTGGCCTGCCATTAAAATGTCTTTTGTTTCCACCAAAGGCAATGAACTGCGCATTCTCGCCTTAATTCTGATTCAACTTGTGATTGTGGTTATTAGCGCAATTCCTTTTGGGCTTGGGTTAATCTGGACACTGCCCTTCTCACTGATCACTTACGGCATTATTTACAAACGCTTAGTGAGCCCGCAACCTGTTTAAAGACTTCACCCAAAAAAAGAGCGCTCACTGAGCGCTCTTTGCTTTTGAAAAGACTTCTCGCATCACTTCAATTGCCGCATCAATTTCTTGCGCTGTAATAATTAACGGCGGCACAAATCGCAATACTGTCTCGTGCGTATCTTTCGTTAATACACCGTGTTCCATGAATGCCAAACTTAAAGCGCGCGCAGAATAACCCGGGGCAATTTCCACACCTTGCATTAACCCGCGCCCACGCACAGCTTTCACACACGGGTAATTCAACGTTTTTAATTGTTGATGAAAGTAATCACCCAAAGTTGCCGAACGCTCAATTAAGTGTTCATCTTCTAATATTGTTAATGCTGTCAAACCCACGGCTGCTGCAATTGGGTTACCCCCAAACGTACTGCCATGGTCTCCCGGCGTAAAAACATTCATCACTGATTCACGCGCTAAAAAAGCCGACACCGGTAATAAACCACCCCCTAGCGCTTTTCCTAAAATAATTGCATCAGGGTGAACATCTTCGTGTTGATACCCAAACCATTTACCTGTTCTCCCTAACCCCGTTTGCACTTCATCACAAATGAATAATACATTCTGTTCGCGACAAATTTTTTCACATGCTTTTAAATAACCTTCTGGTGGCACAATAATACCGCCTTCCCCTTGTATGGGTTCCACTAAAAACGCAGCCGTGTTTGGTGTAATCGCTTTTGCTAACGCCTGCGCATCACCATAAGGAATGGTTTTTAACCCCGGTGGAAACGGCTCAAACCCAGCACGATATTGCGGCTCGGTTGAAAGCCCTACAATTGCAATGGTTCGCCCATGAAAATTATTGTTACACGCGATGATTTCCGCTTGGTTCGCCTGCACGCCTTTCACTGTATACGCCCATTTGCGCGCGGCTTTTAAGGCTGTCTCAACCCCTTCCGCACCAGCATTCATCGGCAAGACACGATCAAACCCTGAAACCTTGCAGAGCTTTTCAAGAAAGAACCCTAGTTGGTCATTATAATAAGCCCGCGACACCA
The DNA here is from genome assembly GCA_965653045.1 of uncultured Gammaproteobacteria bacterium. Taxonomy (GTDB): domain Bacteria; phylum Pseudomonadota; class Gammaproteobacteria; order DSM-16500; family DSM-16500; genus Aquicella. The sequence goes on from CBFGYM010000019.1 coordinate 7,862, forward strand.
CACCTAAACGCGCCGCTTGTTCAGTGATGGCTTTCACCAATCGCGGATGCGCATGTCCGTGGCTCACCGCAGAATACGCACTCATCATATCTAAATATCGCTTGCCTGCAACATCCCACACATAAACACCCTCGCCACGTGTTAATACCACCGGCAAAGGGGCATAATTATTCGCACCGAATTTTTTCTCACGTTGAATAAACTCATCCATGCAGACCGCTCCAAATTTCAGACAATAAAAAAGAGTACTTAATGTAGGATAGTCACAAGAAACCTGTTAGTCCACATTGGGTGCCTCATCGAAGCTTCAGGCTTTCCTCTCAAGGAGGACTTGCACACCACTCCGAAATCTAGCTCCCGATATCTCATCGTTGTAAGGTTTTGGACAACAAGCCTACAGTTAAGTACTCCTAATACTGAGTATAGTTCACATTTCGATCATCGCAAGATTTGTATTTTCTCGCGATTTAACCTATAGTTTCCCCCCTTGTGCTATACTACCTGAGAATTTTGCAAGGCTATGAATAATAATACAAAACCATTACCCGAACTTTCCATCCACGCCTTAAGCCACGACGGTCGCGGCATTGGTACGTTTGAACATAAAACCACTTTCATTGCAGGCGCGTTACCCGGTGAAACGGTTGAGTGTCGCATTCATCAAAAGAAAGGCTCTTACAACGAAGGCCAGGCGATGCAAATTCTGACGCCTTCGCCTGAGCGCACCACCCCGCCTTGCCAACACTTCGGCGTGTGCGGTGGTTGCAGCCTGCAACACATGAGTCCATCTTTGCAGGCCACACTCAAACAAAATACGTTAATTGATCAACTCACCCATTTTGGGCGCGTCACGGCCGGTGACATTTTACCGCCGCTACAAACCAACACCCTCGGATATCGACGCAAGGCAAGACTCGGCGTTAAGTTTGTTATCAAAAAAGATAAAATGCTGGTCGGGTTTAGAGAAAAAGCCAGCCGCTATTTGGCTGACCTTGAAAAATGCGTGGTACTCTACCCGCCAATTGGCGAAAATTTTGCAGGCTTAGCAGCCTTAGTGCGCTCGCTTGATGCCTACCAATCTATTCCGCAAATTGAAATTGCAGTCGGTGATGAAACAGCCGCACTGGTATTTAGACACTTGGTTGATTTGAACGAAGCCGACCGCGCGAAGCTTGCCGCATTCGGTGAAGCCACGGGTTTCCATATCTATTTACAACCCAACCCACCCGGTAGCGTCTCCAAACTCTACCCTGCAACTGGCGAGATGCGTTTACACTATACCCTGCCAGATTTTGACTTACGTTTTGCCTTTCACCCGCTCGACTTTACGCAGGTGAACTTAGAAATGAACCGTTTAATGGTCGCACAAGCTATCACTTTGCTAGACCTCCAGCCGACTGATAAGGTTCTCGATTTATTCTGCGGCATAGGCAACTTTACCCTACCCATGGCAAGGCAAGCCGCACACGTCACCGGCGTTGAAGGCAGCCAAGAAATGGTAGAACGCGGCTATGAAAATGCACAAGCAAACCACATCTCGAATGTTCAATTCTATGCTGCCAACCTCATGGCCGAACAACAAACCGGGGAGTGGACGCAAGGCGCTTACGATAAAGTCTTGCTAGACCCACCCCGTGCCGGCGCGAAAGAAGTGTTGCCACTCATTGGCGCGCTTCGCCCCAAACGCATTGTGTATGTTTCCTGCAACCCAGCCACCCTGGCGCGAGATGCTGGTGAACTCGTTCATCAATACCATTATGTGTTAAAAAAAGTTGGCATTATGAATATGTTCCCGCATACTTCACACATCGAAGCGATGGCTGTTTTCGAGTTGGCTGAATAAAAGCTGACGGTACCAACAACACACAAGGAAGCGAAATATGGATAAAAAAATCATTTATTGTTGTTAGATGACCTCCCTATTCTCGACCAAGCCGCCGGCTTAAAACTCGCCGGCCAAAATATTGCACTGGCGGAAGAAATTCTTAGTTTGTTTATTAAAGAATTAGAAACGGAAGTCCCCGTGTTTCACACCCTGCTTTCGTCCAAAAATTACCAAGAACTCCAAAGACGTGTACATAAACTTCACGGCGCCTGCTGCTACACCGGCACACCACGATTAAAAACTTTGCTACACACGCTTGAAACAGAACTCAAATCCCCTATAATGGAAAACTTAGCACCCATTCTTGACCAGCTCGATACTGAGGTTCGTCTGTTGTTAGCGCATCACGCACACCTAGTTCACTAGGCTTAGCGACAGGTTTCAGGGTTGTTGGCGGAGTCCAACAATCTCAAGGAAGTTTTCAGGGAGATCATGGACATGAGTCAGGTTTGCATCAGCAACAGAAAGTCGTTTTTGCAGCGCTATCAAAGTTTTATGCCCACTGGCGCGGGCGCTCTCTTCTTAATTCAAATTTTCTCAACCTTAAGTTACAGCGTTTTATATTCAACGCTCATTCTTTATATTACGAATGGCTTGCATATGGATGACACGCGCGCCACCAGCATTACGGGGTCATTCATTGCGTTGAATTATTTCCTGCATCTATTAGGGGGCTACGCAGGCGGACGATATTTTAGTTATCGCAGTTTATTTAGTCTGAGTATGGTGTTACAAATTGTCGGTTGCGGGTTAATCTCAATACCTGACACCGGTATTTTATTGTGGGGCTTAGCTATCTTTTTAGGCGGTTGTGGTTTGAATGTGACTTGCATTAATTGCATGGTCACGCAATTATTCGAACCCGATGATAAACGCCGTGAAACCGCTTTCCTTTGGAATTACAGCGGCATGAATATCGGATTTTTTATCGGGTTTTCATTGGGCGGTTATTTCCATTTGCATCACGCTTATCATCAGTTATTTTTATTGAGCGGGTTAGGTAATTTAACCGCTTTATTATTAACGATATATCATTGGCATAAATTACGCGACCGTGACACCAGCTTCATTACGCAATCACGTGCCATGCAGCGCAAATATCAGTGGATAGGGTTTGGTATTATTACTTCGCTGCTAATTACGCTTCGCATTATGTTAGAACACACGACTTTATGTAATCAGTTAATTTTGATTATTGGTGCAGGTATGTTTACCCTAATGGTTAATTTTACCTTAAAGCAAACTGATAAACTCACCCGTCAAAAAATGTGGGCGTATATCATTCTTGCCGGTGCGTCTTTAACGTTTTGGACTTTATATCAACTCGCGCCCATGGGTTTGAGTTTATTTACAGAACGTAATGTTGATAGACACCTGTTTGGTATGATTATTGCGCCGCAATGGGTGCAAAACATCAACACCATCATCATTATCGCAGGCGGCCCACTGCTTGGTTTGTTTTTCGCTTACCTGCGTGAACGCGGCGCAACCATTAGCATCCCGTTTCAATTTTCATTAGCCTTAGTGTTAATTGGTGCAGGGTTTGCTGTACTGCCCATTGGCATTCAATTCGCTAATGCCGATGGATACGTGAGTTTTAACTGGATTATCGCAAGCTATGTGTTACAAAGCGCTGGTGAATTATTTATTTCGCCTATTGGCTACGCAATGGTTGGGCAATTAGCGCCTGTGTCTTTGCGCGGCATTATGATGGGTATTTGGATGATGATTACCGGTGTTTCAGCGATTATGTCTGATCACTTCTCAAAAATGGCACTCACCACTGATTCTGTTAGCCCTTTAATTACGAATGCCGGTTACAGCCACACATTCGGTTTATTAGGCTGGTCAACCATTGCCATTGGCTGCATCTTGTTTATGTTAACGCCGTTCGTCGCGAAGTTAACGCAAGAAAAACGCATTGTAACAATGGAAGAAGCTGAAGCCGTACTCGCTGAGCACTCTGTTTAAGCCAGCACGGTTTCGTATACGTTTAAATATTGTTTTGCAATGCCAGGCCAAGCAAAATTCACAGCGGCCTGGCGGTTTGCAAAACCCATCGCTGTGCATTCTTCTTCAGACGATAATAATTGATCAACTGCATCTACCCAACGTTGTTCATTCTGTGCCTCGACTAAACTGGCATTTAAACCTTGCGTTTTCAGATAACGCACAACAGGAATATCGCTTGAAACCAATGCACGCCCAGCTGCCATTGCTTCTAATAAAACAATGCCAAACGCTTCATCCCACAAATGCGGTTGCGTTGCAAATAACATCACTTTGCATTGCGATAACCAACGCATTTTTTCTTTACCGCGCAAATAGCCGGTGAATACGACCGTTGATTTTGGTAGCTGATGAACATCAGGCACGCCCTGTAACACTGACACGCCTAATGATTGTGCAAGACTGATTAAGTTTTCTTTCTCGCCCCCTTCACCCGCAATGATTAAAGGCAAGGTGTGGCCGCGTTGAAGCAGCAGCGCATACATAGACACTAACACATGAAACCCTTTGCCTGGCTCTAAACGTCCAACCGAAAATAAATAAGACTGTGTTGGCAAGTCTGCAAAACGCAACCAATCGGTATATCCAATGCCGTTTCCAATTAAAAAACTTTTTACTTGTGTCGGGTGAATAACATGCGAGGCTTCTGCCATCAACGGTGTTAAGTGCGTCACCGCAGCGGCGTGTTGCAAAATTGAAACATAGCGTGCGCGCACACTACTGCGACTTAAGCGTTGGGTATTTCTCGCTAATACATCGCTGTGGCTGGTAATCATATACGGAATATGACAGTGTTGATGAATTAATTTAGCGATAAAACCAGCTGTATACGTACCTTGTGCATGCACCACATCAATCTTTAAGGTTTGGCATAATTGATATAAAGCGCGCATTTTACGGCGTGAATAGAACCAACCCGGTTTAATAATCGGCCCTGAATATACCGTCACGCCAGGCTTTTCTTCTATGGGTCCTGAGATTGTCTTTTGCGATTTATTCCCCGCGTAAATAATGGCGTTAACACCTAATTCACGCAAGGCTGGAGCCATTGCAAATAAAAATTCAGCAACACCACCAACTGAGTGTTTTGCGCTTAATAAACGCGGGTAAATAAACAATACGTTCATTGTATTATCCAAAAGCGGTTTCTAATTCATCCCAACAGAATGGTTCCGGTGTTTCTGATGTTTGCGCTGCGTGCGCTTCATCGCGAACTTTTTCTAAGTCTTTAAAATTCCATAAGCTATCGTCCATTAACTGGCTAGGTTTGATGCTAGAAATTGCATGCAAAATATTGCTAGGGACTTTGGGGTTTTCTTCCGCCAAAGACTCAATGAGTTTACGCACTTTCACTCGCATTAAGTTTTGCTGCGAACCGCATAAATTGCAAGGAATAATGGGATATTCCATTAAGCGGGCAAATTCAGCAATATCTTTTTCTTGGCAGAAAGCCAGCGGTCGAATGACAATATTCTTTTTATTATCGCTTAATAATTTTGGCGGCATCGCACGAATTTCACCGTTATATAAAATAGACATTAACAAAGTGCGAATTAAATCATCACGGTGGTGACCCAAGGCAATTTTATTGTAACCGTGTTCTTCTGCATAGCGGTAAATAATACCGCGGCGTAAACGCGAGCACAGCGAACAATACGTTTGCCCTTCAGGAATTTTTTCTTTCACAATAGAATACGTATCGCGCGATAAAATTTCGTGTCGAATATTTCTATCCGTTAACCACGCACGTAAGCCGCTGTCATCCCAGCCGGGTTGGGCTTGATCGAGGGTGAAGGCAAATATTTCAAAATCAATTTTGGCGCGTTTTTGTAATTCTCGCAAAATGTGCAGCATGGTAAATGAGTCTTTACCCCCTGATAAACACACCATCACACGGTCGCCGGCTTGAATCATGTTGTATTTTGAAATCGCTTTGCCGGTGTAGTGTTTTAATTTCTTTTCTAGTTCTGTTATTTTTGCCATAAAATTCCCCAGAGGCTGCTGTCGTTAAATCGGGGACGAGTATAACCTTCTATGGCAGAAAATGCGACAAAACAACGGAGGCGGCTTGGCAATCTTGCAAAAAAGCATCGCTTGAAAGGTATTGATATTCATCGTAGCGCGAGGCGCCGATAGGGTCGTTGATATCGCTGCCGGCGCGGCCGGGGTGGCACATGATCATACCACCGTCTTGAATATTGGCTAAAAACCGCTGAAAGTGGGTTCGGCACTGTCGAGAATCGCTAAAAGCGTAAATACCTTCAAAGCTGGTGTTATGTGGAATAGTATCTGGCAATAACCACTGATTTAACAACGCCTTAGCGCCTGTAAACTCAATAATGCTGGCTTTGGGGTCACGCAAGATGCCTGTCCAGGGATTTTCGCGGTGAACAGAGCGTACCCGCACGCCCAAGGCTTTCAATTGCGCTGCTTCGTACACCCGCTGCAAGGCTGTTCGGATAACCGGAAAATGATGGACGTGTTGGTGACCATCAAGATACGCCGGATAAAACCCCATAACTGATTTAAAAGTCTCCAGTTGCGCTGATAATTCCTCGACAACAACCGCAAGCTGAAGCCGGCCAGTACTCGCTTTGAGCAATAAAGAACCCAGCGAGGGGAAAGTTTCACCGTAATATTTTTGAAATGAAGGGGATAGCGGCGTGCCTTCCGTAAAATTAATATGCAGGCCGAAAGCCGCCTTATCACGGCACGGCAGCAGCCAGCGCGCGTGCGTTGGCCAGTGCGGCGTATTCACCAAAGCGCTCGTCGCCGTCAAACGGCCGGCAAGAATAAGGTCAATGATGCCGCGAGACACGGCTTCTGCTTGCCCATAATCATCTGCACCAAGTACAATGCGTTTCATCATCCGTTAAGCATAAAAGAACTGAAGAGAAGCAACAAGTGAAAAAGAACTTAATACAGCATACGCGTTTTGTCACCTTCCTTGATGTCGTTATTTTAGCGGCCGTCATCAGCGTGTTTTATTTTCTTTGGTTGGGCAGCTACCCGGTGTTTACGCCTGATGAAGGGCGCTACACAGAAGTGGCGCGTGAAATGCTAGCCTCGCACGATTTTATCACCCCGCGAGTGAATGGCGTGCCGTTTTTAGATAAGCCGGCGCTTTATTATTGGCTGCAAGCCGCCTCGCTTGCTTGGTTTGGGGTGAATGAGTGGGCGGTTCGATTTTTTCCGGCGTGCTTTGGCGTAGCAGGTTGTTTAATGGTTTACGGGTTCGGGCGATATTTATTCAATCGTCTCACGGGTTTATTGGCCGCGGTAATACTTGCCACTTCACCACTTTATTTTGCAGGGGCGCATTATGCAAACCTTGATTTAGAAGTGTCTGTGTTTATTTCAGCAAGTTTACTGTGTTTATTAACAGCCATTAGAAACACCGAGATAAAACCTGCGTTTCTTTACGCGGCTTATGTGTTTGCCGGCCTTGCATTTTTAACCAAAGGCATGATTGGCATTGTCTTCCCCGTGATGATCGGTTCAGTTTGGTTAGCACTCAACAAACGCTGGTCTGATTTTTTGAAATTACATCTTTTACGCGGTATCGCTATTTTAGCCATCATCATTTTACCGTGGTATACCTTAGTACAATGGCATAATCCAACTTTTTTACACTACTTTTTCATAGAACAACAATTCACGCGGTTTTTATCGGCTGATGTTTTTAATAATAATTCTCCGCTTTGGTTTTATCTGCCAATTGTATTAGTGGGCACCCTGCCCTGGAGCGGGTTTTTTATTCAAAGCTTGAAATTTTATAAACAAGACAGCACGATGCTTTATTTAAGCTTGTGGATAGCATTCATTTTTGTGTTCTTTTCGCTGCCGCATGCAAAAATTATTAGTTATATTTTACCTATTTTTCCAGCAATCGCCTTAATGACCGCAAAATTAATGGCAGACCGCTTCAATACTTCGCGCTCATTAGCACTGCCCTGTCTCATTTTCACTGTCATTAGTGCGGTGTTTGGTTCTGCCATTTTATTGAATGATCACTTCAATTGGTTTTCATTTACCCCCATTGCTGACCCGTATTTAACCGCAGTTGCCTGTATTTTAATCTTCGGCGGTGTCATTGGTTTATGTTTAACGCGGCTTAAAATTAAAACCCTGTTTTGGTATTTCACGGTGTGGAGTGTTGTGTTTTTACTGGCACTCACCGCAAGTGCGGGTTGTTTGAATATGCGCAGCACAAAACCTTTAATAAAAAATTTACAGGCCGTATTGCAAGCCGGCGATGAAGTTGTGAATTACTATAGTTTTTATCAAGACGTGCCGCTGTATTTAGGCCGCACCATTACCTTAGTCGCTGATTGGCATGCGCCTGATATTGCGCAAAAAGATAATTGGGTGCGAGAATTGTGGTCGCAAATGGCATATCGACAAGAAGATAATTTAATTGATAATCAAACTTTCTTGAGTCGTTGGCATAGTAACCGTCGCGTTTATGTTTTTCTTGATCAAAAATATTTAACACAGTTTTCAACAATGGTGGGTGATTATCACTTAATCAATCAATATCACGATGTAATTTTAGTGAGGAATCAACCGGATAAATAAGGCTTATTTTGCAACTGTTTCAATAGACAGGGAAAGACAAAATTTGAGCAAAATTTAAATTCAATGCTATACTTTTTGCATCTTATATCAAAAATGGAGGTGCATCATGACAACGCCAAAAGAAATTTCAAACAAAATCAAGCAAGATGCCAAAAAAATTCAAGACGCCATTAAAGCAAAAACCGGATTAGATATTTCCACGAAACCTTTAGACAAAGTTGCAGACACCTTAATCAATGACTGCAAAAATGAAAGACAAGGCAATTATCAATCTCATGTCAAACTCGCTGTTACTCACGCACATCAAGCAATTGACTCCATTGCTTCCGAGCTTGAAAAAAGATGTACTCAAAAACAAATAAATAATCCTGCAAAACAAGAAATCAAACAAGCATTGACTGAACTCAAAACAAAATTACAAGCAATTGATACAAGAGGCATTGAAGCAAATGATGGCATTCAAGCACATCGCGCGCAGCAAGCCCAAACCTTTGGCAAAGAATCGAAACAGCATAACAAACATCCATCCAATACGCTTAATAAAAATCAGTTAAAAGGCGTGTTCGGAAGCAGTGGCCTCAAAAACCCGCCAAACATTGGCAGAAAAGAGCCCTCTTCTTCTCAGCCTCGCAATAAATAACCCAACGCTAACCCTTCCCGCCTCATTCATCATGAGGCGGGTTTTTTTATAGCCCCGCCTTCATTATCCTCGTTGCCCTCCCAACCTTCACCCTCCTGCAACCCCGTGACGAGCATGAAGTAAATCGCCACCCACTCCGCGGATAATTGATTTGTAACTATATGAATAATAGAGATTTTATTTTTAAATTTCTTATCCGCAAACAGAGTGCACTAAACTCTATTTGCGGATAATCAACTTTTAAAACTTGATATCCGCTAATAGAGTGAACTATACTCTGTTTGCGGATATCAAAACTGGGGTCATTATGAGCTTTATTGGGCGCGAATACGAACTTGCTAAACTCGAAGAGCTTTATAAAGCCAACACTAGCAAATTAGTTGTTGTTTACGGCAGACGGCGCATTGGAAAAAGCGCGCTCATCGAACAGTTTATAAAAAATAAAAATTGTCTACACTTTGAAGGTATTGAAGGTGCAAGCACTAAAGGCCAATTATCGCAGCTTATTCACGATCTTAGCAATCAAGCGCACGACCCCCTTTTAAAAGAAGTAAAACTTAATACATGGCACCCTATTCTTGATTATTTCACCAAATTATTTTCGCAACAAAAAGGTAAAACCATTCTATTTTTAGATGAATTCCAGTGGCTTTCCGTCAACCAAAGTAACTTAGTAAGTTTAATTAAAAAAGCTTGGGATAATCACTGGAGCAAACAAAATATTATGCTCATTCTATGCGGCTCTGTTTGCTCATTTATGACAAGTCGTGTTATCTCATCAAAAGCACTCTATGGCCGCATTCACTGGGAATGCAATCTCCCCCCATTAAACGCTATTGAATCTTACACCCTACTAGGCAAACGCCGAAGCACTGATGAAGCAATGCTTTACTTATTAACGCTTGGTGGCATTCCAAAATATCTAAACGAATTAGATAAGAAAAAATCATTTGAACAAAATATTAACGCGCTTTTGTTTAATAAAGATGGGTTTTTATTCAACGATTACGAAAAAATATTTTATAGCCAATTTCGTGAATATCAAACATACGAAACCATTGTTAAACACCTCAAAGATAAACCAACAACATTAAGTGAAATATCAGATAAACTTAACCTGATTTCTGGTGGTGGTTTAAAATATTATTTAATTAATTTAGAAAAGGCTTCATTTGTTAGCAGTTTCATACCCTACAATAAATCTGCTGGCAGCAAACTTATTAAATATAAACTCACCGATCCTTTCCTTCGTTTTTATTTTAAATATATAGAACCTAATAAAAAATTGATTGCGCAAAATCAAACACGTCAACTTTTCACTGAACTAGTTAAACCTCATTGGAATGCATGGCTAGGTTTTGCTTTTGAAAACTACTGTTTAATGAATGCCATGTCGCTTGCAAGAATAATGGGGTTTGAATCATCCGTAACCCATTGGGGGCCGTATTTTGAACGCGGTGATCAAGGCTTTCAAATTGATTTAATTTTTTTAAGAAATGATAAAGTCGCCACGCTATGCGAAATTAAATTTTATGATAAACCTACCTCAGTAGAAGTTGTGCATGAAGTTGAAAAAAAATGTAAGCAATTAACCCTGCCTCACGGGTTCACCCTTGAAAAAGCACTCATCTCCCGCTGCGGCCCCGATGCCTCTTTAAAAAAACTCGAATATTTCGACCATTATGTAAACGTGGAAGATTTATTTAACCCCTAAGCAAACACCCACGTTTTGCTGAGACGCCATTCAAGCCACTCAACAATTATTTTATTTAATTATTTATAATTGATTGACTCGGTTAATTCACGCGAATAAACTTCATGAATGATTATATTAAGTCTAAAAAACCGATAATAGGAACCTGTCATGAGAGATGCTCATGTTGACACTAAATCTTATCGAGAGATGCTAGATACTTTAATAATAGATTCTCAACAGGGATGTCTTTCGATTGGTCTAAATAGAGGCGAATTCAGCAATTTATCAATTGATAATAAAATAGCGTTATGTGATGCAATGAGTCGCAACACGTATTATACGCAATATTTTTTCGATCATTGTGTCATTGATAATGCGTTTGTAATTTTATTAAGAAATACCTTAGAAAAAAACACCACTATAACAACCTTATCTTTCCATCCCCCCTTAGATACCCCTAAGAATATATTAGATGACATTGCTACTTTCTTAAAACGTAACCGTGAAAGAGCTTTAAATAAACCACTCACACCGCCAGTACTTGCATCAGTTACCTCGCAATTTAAAGGGCTACATCCACTGGCTATATTTAAAATAGCTTTAAATGCGGCTAAGTCTGGTGATGTAAACCTCATACACACCTGTATCACGCATGAACCTTCATTTATTAATTTCACGAAATCTGATAATGTAGCACAGCAAACACTCTTAACCGTTGCTGCACAACAAGGTCGTGTTCAATGTGTTAAATATCTATTAAAAGCGGGTGCCGATGTCGACCCTGCTCCGATAGACAAGATGAATTGCACCGCATCACCCCTGTTTGTTGCCGTTGAAAATTCACATTATGTTGTCGCTGAATTATTAATAGCGGCTGGTGCGAATGTCAATGCGCTCGACACACTGACTGGATGCTCCGTCCCACTCAGAATTTCTGATAGCGATATTGCAACCTTACTCGTTCGGCACAACGCAGATGTAAACGTCACGCTTAAAGTGCCCGGCTTTCACAGCACTGGGACAACGATCTTACATTGCATCGCTCACACGAGTACAGCCTCATTACAACTACTCGAACAGTTGCTTCAACTGACTAATGTCGTTAATCAACAAGATTTTAAGGGAAATACTCCACTACATATGATGCTTGATCACAATGTGCTACGATCCACAGGTGCGGCACTTGGTCAACAAATGACGCTCTTTTTAAAAGCTGGCGCCAACCCTTTACTTAAAAATAAACTGGGCCAAACACCGGCTGACATGCCTCCTAAGCAACATTTATATAAACAACTCGTTATCAACCTCACCAAAGACTACGCGGCGATTAAAAAAATTGTCTCAATCCTCAAACAGGGCAAAAATACACCTGCTGTTTCTAAAAGAAAGTTTTGTTTCTTCCACAATTTTCCGCAACACTGTCTTGAAAAAATCGCAGATGCTGCGGTTGTAACAACCGATATGGATAAAGAAACAAAAACAATCATCATTCATAATTTTCTAAAATAACGACTGCAAAAACGCACCCTAAGCAAACACCCACGTTTTGCTGATAATGAAAGTGAAGATAGGCATGATCGCGAGCACGGTGAGCAAGGCAATTTGGTAGGGGATGTGGAAGGCAAGCAAAATGGAGAAGAAGCATTCGTTTGCGATGAAGTTGCCCGTTTGGAGGGCAACGAGGCGTGGATAGGCTGTGCTGTGGGTGGCGTCGGAATCGCGGAAGGTGAAGGTGCGGTGCCCCCAGTAAGACACTTGCACGCCAATGCCAAACCCAATGATATTGGCAACCAAAGGCAACCAATGTAATAGTTGCACGAAGAATACCACGCAAGAAAAATGCACGAGTGAGGCTAAGACACCCACCGTACCAAAACGCATAATTTGTAAAAGTAATGCTTTATTCATGAAAACCTTCTTTTAATCGCAATAAATATTTCGGGCGTTGTTTTACTTCTGTAAAGATGCGCGCGATATATTCACCTAAAATTCCAACTGATAATAACTGCACGCCACCAAAAAACATGATTGCCACAATCATGGTTGGGAAGCCAGGTAAATCAGCACCGTAAATTAAGGTGACTGTTACAATATAAATGGCATAAATCATCGAGATTAATGAGATTGCAAACCCTACCCATCCCCACACGCGCAAAGGCACATCGGAAAAAGACGTAATGCCCGTAATTGCTAATTCTGTTAAGCGTGAAAACCCCCAAGAACTTTTACCGGCTGCACGGGCTTGCACTTCATAAGGCACTGCAATTTTTTTAAACCCAACCCAGGCATAAAGACCTTTCATAAAACGTGTTCGTTCTGGAAATTGTTTTAAAGCTTCGACAATTTTTCTATCCATCAAACGAAAATCACCGGCATTATTCGGTAACTCAATTTTCGTCATTTTTTTCATCATCCAATAAAATAAACGCGCAAATTGGCGTTTTAACCACGTTTCATTTTCACGGTCTATGCGTGCACCGTAAACCATGTCGTAGCCTTCAGCCCAATGATTCAAAAAGGCGGATAATACTTCAACAGGGTGTTGAAAATCGGCATCAAGCATCACTAACACTTCACCGTTCGCATGTTCAATCCCGGCGGTTAATGCGATTTCTTTTCCAAAATTACGCGACAAAGCCAGCAACTTCACATTGCCGTCTTGAGTATGAGGCAGAATTTTTTCAACCGTATGATCTTTACTGCCATCATCAACCAAAATTATTTCAAAGCGAGAAGTTAAACTCGACAACTGCTGCTTTAGCGCTTGAATGAAAGCCCCGACAACCGCTTCTTCGTTATACACAGGCACAACGCAAGAAATAAAAACCATGTGATTCTGAACCGCCAGCAAACGTTCTTGATTACGCATAACAAACCCTTATTAAACATTGCGCAAAAGTATACCAGATTTTACCTTGTGAAGCAGGGTTATCTTTTTCATTATTTATGAATAAGTTGAAGCTTATCCATGCGTGACAGCTGAATTGTTAATGTTTTTTAATAGGCGGGGTAATGGTTTGCCGGTGGCCGTCGGGTTTCCAGGCGGGGGCGATGACGTTTGGCATGCTAGAGCGGGCGAGTAAAGGCGCGGGGGCAATTGCAAATTCACCGTAGCGATCGTTAATAGCATCTAAGACGTGATTTAAATCTTCGCGTTTTTCATCACGCTCGGCGAGTAAATCAAGTTGTATGCCGCTGGATTGCGGGTCGAGTGCAGTCACTTGCACTTGCCACACGGGTTCGCCGTGCCAGCGTTGCTCTATAATAAAAGCCGCTAATTCATGAATTAATTTACCATCGTTAGTGATTTGTATGGTTTTACCCACGCCGCCTAACCAACCGAGGTCGTAATGTCTCACGCCTGCAAAAAAATGTTGGGCGTGAAAATGGTGGTGTCTTAACCGCGAGGCGAGTTTTTCACACATGTGTAATAAATACGTGTGGATGACCGTGGGGTTTCTCGTGTTGGGCGGCATGACTTTGCCGTGCCCCATCGATTTGGGATGAGGCACCACGCTGATGACGGGGTCAGGGTCAGCCCCTTGGCACATATACCAAATACGGCGGCCTAAATTCCCGAATTTTTTGGCGAGAATACTGATGGGCACTTTTTCCATGTCACCGCAGACACGCACGCCGTGCTGTGCGAGAAATGCACCGATGCCGGCTTTAATGCCGCATAAAGCGGTGACAGGCACGTGGCTTAAGCGGGCTTTGGCTTCCCACGGAGGAATGATGGTTAAGCCGTCGGGTTTTTGTTGTTTGGCTGCGAATTTAGCGGTGGTTTTATCGCCGCTGACACCAACTGAGCAGAGTAACCCTGAGGCTTCGTAGACCAATTGTTTTGCCATTTGCCCCATCATTTCAGGGGTGCCGTAGAGTTTTTGGCAGCGGGTGACGTCTAAAAAAGCTTCGTCGATGGAGAAAACTTCCATGTCGGGTGAAAGTTTATTGAGCGATTGCATGATCGCGCGGGACACTTCGGTATAGCGCGTGGGGTTGGCCGGCACTTGAATTAAGCCCGGGCACAACCCTTTGGCCACTTGCAGACGCATGCCGGTTTTCACTCCGAACGCCCGCGCTTCGTAAGAACACGTGATAATACACGTGCCTTGCAAGCCATTCGTGACCGCCAAAGGCTTCCCCCGCCACTCAGGGTGATCTAATTGCTCAATCGAGGCAAAGAATGCGTTCATATCAACCAACACAATCGCCCGCTCCCATACTTTCACCATACTCACCGCCTTTCACTATTCTTTCACCTTACCAGTTTAGTGAAAGAATAGTGAAAGATCAATTGGGAGCAATACGAAGTAAAGCGCGGTACGTGCCTTGAATGGCAATGCGAGCGCTAGGATAAGCCTTGGGTTTGAGGGTCGGGTTGGCAGGAATGAGGGTGATGTGGTTAGGAAGTTTGAAAGAGATACGTTTAAGAGTAGCCTCACGTCCATCTATTAGCGCAACGACGATATCACCTTCGTTGGCATGGGCGATTTGTCGGCAAATAACGAGATCGCCGTCTAAAATGCCATCATCAATCATAGAATCGCCTTTGACTTGCAAGATAAAGTGAGATGGGTCTTGGAAGAGCGGTTGGAGGTTAATGGTTTGTTTATCTTCAAAGGCTTCAATGGGAGCGCCGGCCGCAATACGGCCGATGATGGGGAGTGAAAACGCCGGCGGGTTAATTAATTGCACGCGCCGGTAGCCTGAGCCATCGTTGCTTAACTTACCCGCAGCCGTGAGCGCCTTGATGCAACGACTGATAAGACTAACCGATTTAGGGCTGATGCCTATACCACGCGCAATTTCAGATAACGACGGCGAATACCCTTCGCGTTCGAGGTGAGTTTCGATGTAATCAAAAACGCGTTGTTGTACTGGGGTAACCATGAAAACATCTCGGTGAGTTAAACAAGATTATTTTAGTGAAAGAATGGTGAAAGGTCAATTTTTTTGTGAGTTTTTCTGAAAAATTAGAAATTTCTGTCTCCCCCACTTAACTCAAACGAAGCGTCACCCACCCTACCCAACCTTCAACGCATGCCGTATGATACAAACTCAAATCCACAAAAGGACGCATCATGTATTCGCAATTTCTCACCATTGGGGTGTTGATGTTACTCTCGGCAATGTTGCCAGGACCTGATTTTGCGTTGGTGACGAAGAATACCATTCAATACAATACGCGGGCAGGGATTTATACGGCCATTGGTATTGGGATTGCCTGTGGATTTCACATTACTTATTGCTCACTGGGTCTTGCACTTGCCATTGCCAATTCACATTTCTTATTTAATACCATCAAAATTATTGGTGCCGGTTATTTATTTTATCTCGGCACAGGTGCACTACTCGAAAAAACCAATAAAATTCAAGACAACGGGCAAACGCCACATCGCCACGCACACATGAAAGCAAGCACCGCTTTAAAACAAGGTATTTTATGTAATTTACTCAACCCCAAAGCGACTTTATTTTTCTTAGCCATTTTCACTGCCGTCATTCAACCCCATACACCAGCATTCATTTTATTCGGCATAGCAGCAGAAATGATTGTCATTATTATTTTATGGTTTTCATCGCTGGCACTGATGCTTTCACACCCACGCATCATGAAAACCCTTAAAAAAGCCGAGTTTTATATCTCAAAAATCCTCGGCGTGTTTTTAATTTTCTTCGGACTCGCACTCGCGTTCGCTCACGTTTAAAACACTGCGCGCAACCCGCTCAACCAACCACAGGTCTCGCAGCCTTCACCGTTTTCATCGTAATGCTGCGAGCCGAATTCAGCCGGTGAAAAATCATCTAAACGCAAAGTCGCATTCACCGCTTCGCCTACCTCACCCTTTTCACCTTCATAAGAAAATATTTTAAACCCCGGGTCATTTCCAAAAATAGGCGCTACTGCCACCGTACCACTTTGCGCAATGCTATGTTCATCATTAAAATTCAACCAATGAAACCAATTTTCATGCAAATGCCCCGAAAAAATACCGTCAATGACTGCTTGATGTTTTTGCACAACATCCTCAAAACTCGACACAAACGGCGTCTTCCACAATTTTACGATCGTAAATAATTTCACACTTGACGTAATATTAAAATCAATACTCATGGGAATGTGCATTAAAATAAACACGCGCTGTTTATTTTGTTCAGCATCATTCAACTGGGCATTTAACCACGCTAATTCTTGTTTAGCCGCTGCATCAGTCGATTGTTTTTTTGATTTATGCGAAAAAATAACGGTATCTAACGCAATGATTTTTAAATTTGGCAAATCCGGTGGCGACACCGAATAATATCCCGCAACTGGAAAAGCGCTTAAAAAGCGCATTCGATTATGAGTAGATTTAATGAATGGAGACCAGATCGCCGCCAGTGCATTCAACGAAGCACCACCCGGTTGCACTTGATAATTATAATGCAAGGTATCATCGTTCCCAAGCACAGGGTAAACATCTAAGGTCGGAAATGCTGTGTTAATTTGCCACGCTATAAACGCCATCGTTTTACGCATAAACGCGGTATAGCCTTCATAAGATTGATCTAAACTATATTTACGATAATAACGCTTAAAATCGTGGCCGAGAAAATCCCCCAACACCCACGCGAATTTCGCATTATTTTTCGCTGCAATGACTTTTGCATCTGATAAGGTTTTCATGAACAACGGATAACCCGCATCTAACCCATGCGCCGGCGCACGGGTATCGAATTTATTTAAAATGCCAGGCCACTGCTGAATCGGCGCATCTGCCAACATGCGAAACACGGGGCAAGGTTTAATTTTCGATCCGTAACACGCAATGAACGGATCAAAGTGGATATCGGCCAAGGAAAGAAAGGTAAAATTAGGCAGCGAGTTAGCCCATGTATATTGCGCTGCCAACCCGCTTAAAAGAATGGCAAAAAAAGACTTAGTAACGAAGCGATGTATCCAGCGCCACACGCTCATCAAACACAAAACACCGTCCTTCATAATGGGCTCCACCGACCTTGGCGAAATACCCTAGTATACCACCATCTAACTGATATACATTTTCAAACCCTTGTTCTTGTAACAAAAGGGCGGCCTTCTCACATCGGATACCGCCGGTGCAATACATCACCATTGGCTTTTTCTTATCTAAGTTTTCAACAGCGCCAGCGAGTTCCGTAAAATGCTGAATGTGTGGGTTAACGGCATTTTCAAACGCCCCTTCAGAAATTTCATACTCGTTGCGCGTATCCAGCAAGGTAATATCGCGCTTTTCATCAAGCCATTGTTTTAATTCTTCCGGCGAGATAGACGGTGCACGATGCTCAGCATCAGGCGTGGTATTAGGGTGACGAATGGTAATAATTTCTTTTTTCAACTTCACTTTTAAACGCTGAAAAGGCACAAACTCAGAATAAGTTTCATGAAAACGGATACTCTCAAAACCAGGCAACTCACTCAAGGCTGATTGAAAAACACGAATTGCCGGCTCTTCGCCTGCCAAACTAATATTAAGTCCCTCAGAACTTACTAAAATACTGCCTTTTAGCGCCAAACGACTACAACACGCCAAAAGCGTTGCCTTTAACCCTTCACGGTCGTTTACGGGTGTAAATTGATAACCTGCAATATTTAAATAAGACATAAACCTGCCCTGCTAGAAAAGGGAAACAATTTACGCGAGCCTAAGCACGCCGTCAATCACGCCCGTTAGATTCCATCACCCAAAACGCTGTCGCCCCGGCAACGGCAGCCGGGATTGCAAAAAAATTGACCACCGGAATCATTAAAGCAACCAACACCGCAAACCCAAACCCCCATGACTGAAACCGATGCCGCCCCATCCAAGCCTGCATCTCACGAAAATTCAAACGATTTGTATCTGTCGGATAATCCAAATATTGCATCGCCATAAACCAAGCATTAAATAAGAACCACACCGGCGCTGCGAGTACATTGACCAATGGAATAAAAAACAAAATGAAAATACCCAAGGCGCGCGGTAGATAATAAAAAATTAAACCAAACTGCCGACCCACCACACGCGGCACATCTTTGACAACCCCCGACCAGGTACGCTCCGATTGTTTTTGTTGGGTTAAGGCATATTCTACTTTTTCAGATAGAAGACTATTAAACGGGCAAGCAATTAAATTCGCAGCGGTTGCAAACGCGTACACAAAAAAGATTGCAAATCCTGTAAAAAAGAAAATACCTAAAATCCAATCTAGCCACTGCAGCCACCACGGCAATAACGCGACAAGCCACGCACTTAATTCACCTTCGTAATGTCGCATTGTAAAAAATAAAATGGCAAACAACACAATATTCGCAAGTAAGGGCAACACCACAAAACGCTTTAAACCCGATTGCGTTAACAAACCAAATCCATGCAACAAATATCCTGCGCCGCGAAAAAAAGAGTTCATACACTTTCCCCTGGAATAGACGATTTATATTTCCAAAATTTTGGCAAACATAAACTGCAAATGGCAACACCCACAACGCATAACACACCACCAGACACAATAGAGGCCGTCACACCGAACGCCGCCGCGACTAAACCTGCTTCTGTATCACCCAGTTTAGGACCGCATAAATAACTTATCATTTCAATGCCAGCCATGCGTCCACGCAAATGATTAGGAATGGTTTCATTCCAAATAATGCCGCGGAAAATACCGCTAATCGCATCAAACACGCCAGAGATCACTAAAAATAAAATAGCCAACCACTCATAAGACGACAACCCAAACCCAATAATCGACAACCCCCACAAGCCTGCAGCCACGGCGACTGCAACACCGTGACGTTCAACCCGCTGCGTCCAGCCACTCATAAATGACAAAATCAAAGCGCCAACAGCAGGTGCTGCATATAACAACCCCAAGGTTTTTGCACCGCCAAAAGACAAGGCAATGGCTGGAAATAAGGCCGTTGGCATACCAAACACCATCGCGACAAAATCGACGATATACGTTCCCATTAATTCCTGGCGCGAAAAAGCATAACGGAAACTCTCACCCAAAGCAGCTAATGCAGAAATATCGCGTGAACCGGCAGGCTTTGGAATGCCTCGCATACACAATAATGCTGATAATGAAATTGCAAAACTGGCCACATCGACCAAATAGGTGGTCACCAAACCAGCCGTTGCCAATAGCACGCCGCCAATCGCAGGGCCGCCGATTAAGCAAACACTCATTTTAAACATGCCCATGGAGCTCACCGTTGGCAAATCAGCTTTTGCAACAATTTGCTGAACCATGCTATCGAGTGCCGGGCGATGCAATCCATTAAACGCTGACATAACGGCTGCAATCACGAAAATAGGCCAAAGATGCGGCGTGGTTGCAGTGGCGTTCCAGGCGAGCAACAAAGAACCGATACCTAGAATACTTTCGGCGAACAATAATAATAAACGTCGGTGATAACGATCGGCAAACACACCACCTATTAACGCTGTGATTAATAAAGGCAATAATTGGGCCAAACTCAACAGCCCGACCATTAAAGTGGAATGTGTTTCCATGTAAATTTGGTAAGGCAGTGCCACACCGGTAATCGCTGTTCCTAAAAACGAAACAAATTGACCAATAAATAAATATCGGAAATTAGGATTACGCCGGAATAAACTGAAGTCGACAAATGCACCCATGGAAACTCGCCTTTGAGAGAGATAAGATTGTTACGAAGCGGTTGATTGTGCCCGCTTCTGTGACCATCTTAACAAAAGCACCCCTGCGGCGACTAGCACCAGGCCTGAAAAAATTAAATGCGCTGCTGCAAAATGTAAAAACATAAACGATTCTTCCCGATCACGATAAGCCATGGAAGCAATTGTGACAAATATCACTGTCAAAAACAAAGGACGAATTAAAGTCGAGCCGTTTTTCACAGCTAACCCCGCACCAATACGTCCACCTATTAACTGCCCCGCCAACATGACAAGCGCAATACGATAATCAATATTGCCACCTATCGCAAAAGCCAAACTTGCGGCTAAACTGCTGTTCAAATTAAAAATTTTGGTATACCCCGTGGCTTTCGTTAGTTGAAACCCTAAAAAGAAAGTGAGGCCAAACACCCAAAACGAACCGGTGCCCGGGCCAAAAAATCCATCGTAAACACCCAGTAGAAAACCCGCCATCGGAAAAAACCATTTTTCTGCAATGCGCGCTCGTTTTTGAATATCACCGAGTTTCGGCGAAAAAAGCGTATAAACAAAAATAGACAATAGCAAGATCGGCACTATTTTTTTCAAGATTGCACCACTGATGGCTTGCGTCAATAAAGAACCCGCAATGCCGCCCATTGCGCTAAATAATAAGCCAACCCAAAGCTTCTCAAGTTTAATCCAGCCCGAGCGATAATAATGTCGCACCGCCATTAAGGTGCCCATGGTGCCCTGCAACTTATTCGTGCCAAACGCAAGATGTGGTGGCAACCCAAGACTTAACAGCACAGGCAAGCTAATCAAGCCACCGCCGCCTGCAATCGCATCGACAGTGCCTGCCACTAAACCTGTTGTGAAAAGAATAAGTATTAGCATGGGTGCACACTTTTATAAGTTATCGTTAAATAAACGACCAGCATATCAAATTAATCTTAAAACAACCTGAAAACAAGGTTAATTATTTCAAAAACTCGCTCAAATACGCTGGAATGCGAGATTCAAGCCAATATTCAGGGCACCAGGGATAGCGCCCACCCACAAACCCAACATGTCCGCCAGATTCGCTAACCTCTAAACGAACGCATGGAGAAAGCTCATCAGCCGTTGGCACCACATCGGCTGTCATAAAGGGATCATCTTTGGCATGCACTAATAAAGTGGGCACTTGAATTTTGCTTAAATACTGCCGGCTACTGGCCGTTTGATAATAATCTTCCGCATTTTCAAAACCATGCACAGGAGCTGTAAACGTATTATCGAAATCAAAAATAGTGCGCATTTGATTCCAACCCAATAGCGCCACCGGAAAAGGCACTTGTTCACATTTCTTATATAGACGTCGTCGCAAACAATATAAAAAATACCATTGATAAAAACGTGAAAAGCCTGACTGAATACGCACAGCCGCTTTATGCAACTCAAATGGCACAGACACCGCAACGGCCGCACAAAGAGGATTTTTCGCCCCCGTTTCACCTAACCACTTCAATAATACGTTCCCACCAAGCGAGTAACCAATGCCTGCAATGCGTGTTTTTGACTCGCGTTTTCGAATTTGCTCAACTAAATAAGCCACATCTTGCGTTTCCCCAGAGTGATACCCTTTTATCAAACGATTCGGTTCACCGCTGCATCCGCGAAAATGCATAAAGACACCTCGCCACCCTTGCTCACGCAAAGATCGCAGCATGCTTTTGGCATAATGAGACTCGATAGAGCCCTCAAAACCGTGAAGGATCAAAACCAAAGGACGACCGACTTCAGACTTACCTACCCAGTCGATATCTAGAAAATCACCATCTGGTAATTCTAAGCGTTCACGCTCGAGCGGAAGATCTTTAACTTGCCTTCGAACCAAAACAGGCCAAATAGTCTGCAGATGAGAGTTTTTTAGCCACCATGCAGGTTTAAAATGGTTATTATGCATCGCATGACATCCCTGTTTACCCTTTCTTTCTATGATACTCCAATGAAAAAAATCTTCAAAATTGACCATTCTCAGTAAAATCATTAAGTTATTTTTTTTACGAAAGCACCCTTTTTGAGGTAAAATAAGAGATAAACCAAAGGGATTGGTGCAAAACAGATGGACACAATAATTCATAATAAAAAAATTTTTCAGCACCCGGCTTTTAAAGTCAGCATGGCGGGCTTGCTCTATCTACTCACGAGCATTTTTTGCATCTATATTTCATTCACAGAAAATATTGCACAAATTTGGTTTAGCAATGCTCTATTGCTTATTATTATCTTTCGAGGTGAACCCTCGCTAAGATGGTGGTATTTCGGTGCAGGGTTAATCGCTAACATCGTCAGCAATGCATCAACCGGGTCAACTTTTGCGATTTCCATTGGTCTTGCATTTAGCAACGGCGTAGAAATGCTACCTGCTATGCTCTTACTAACCTTTTCACAAACCATGCCACGCATTCCGTATATCATTATATCATTAATCATTGGTTGCATTCTCTCGGGCTTCACTGCCAGCAGTTTATTCGAACACGAAGATGGTGCACACTACATCAAAACCGCTTTAAGCTGGACCTCTACCGATATTCTCAGCATTTTAATGTTAATGCCTGTCGGGCTTACTTATAGCCAAGATAAAATTCGGGCAATACTGCAACCCAAAGAATTGATTAGATCCATCGCATTGAATGTCATTTCCATTTCAATGATACTTGTCTCATTTATGTTTGGACGCTCACCCTTTTTATTTATTGCATTAACCCTTATATTTATAGCATTGCAACTCGATGTATTTGCAACCTCAGTCGTTTGTTTAATCACCGGCATGAGTTTTTTAACCTATCTTGGACAAGACCCGACGGGCGCATTCAATTACCCACTTGATATTTTAAAACAATACGGCTATTTGTTTATGTCGTTATCGATGGTGCCTGCCATTATCATTTCACACTTAATTGAACAGCGCAGCCTCTACGAAAGCAAAATTAGAGAAAGCGAACAATTATTCAGAGGCGCCATACAAAATTCCGTATTAGGGATGTCGTTGGTGAGTCCGGACGGACGATGGATTACTGTGAATAAAGCCTTATGTGACATTCTTGGCTATTCAGAAAAAGAGTTATTGCAGATGAATTTTAAAGAAGTCACTCACCCCGATGACTTAGATAGAAATTTAATGATCTTACAAAAAATGATGGCTGGCGAAGCCCAGACTTTTCAAATGGAAAAACGCTACATTCGCAAAGAGGGCGATATTATCTGGGTAATGCTTTCCATTTCTGGTGTGCGCGATGAAAAAGGAAAATTAATTTACTTTATCGCACAAACAGAAAATATTGATAAACGTAAACGGATAGAAAGAGCCTTACAAGACAGTGAACAGCGCTGGAAATTCGCTCTTGAGAGCGGCATTCAAGGGGTTTGGGATTGGAATGTACCCGAGAATAAAATTTATTACTCGCGCACTTGGGTGAAAATGTTGGGTTACGATGAAGACGACATATCAGAAAACCTGAATGAATGGTTTTCACGCATTCATCCTGATGATGCTCACGAAGTCATGAAGAAAATCAAAATGCACCTCGATGGTATTACCAGTGTGTATACCGCTGAATATCGCTTGAAATGTAAAGATGGGCATTATAAGTGGGTGCTCGATCGCGGCAAAATTATCAGTACCACGCCTGACAATAAACCTTCTCGCTTAATCGGCACACACACAGATATCGAATTATTAAAAGCAGCTGAATCAGAACGTGAAAAATTAACAGAACGATTCAAACTGGCTATTGAATCTGGGAAAATAGGTGTCTTTGAATTACATCTCAGCACAGGTAAGCTGGATTGGGACGATCGTATGATTGAATTATACGATTTACGCGCTGATGAATCGCACGATAAAGAAAGCGACTGGGCAAAACACGTACACCCGAAAGATTTAGATCGCGTGAATAAAGAATTCCAAGCAACCATCACAACAGGCCAAGATTTTGATTCAGAATTCCGTATTATTACGCGCATGGGGAACATTCGCTATATTCGTGCACGAGCCACACCCATTTATAATAAAAGCAATCAGGTGGAAAGTGTACTTGGCATTAATTGGGATATTACCGAAGAAAAAATTCTAACCAACGAATTATTCGAAGAAAAAGAACGCTTAGACATCACGCTTCGCTCGATTGGCGATGCTGTCATCGTGACTGATGAAAATGGGTTAATTACATTCACGAGTGCTGTTGCACAACAATTATTAGGTAAAAACACCCACCAATTGCATGGAAAAGACTTATCTTCAGTTTGCACACTCAAACAAGACGATGAAAGCAGTCGCACTATTCACCCCGTCAACTTATGCCTTGAACAAAAGAAAACTGTTAAATCAACTGATTATTTAAACCTTGTAACAACCCATGGCAAAAACTATTTCGTTCAATATACTGCAAATCCACTACGCTCTGCGAACGATGAAATGATAGGCTGTGTATTAGTCTTGCAAGACGTGACCACCACGCAGCGTTTACAACACGAATTAGCCCATCAAGCAACACACGATGCTTTAACAGGCTTAATTAACCGCCGTGAGTTTGAACGAAAACTTGCACATCATTTGAATGATGAACGCGCTCACGTTACCACCCACGTAGTCGCTATGCTTGATTTGGACAATTTTAAAATTGTGAATGATACCGCCGGGCATCATGCCGGAGATGAATTGCTTAAGCATATTGCTGACATTTTAAATAAACGCACACGTGCTTCAGATATCATCGCAAGAATCGGCGGCGATGAATTTGCAATTATTTTTCCCAACTGTGAAATGAGTCATGCTGCAAATATCGCAGACATGATTGTGAATGCTGTGAAACAATATCGCTTCAACTGGGAAGATAAAACTTACGAAATTGGCGTAAGTATTGGTCTTTCCGCCTTCAAACCAAAAGAAGTAACCATGGAAAAATTATTAGCCCAAGCCGACATGGCATGCTATCAAGCAAAACACATGGGCGGCGACAGTGTAACTATTTACACCGAAGATAAAACGATCAATGAAAAATTACACGCTGAAATCCAAATTGTTCCACGGATTAATTCAGCCCTTGAGAATGACGAATTTTTACTTTATGTGCGCGAAACGCTTCCCACTCATTCAATCCCTTCTGACAATACGCTCTATGAAGTATTAATTCGCATGGTTGATGACAATCAAAATCTAATCATGCCCTCGCAATTCATCAAAATTGCGGAACGTCACCACTTAATGCCTGCCATCGATGAATGGGTGTTAAACCGGCTCTTGATTAAACAAGCCGAACACCTCATTCAGCGTCCACACATTTCTCTCAGCATTAATCTTTCTTCACAATCTATTCATACGCCATCTTTCCTTGATAAATTCGCTCGTATTCTTTCACTCACCAAAATTGAGCATCGCCGCCTTGGGTTTGAATTAACTGAAAAAGCGCTACAACATCACGACGATACCCTTTCTCAGTTTTTAGCCTTACTAGAGCGCTCAGGATGTTTTATTTTACTTGATGATTTTGGTGCTGGGCTTAACACCTTCGATAAATTGAAAAACTT
Source organism: uncultured Gammaproteobacteria bacterium (assembly GCA_965653045.1). Classification (GTDB taxonomy): domain Bacteria; phylum Pseudomonadota; class Gammaproteobacteria; order DSM-16500; family DSM-16500; genus Aquicella. The sequence continues at coordinate 33,883 of CBFGYM010000019.1, forward strand.
CCCTTCAAAATTTGTGAAAATTGACGGTCACTTAATTCGCCAGCTAAACAAATCTGAAACCAATAAAATTATTATTGAATCGATCAATGCCTTAGCTCATCGTTTAGAAGTGAAAACCATTGCAGAATATGTTGAAAACAATGAGTTACGCGCTTTAGTCCGCGAAATGGGACTCGATTATATGCAAGGTGACGCCGTTGCAAAGGCCATTCCGCTGCAAGAAATTTTCATTGAATTCCCAAGTGACGTTTAATTAGCTGATTTTTAAGCTTATTTTTCTATCCGTGCATTTTTAAAAAAATTCCCTTAAAATCGTTTGGCTTAATACCCCCTTAAGCAAGACTTGATATTATTTTATTCACACAAAAAAACGAGGCGAACCGAATGAAAAAAATGTTAGTTTTACTGTTTGCAGTGTTAAGCACACAATTTGCCTATGCCGATGGCAACGCTCAAATGAAACTCAACATTACCGACAAAACCGGCAATAATAATTATTACCTCTGTGTGTATGGTTCTGGCTGCTACAATATTAAAGAATTAAATGGCAAAACCTTTCCGGTCATGCCTGATGATTTAAGCAATGACACCAAGATGGCAGTGCTTGATCTGCAACAATTCCAATTAAACACTCAACCTAACACGGTCTCTTGCCAAGTGAACGATGCGGGCGGCAAAACAGTTACCATTACCGGTAAATTAATTGTAAACAAAGGCGAAGGCACTATTCAAAACTTACGCTGCCAGGTTGCCTAATTAAAAACTCAAGCTTCTTTCTAAAGCCCGGCTAGACTTTTCACGTTGACGCCGGCTTGCTTTTCCTTCAAAAAACCCTAATGACTCACGCGTTAAACGTCTTTGCAGTACGGGTGAGTCTGCTTTTAAGCCTAACTCTTTTTCGCGTTGAACAATATAACTGAAATGTTTTCGCATATGGTGTGATGAGTCTTCTGCATCACTTGAGAGTTCACTTGAAAATGATTCAGCCCTTTCAACCAGCTCACGCTTTTTGAATCGGGGTTCTATATTTTTAGCTTTCGCTTGATTGTGAATAATATCAGCATAGGCGCTTATTATTTTCAAAAATAAATGCCTCTCTGTTTTTGTCATCTGTGCTGCATTGGTACGATAATATCTTCTCAGGGTATGATATTTAGTACTTTCTCTATCTTTTGTGTTACGAATAATGATCATCACACGCGTGTGTGTTAATTCAGCGACATCACCCAAAGCTTGCAATGCTTTAATGTGTTCTTCTATTTCTTGTTTCGCGAGATAAAATCGATCAGACTTATCGAATGCTTTTAAAGAGGCCATTGTTAAATTTACTTTGAACCACTCTCTACGTTTGCGGTATACCCAATTGGCTGATCGTGCATCAAACAACTTATCAAAAGAGAGCAACGGCTCTTTTCTCAATTCACGAACAATCAATTCTTCTTTTCGTGTCAACTTATTCGCTAACATTTTATTTTTCAATGTTGCTAACTGCGTGTAATACGGCTCTTGTTTTTCTTCAGTAATCTCTTCAATTTCTGCTTTACTCTTGTTGCTGGTACTAACACTTTCTTTAATGAAACTCAGACCCTTTGCGATAACCGGCAAAAAAGGGATAAACGCTTCTCCCATCAACAAGCGATGTGCTTGTACGTTAAACATAAAGGCATGGTCGATATATTTTTTTTGGCAATACGCTAACACGGCTTTGGCAGTTTTCGTTAACAAAGCTTCTAAGCCGGAGCGTGCAACCGGTGCCGAGGCTAATGCCAACATAATAATATTCGCCGAAAAATAGTCATGCCGTTCGTGCGTTAACTTTAACAAAGCAACCCAACGCTCAATACGCATACAGGCTCTCGCTAACGAAGGCGCTGATAAAATATCTTCCGTCACGGCATTGGTTAAATGTTGCGAGGCATAAAAATATTCTCGAAAGGTGTCAGGCAAGATTTCATCCGACCCATAAACACGCACGCCGGCGGTTTCGACCTTGAGGAATAAATCCAGACTAATTCTGTGCATTTTCTGAACAATTTCGTCTAGCTCGCGGTGATAAAGATAGGAACTGGCATCGGCTTTCTTTCGCATGCCCAGCCAGCCGTTTTCAAGCACAGATTCTTCAATCAGTCTGGCATTATCGGTCAGCCGATAAATTATTCTATGTAATTTTTTTTGTGAACGGCGTTCCGATTTACTACGCTTTGCGTGCTTTGCGCGAGGAATATTAACTGTTTGTGCGGTTTCTAATGTTTCGTCTATCATCAGCCCAACCCTCATCCGTTAGTGTTAGCCTCGACCTAATCTTTCGATATTCTCGCATAACCCGTTGCAGTAAAAGAAAAAGTTCATTAAGATTTAGTGATTTTGTTTTAGGTGATGCAAATCATTTGCATTATTTTAAAAATTGAATAAAATATGAACCATAACAACACAAAACCCACCCGCACGCTTGAGGAGAAACACCATGCTTTCATCCCGCAGTCGCAGCTACACAAGCTCAGAGTCTGAGTCGATAGAATTAGACAACTCAGATGTCAACCAACCTTTACTCGTTGATATGAATACAGAAAAAGCGAAATTAGCGCGTCGTGCAAAACACGCCGGCCGTGTTGGTATTGCGAATATGGCCACAGGCTTTACGATTGGCGGCATGCTAACCATGCTATATAGCGTTGTGGAAAAATTCAGAGCCGGCCCCAGCCCAGTACCACCACCGTTCAATTTCATTATTTTCCCTATTTTAGGCATTTTAGGTCTCGTTGCGGCCGGGCTTTCTATCGCTGAAGCGGTGTTAAACCCCACACGCGCCAATATCCGTAATGCGATTTTCAATACGGGTGATGGCTTAGCAACAGCCGGTATTATTGCTGCTTCGCTCATCGCACCCGCTGTGATTATTCCTATTATTCCTTATGTATTTATGGGGATTATGGGGATTCAACTGGCTAAGAAATTATACGAAGCTGCCCGTTCAATTTATGCGACCACTCAAGAAAAAGACCCTGTTAAAAAATCTGGGCTTAAGCAAGTCACCGCTATCCACTTAACAAGCGCCACATCCTTCGGACTGGGCATCGCCAGCGTTGGTGTTGTCATGCTCTTTGCACACTTTGCACTTGCCCCCATCGGGATTGCAGCCGGCGTGTTCTTGAGCGCGTTTATGGGTGTGTTGATTGGTAAAACCTTGTATGACAAGCACAAGGCGAAAAAAGCTGCGCCGAAAATTGATGCAACAGAACTATCTAACCTGTTGGATAATGAATTATCTCCCGTGAATTCACTTTCATCGGAAAATTCCGAAAGCTACACACCATCGTCTTCTCAATCAGACTTAGCATCACTTTCTCGCTCTCCTTCTTCTGAAGATTTACCTGGCCAGGACAACAGCTCGACTGCTCTTATCGAAAAACAAAGCTCAAATCTGACCCGCCTTGATTTGTTATTGAAAAGAATGGATAGGCTCGAAGAAGCATCCGCCCCGTCAACACAGCAGAAAACGACCAAAGACGGCAGCAAACACAGCGTTCGTTTCTTTTCTCCTGAGAAAGCACCAACAGAAACTGTGCTATCCAAAATTTCAAACATTACCGCGCCAGTGAAGAAAAAGTAACCCCTTATCAATAAAATAAAAAACCCCGCACCCGCGGGGTTTTTTATTTTAAAAAGCGGCCTCCCCCTCATCCCTGAAGGATGGATGCAAAATTTAAGGAAAAGAAAAACTTTTACTGCTGGTAGATCATTAGCACAAAGCGAAGCAGTGCTTGTAGCCGTTACTATTTTCCGAGCATAAAGACGAGCGCCGAGACGTGAAGCTGAATCTGCCGGCGGTGCGCGGGATCGCACCGAGTGGTCGCTCGCCGGGAGCGAGTCGGCCACGACGGCAGATTCAGCGAACGGCGAGGGCAGTG
>CBFGYM010000020.1:0-37229 GCA_965653045.1 uncultured Gammaproteobacteria bacterium
AATGTGGAAACTGCCTCGTGAAATTTATTTCACAAGACAGTTGCTACGCTTCGTTCAAGTGCATCTTAACGACAAACCGTAATCCGCCAACCTTTAAATTTTTTAAAAAATAAAAACTGTATTTCTACAATATTGTTTAAATTAACCATCCTATTAAAATTGCAATTTTTAACTTCCTTCAAGGCCAACCCATGTCAAAATTCGTCCGTTATTACGCAACAGGAGCCTATTATTTCTTTACCATCGTCACTTTCGAGCGAAGATTAATTTTCAACAAACCCGAAAATATTATTCTGCTTAACAAAGCTATTGAATCTGTTAAAAAACAACATCCCTTTTCCATGCAAGGGATGGTCGTGCTGCCTGATCATTGGCATTGTTTGATTAAGCTGCCATCCAACGACCATGATTTTTCAACCCGCATTCGTTTAATCAAACGCGCGTTTTCATCTCAATTTCAGGCCGCATCAAACGAAAACGGTGAAAAAGAAGTATGGCAACGACGCTTTTGGGAACACCTTATTCGCGATTCTTATGATTGGAAAAATCATCTCGATTATATCCATTTCAACCCCGTCAAACACGGTTTAGCTTGTGCACCTAATGATTGGACAGCGAGTTCATTTAAGCATTGGGTGGGGAGGGGAATGTACGAAGAAAATTGGTATCCATAAAAAACGATAATTACGCTTTGTCGTTAAGAGGTATTTGAAAGATGGGTAGGGCGTGATTAGCGGCGTGCTTTTCGCCGCGTAATCCGCCAACCCTAAACGCTTTTAAAATTTTAAAAAGCTTTAATCGATGGCGGATTACGCCAAACGTAAAAAACACGTTTGTCTAATCACGCCCTACGCTTCGTCGTTACTTTTGCCCTCGAAAGATGGGTAGGGCGTGATTAGCGGCATGCTTTTCGCCGCGTAATCCGCCAACCATTGAAGTTTTTAAAAAATAAAAAACTGCGCGAGGGTTTCGCGCAGTTCAGAGGGTGTGTAAGCTAACTTGCTTTTTGAGGTTTTAATAAACCACCAGGATTGAGCGCTGGTTCGTCGCTGCGAGCCGGTTTTTGGACTTGTTGTGCGAAGAGCGTGATTGTTTTTGAAGCTTTGCTCAAGATGCTTTGATCGTCCAGAATTTTTTCGATGTATAAAGGCTCTGGTTCCTTTTTCCTGGGTTTATCGCCAACGATAATTTGTGCGATTGCAAGAATAAGACCTACTACAGGGGAAATTGGTATAAGAACTAAGCACGTTGCAGCAATCGCAGAAATGATCAAACCGGCAATAACACGATATGAGCGTTTTTTCGCAGCCAGTTCACGTGCTGTTTCCGCAAGTTTGGTGGCTAATTCGGTTCTTTGATCTAAATTATTTGGGGTAGCATTTTGTTCTAACTGTCTTAAATTTTTTAAATCATCAACCAATGCATCGGTATCAATTTTCTTAAGCGGTCTTTTTAGATGATTTAAATAATGTATTACTTGATTCTGGGCACATACACCTTGTGACGTGGTGTTTTGTTCTGTAATAAAGGCATTGCATTGTGCTTTTAGTTCTAGGAGTTTTTCAAGTGATAAATCAGTTAAGCGTAAAAAATAGCTAGTGTTAGTAAGAAAGAATGGAAATTGAGAAAATTTTCCCGGTATCCCTTTTGTAAAAGTTAAATTGGTTGTCTTAGGGGAATAAGTAAGCGTATTGCCGTCGTTAAATACAACAGCCTTTTTATATTTATCTTCTTTCGCAGCATCGCTAATACATCCCGTTTCGCGCAGTAATTGAATGATTTCTGTAATTAATGCGATTTTCTTTTTTGCTTGACGTTTGGCTGACATAAAATACCTCGCTTTTGTTAAATTTCATTTTTTTAGATGATGTTCACTTTACCAGCATTTTCTTAAGGCATTATTAAAAAACCCCCTCAATTTGTCAATTTTTTTACAGAAACTAAACCAGGGGTAACGTATTGAAATAAGAGGGCTTTGAACAAGAAATATCGACTTTTAAGCTTTTCTTAATATTCACCGTCTAAAGTTAAGTGAGGATCGGAAAGAATCCGGAGCACACAAAACAAGGAGGCGGTATGTTATTTAAAACGAGGAAGACATTACAATCCATTTCCCATAAAACTTACGCTTATAAGGCAATTAATCTTAGTGACAGCGACAATAAGCGAACATCGATTTCAGCCACGAAATCAGATAACCCAATTTATGTATTCAGACGCGAATTTGTTAGCCGATTCATGCAATTTTACGACGAAGTGAATTTGCTCGCAACGGGCATGGCTGGGCACAATGAATCATGGAAAGATAAAGTCGGTAAAGAAGGTATCGGTGTTGTCGTTGCAACCTCAGGTATTGTGATTTCGTTATTGGGAGCGTTTAGTGTGATTTCAGCGGTTGCTACAGCGGGTGCGACAATTGCGCCAACGGCCGCTGGTATTGCAGGGATGATTGTTTGGAATAAATATCGCGATCGTAAAAAAGAAAAACAATACAAAAGAGCCTATGAGCGTTTGAATCGCGAAACACTGGAAGAAGATGTTGAAACTATCGCAAGATCACTCACTAAACTTTATCGTATGCAATTAAAGCGCATGACGGTCAAAGATGCTGCGAAACTAGCGCGTTCTTGCTTTATTGCATTGGCCAACGAAATTCGTAAAGAGGCCGATTGTAATATTGATGAATTAATGCACCCCGTTTATTTGCAGGCAACGTTGGTTCATGCAAAACGTCACGTGCCAAAACAAAAAATGGAAATGAATATTGATGATCAAAATAATTATAATACACGTAGCATGGTGCAGCGCCCCGCGTTGTATTGTAAAGAAAATAACAAAATCTATGCGGGCAAACGCAGTCGTCCGGATAAATATGGTTTTTTAATGTTTGAAACGAAAGAAGAAGTGAAAGACTATAAAGAGTACGTTAAAGGGATGAAGGGAAGAAAAATTGTAAAAGACTATAAGCCCTTAAGTAGTGGAAAGGTGGCTGTTTTAAAACAAGGAAAATTATTTAAAGAATATCGACATCAAGCACAATTCGGTTGTGGTGATCAAGAGCCAGCACCGCTAGACCCAAGCACCCGAAAAACGGTGTGATCAATAAAAAACGCGCTTTTGTATTTTATACGAAAACGCGTTTTTTTTTTAAAAACTTATGCAAATTGCGCGGCAACAAAATCCCAGTTGACTAACTTCCAGAAATTTTCAACATACCCTGCGCGTGCATTGCGATAATCAATGTAATACGCATGTTCCCAAACATCGCACGTTAATAAGGCTTTTTTGCCTTCTTTCATCGGGATGCCAGCATTGCTGGTGTTCATAATGTCAAGGCTGCCATCAGCATTTTTCACTAACCACGTCCAGCCTGACCCAAAGCAGCTCACAGCGGATTGCGTAAATACTTTTTTGAATTCGTCAAATGAACCGAATTTTTGATTGATGGCATCCGCTAATTTGCCGCTAGGCTGACCGCTGCTTTTTGGTGTCATGCAATTCCAATAAAACGTATGGTTCCAAATTTGCGCTGCGTTGTTAAACACGCCACCGCTGGATTTCATAATGACATCTTCAAGACTCATGTTTTCAAATTCAGTGCCTTTAGCAAGATTGTTTAAGTTATTCACATAAGCTTGGTGATGTTTACCGTAGTGATATTCTAAGGTTTCTTTCGAAATCACGGGAGAAAGCGCATCCATCGCATAGGGAAGGGCGGGTAATTCAAACATAGTTCACTCCTAAGATAAATTAAATAACAGATTCTTCTTCGCGTAAGGTTAAAATTTCATACCCTGTTTCAGTAACGAGCACCGTGTGTTCCCACTGGGCTGATAAACTGTGATCTTTCGTGACCACGGTCCATTGATCGGGCAATAATTTAATTTCTTTTTTACCCGCGTTAATCATCGGTTCAATGGTAAAAATCATACCTGGCAGCATTTCAACGCCTGTACCGGCTTTCCCGTAATGCAATACATTCGGTGAAGTGTGGAAGACTTTTCCAATGCCGTGGCCGCAATATTCACGCACAACGCTGTAATGGTGTGCCTCAGCATGCTGTTGAATGACAAAGCCAATATCCCCCAAATGGGCGCCGGGTTTCACCTGCTTAATACCCAAGTAAAGACATTCTTGTGTCACGCGCATTAACCGAGCCGCCAACACAGAAGGCTGGCCGACCACAAACATTTTGCTAGTGTCGCCGTGGTAGCCGTCTTTAATGACTGTGACATCGATGTTCACAATATCACCAGCCTTTAATTTTTTAGTGCCCGGAATGCCGTGGCAGACCTGGTGATTGACCGAGGTGCAAATGGATTTTGGGAAGCCTTTGTAATTCAAAGGGGCAGGAATGGCCTGCTGAGTGTTCACAATGTAATCGTGGCAGCGGTCGTTGAGTTCATCGGTTGTTACCCCCTCAACAACAAAAGGCCCTATCATTTCAAGGACTTGGCCGGCAAGCTTGCCAGCAACGCGCATTTTTTGAATGTCTTCAGCAGTGTTGATCGTAATTTGAGTCATTATTCACACATAATATTGGTTTTATGGAGGTTCTATGGTATAAAGGCGTGCTTAATTAAGCAACCATTTAAATAGTCCGCACGTCTGTCATCACTGTTGCCGGGTGCCTGTTTTAGCGAACGGGTTGGTTATCAGGGCAGGCGGAGGCTTAACCCAAACTTTAAAAGAGGTTTTATATGTCTATCGTTTCAATGCAAGCTATGTTAAAAGCCGGTGTGCACTTTGGCCACCAAACCCGTTACTGGAACCCTAAAATGTCAGCCTACATTTACGGTTCACGCAATAAAATTCACATCATCGACTTAGGCAAAACCCAGCCACTGTTTCAAGACGCCTTGAACTTCATCGGCGGTGTTGCGGCTAACAAAGGTAAAATCTTATTCGTTGGTACTAAATATGCAGCGCAAAACATTATTAAAGAAGAAGCTGAACGCTGCAAAATGCCTTACGTTGATCGTCGTTGGTTAGGCGGCATGCTCACCAACTACAAAACCATTCGTCAATCCATCAAACGCTTAAAAGAACTTGAAGCGATGTTTGAGTCGGGCAAATTTGGTCGTTTAACCAAAAAAGAAATTTTGAATTTAGAACGTGAAAAAGAAAAATTGACCATCAGCTTAGGCGGTATTAAAAACATGGGCGGTATCCCTGACGTGATTTTCGTGATCGACGTTGGTCATGAAGATATCGCAGTGCGTGAAGCGAACCGTTTAGGTATTCCAGTGGTTGGTGTCGTTGATACCAACAACAACCCAGATGACATTACCTATGTTATTCCTGGCAACGACGACTCTACGCGTTCTATTCGTTACTTTGTTAAATCGGTTGCTGATGCAATCCTTGAAGCCCGTGCAAGCGTGGTTGATAGCGACTCTAAAGATGAATTCATTGCTTTAGAAGAAGCACAAAACAGCGGCAACGATTTAACCAACGACGCCGAAGACGCGAAATAAGGAGTAGACACATGAGCGCACCTATTTCCGCAGCGTTAGTGAAAGAATTACGCGAGCGCACCAGCGCCGCAATGATGGACTGCAAAAAGGCTCTTGAAAAAACCAACGGCGACTTAGAAGCCGCGATTGAAGAATTGCGCAAGTCTGGCGCTGCCAAAGCCGGTAAAAAAGCAGGCCGTGTGGCAGCTGAAGGCGCTGTGGTCATTCACGGCGATGGTAAAACCGCCGCCATGGTTGAAATTAACAGCGAAACCGACTTTGTTGCACGTCACGACGACTTCAAAGCTTTCGCGCAAGCTGTTGGTGAAACCGCGTTAGCCTCAGGTCAACAAGACGTTGCCGTTTTCAATACCTTAACCTTAGCAGGCAGCAATCAAACCGTTGAAGAAGCGCGTTTGGCTTTGGTAACCAAAGTGGGCGAAAACGTTCAAATTCGTCGTATAGTGCTTGCAAAAGCAGCGACCGTCGGCACGTATTTACACGGCGTTCGCATTGGTGTGTTAGTTGAGTTAGATACTGACAACCTTGATCTTGCAAAAGACATTGCTATGCACATTGCTGCAAGCCGTCCTATCGTTGTGTCTCCTGAACAAGTCTCAGCAGACATTATCGCGAAGGAAAAAGACATTTACATGGCACAAGCAGCGACTAGCGGCAAACCACAAGAAATCATTGAAAAAATGGTTGGCGGCCGACTCAAGAAATTCCTTGATGAAGTCAGCTTAGTGGGTCAACCCTTCGTGAAAGACCCTGAAGTGACCGTGGGCAGCATGTTAAGCAAACATCGCGCCAAAGTCATTGCTTTCCATCGCTTTGAAGTGGGTGAAGGCATTGAAAAAGTCGTCGAAGACTTTAAAGAAGCGGTGATGTCTCAAGTTCAAAGCCGATAAGGTGACTTAACACATGGAAAAAACAGCGACAACGGAATACCAGCGTATTTTGCTCAAGCTGAGTGGTGAAGCCTTACAGGGAGATCATTTATTTGGAATCGATGCGGGAAAACTCTCTCGCATCGCCCAAGAAGTGGCAAGTGTGACACAACTTGGCGTGCAAGTCGCTTTAGTCGTGGGCGCAGGTAACCTCATTCGCGGTGCTGATTTTTGTGCCTCTGGGTTTGACCGCGTTGCGGCCGACCAAATGGGCATGATGGCCACCATTATTAATGGTTTAGCTTTGCGTGAAGCCCTCGAGAAAAAATCCATTCCTGTCACTATTATGTCTGCGTTCGGTGTACCGAGCGTGACAGACCAATACGACCGTGCGAAAGCGCGTCAGTGTCTAGATGAAGGCCGTGTCGTTATTTTGGTCGGTGGAACGGGCAATCCTTTAGTCACCACAGATTCGGCTGCAGCCTTACGCGGCATTGAAGTGGACGTTGATATTGTCTTGAAAGCAACGAAAGTTGAAGGTGTATTCAGCGAAGACCCCATTAAAAATCCGAATGCAGAACGTTACCAACGCTTAAGCTACGATGAAGTTGTTAGCCAGCGTTTAGGCGTGATGGATTTAACCGCTATTCTTTTATGCCAAGAGCATAATTTACCCCTGCGCGTTTTTAATATGAATAAACAAGGTGCCCTACGGAAAATCGTTTTAGGCGAAGATGTAGGCACGCTAATACAAGATGAGGAATAAGCAATGAGTCAAGCCATTGTCAGAGATGCCGAAGGGCGCATGCGTAAGTGCGTTGATGCCTTTAAAAATGAAATTGCAAAATTGCGTACAGGTCGTGCGCACCCTAGCATTCTTGATCACGTTCGCGTTGACTATTACGGCTCAGAAATGCCCATTAGCCAAGTGGCGAATATCAGCGTCACTGATGCACGTACGCTAACGATTACGCCTTGGGAAAAAGGCATGTCACAAAAAATTGAAAAAGCGATTTTAAATTCTGATTTGGGCTTAAACCCAGCCAGCCAAGGCGATATTATTCGTGTCCCTATGCCTGCTTTGAACGAAGAGCGCCGTCGCGAATTAATTAAAGTGTTAAAATCAGAAGCTGAAGGTGCGCGTGTGAGTGTGCGTAACGTTCGTCGTGATGCCAACACTGAAACCAAAGAATTATTGAAAGGCAAAACCATTACGGAAGACGATGAACGCCGTTTAACCGACGACATTCAAAAAGTTACCGATAAATTTGTGGCTGAAGTTGATCAATTAGCTGCAGCGAAAGAAACTGATTTAATGGCTATCTAATTACTCATGACTGATACACTGCCTTTGCCCGCTCATCTCGCCGTTATCATGGACGGCAATGGGCGTTGGGCTAAGCGCCGGTTTTTACCGCGCATTGCTGGGCACAAGGCCGGTGTTGAGGCGGCGAGAAAAATTGTAAAGCAATGTTTGCGCCGCGGTATTAAAGTATTAACCCTCTTTGCTTTTAGCAGCGAAAATTGGCGTCGGCCAGTGGATGAAGTTTCTGCCCTCATGGATTTACTATTAATGGGCTTAGAGCGCGAAGTGATGCAACTTCACGAGCACGGCGTGCAACTTCGTTTTATTGGCGACCGGTCGCGTTTGAATCTAAAATTATTAGAAAAAATGCGTTCTGTTGAACAATTAACGCAAGCCAATCAAGCGATGGTTTTGCTCATCGCACTCGATTACGGCGGGCAGTGGGATATTACTGAAGCCGCAAAAAAATTAGCCGTTGCTGTTGAAGCCGGCGAATTGCGCAGCAGTGAGATTACGCCAGAAAAATTAGCGCAACAGCTTTCATTTGCTGATTTGCCCGACCCTGATTTATTCATTCGTACCAGCGGCGAATTACGCTTAAGCAATTTTATGCTTTGGCAATTAGCATACGCCGAATTATTTTTCACAGACAAAGCGTGGCCTGATTTTGATGAGGCTGCATTAGACGAAGCGTTATTGCAATTTGCAAAACGAGAACGTCGTTACGGTGGGCAAGCCCCTAAGGATCAAGCGTGTTAAAAACCCGAATTATCACAGCCGCAATTTTAATTCCTTTATTTTTAGCTTTATTATTTTTTGCAACACCACCGATGTTTTGCATCATTACCGGCTTGGTGTGTTTAGCCGCTGCATGGGAGTGGGCTGGGCTTTCTGGTATTCAAACCGCGTTTGGCCGTTCACTTTATTTAATTGCAATGGCTTGTGTTTTCATGATTGTGGTTTTCAGCCCGATTCCTTTAATTTTATTAATCGCTTTTGTGTGGTGGTTAATTGCCTTAGGCATGATTTTAGTTTTTCCTAAGGGCGAAAATCGCTTGAAAAACGCCGTGATTGCACGCGCTTTGATGGGCATGTTCGTGTTGCCGCCGTGCTGGGCTGCCATTAATCAAATGCGCAATGAACCCGGTGGTATTTACGTTTTAACCTTTTTGTTTGTGTTAATTTGGGGGGCTGATACATCAGCTTACTTTGCAGGAAAATATTTTGGCAAACGACGTCTATTGCCAGCTGTTAGCCCCGGTAAAACCTGGGAAGGATTAACAGGCGCTATTCTTTTCACGTTTGTGTTAACACTGGCCGCCGTTTGGTTTGGTGGTACGCCGAAGCAGTTTTGGTCGTGGATTTTTGGGTTGTGCATGATGACAATGTTTGCATCGGTGCTGGGTGATTTGTTTGAAAGTTTAATGAAGCGCGTTGCGGGCACCAAAGATTCTGGCACACTCTTGCCCGGTCACGGTGGTTTGTTAGATCGTATTGATAGCTTAACAGCCGCTGCACCTGTGTTTGCATTGGGTGCATTTTTGCTCGGTCAGTGGGTTTCTTGACGAGAAAATAACATAGCAGCCAAAAAAGCTGGATTTTCATTGTAAAACCCCAGATAATTGGCTGCTCACTATTACAGGGTCGTAATTAAGACTAACGCCATGAAAAAACTTGTTGCCATTATTTTTTTGTTAGTACAGTGCGTAGTCGGTTCCGCCTTCGCGGAAACGTTTGTCGTTCGTCATATTGAATATCAAGGCTTGCAGCGCGTTGACGCAGCAACCGTTCAAAGTTATCTCCCTATTAAAGTCGGACAAGCCTTATCAACGTCAAGATCAGGCGAAATTGTTAAAGCCTTATACAAAACCGGTTTCTTTGATAAAATATCGATAGGTCGTGATGGTAGCACACTCATCATTCAAGTCGTTGAACGCCCAACCATCGGTGAATTAACGATTACCGGCAATTCAGTTATTCCCACTGATAAACTCACGGCGGTCATGAAATCCTTAGACATCGCTGAAGGTCGCGTTTATAACGCGGCAATGCTTGAGAAAATTCGCACCAGCTTATTAGGGCAATATTATTTGCTAGGTCGTTATAATGCGCGTGTCACAATCACAACCTCGCCCATGTCGCGCAATCGCTTACAAGTGGTTATCAATATCCAAGAAGGCTTGGTTGCCAAGGTAAAACGCATCACCATTATTGGTAACACCGTGTTTGAAGAAAGCACCTTAATTCGCCAGCTTGATTTAACCACCTCGGGTATCTTCACCATCATTACCCAAAGCGATCGTTATTCCGAAGAAAAAATGGAATCTAGCTTAGATAAACTCCGTGCATATTATATGGACAGAGGTTATTTGCGTTTTGAAGTGAAATCAGCGCAAGCACAAATTGCCCCTGATCGCAAAACGGTTGATGTCACCTATGTGGTGAGTGAAGGTGAGCCGTATACCATTAAATCGATTAGTGTCGAAGGCAAGTTGCTGAATTACACCACCGCTGACTTATTGAAGCGCGTTGATTTAAAACCTGGCGATGTTTTCTCGCGTCAAAAATTACTGGATGCTGAAAAAAATATTAATAAGTTGTACGGTGATGAAGGCTATATTTTCACAACCGTTTCTATTCGCCCTGAAATCAACGACACGACTCACGAAGTGATTGTTCACTTAGGCGTGAACCCTGCTAAGCGTATGTATGTGCGTCACATTTCATTCTCTGATAATAACCGCACCAACGATGAAGCGCTTCGTCGTGAATTGCAACAAATGGAATCAGCCCCCGTTTCGTCTTCAAAGCTTGACGACTCGAAACAACGTTTAAGCTTGCTCCCTTACGTGCGCAATGTTGATATGTCGGTTAAACCCGTTCAAGGCAAAGATGATCAAGTCGATGTGAATTATAAAGTAGAAGAAGATAATTCCGCGACAGCCTCTGTGAAGTTGGGGTATTCGCAAGTGTACCGCATGATTTTGGGCGCGGGTATTGACCAGAAAAACGTGTTTGGTACGGGTAATAATTTAGGGGTGAATTTCTCGCATAGCCAATTCGAACAATTTTATGGCATAGATTACACCAACCCTTACTACACACCCGATGGTATTAGCCGTAGTTTTAGTTTAGCAATGTCAAAAGTCGACCCCAGTGCTGTGACCAGCGTAAATAGTGGTTACACAACCAATGAATATAGCGCAGGGGTGTTATTTGGTATTCCTGTGGGTCAAGAAGATGGTGTTATCAACCGTATTCAAGTGGGGGCGGGTTATCAAAACACTTTGCTCAACTTAATTAATGGCAAAGTGTCAGCGCAGTTAAATCGTTTCACGGTTGAACAAGGTCGACGATTCCAGGAAATTGATTTAAAAACAGGTTATTCGCGTGATAGTCGCGACCGTGCTATTTTCCCAACGCGCGGCGCAATTAGCACGTTTTTTGTGGATGGTTATGTGCCAGTCACGAATGACTCTTTAAGTTTTTATACTTTAAATTTCCATAACAAATGGTATCGCCCCATTACCGACACATTAATTTTAACCACACAAACTGACTTGGGTTATGGGAATGGTTTTCACGGCGTGCAAGATTACCCCTTCTTCAAAAACTACTACGCCGGCGGTATTGGTTCTGTACGCGGTTACTCAAGCTACACCTTAGGCCCACAAGACTCCAATGGTTTAGCCATGGGCGGTAATATGTTGGCTGATGCAAGTGTAGGGGTTATTTTCCCTAATGGTATTTCTGATAATTTAAGAACCACAGCATTTTTTGATGCGGGTAATGTTTATACCTCATTAAATAATCGTGGTTTCGGCGGCCAAAGTACAAATTCAGGCCCTATTCGTTTTTCAACCGGGGTTGAGTTTGATATGATTACCCCGATTGGCCCAGTTGAAATAAGCTTAGCGCATGCGCTGAACCCGCAACACGGCGATTCGACTAAATTCTTTGATTTCTCCTTGGGCGCAAATTTCTGATAAAAAGATGAAATTTCGCGATAATCGGGGTATAATGCTAAGTCGGTTTGACATGGATAAAAGTTTAACATTATTGGGAGTGCATCATGAAGATCATGAAAAAAGTAAGTTTGTTAGTGGGTTCGATTGCTTTAGCAACCGGTATGACCGTTTGCCAAGCTGCTGATTTAAATGTCGCTGTTGTGAATGTTCAACAAGTGTTGCAACAATCACCACGCGTTGCAGCAATGAGCAAAAAATTGGAAGGCCAATTTAAAGATCGTCAAACCAAGATCAATGCAGAACAAAAAACTTTGCAAGATCAAGTTGACGCTTTTAACAAAGAATCACCCACCATGAGCGATTCTCAACGTAATAGCACGCAAAAGAAATTAACCGATCAACGTTCTGAATTAGTGAAAGAAGTTGTTGCTTATCAGCAAGACCTTCAAAAAGAACAAGGTAAAGTCATGCAAAATATTTTAGGTGACTTGAACTCAGTGGTTTCTGGCATTGCTAAATCACAAAAGTACAACTTAGTATTAGATTCACAAGCTGTGGTATATCCTGGTTCTAGCATCGATATTACCAAAGATGTGGCAAAACAATTTAACAACAAAAGCTAATTTACTTAGTCTTTTTGTTGCTTAATGATCATTAATCTCCCCCACTTGGGGGAGATTTTTTTAAGTGCGGGTGTCTCATGAAAAATCAACCTCATTATCAAGATGGCATACCTTTATCAGCGCTAGTAGAAGGTTTGGAAGTTCACATTCGTGGAAATGCCGATTGTTTAATTACCGGTGTTGCCCCCATTCAACAAGCTGAAGCAGGCCGCATTACTTTTTTGACGAATGCGAATTATAAAAAGTATTTAACTCACACTTCAGCGAGTGCTGTTATTTGTTCAGAAGCTGATGTGTTAGAGGACTCCGCAACCACTTTCGTTATTGCAAAAAATCCGTATTTTACCTATGCGAAAATTGCTGAACATTTTCAGGGTATGCAATCGGTGACACCAGGCATACATCCCTCGGCTGTGATTGCAGACGGCACATTCATTGACCCGTCAGCTGCTATTGGACCGCACTGTGTGATAGGTTCAGGTACGTCTTTAGGCACGGGCGTGGTGATAGGCGCAGGGACGGTTATTGGGGCGGATGTGTCGATTGGTGAAGGCTCTCAGATAGACGCACGGGTAACCATTTATGATCGCGTGAAAATTGGCAAACGGACGCGTTTGGCGAGTGGCGTTGTGCTTGGGGCAGATGGTTTTGGCTTTGCAAATCAACGAGGTACATGGCACAAGGTGCCTCAGCTTGGCAGTGTTATCATTGGCAATGATGTCGATATTGGCGCGAATACCACCATTGACCGCGGGGCGATTGAAGATACCGTTATTGAAGACGGGGTAAAGCTGGACAACCTAATTCAAATTGGACATAATGTGCGCATCGGTGCGCATACCATTATTGCCGGCTGTGTGGCGATTGCGGGTTCCACCGTCATTGGCAAGCATTGCATGGTTGGCGGTACCTCGGCCTTTGCAGGGCACATAGAGGTCGCAGATCAAGTCATTATTACCGGCATGACAGCCGTCACGAAATCCATCCGTGAGCCGGGGATGTACTCCTCAGGCATCGTTGGCGCAGTGCCAACGCCGGAGTTTCGTAAAAACAATGCGCGTTTCCATCGCTTAGAAAACTTGATGGAGCGTGTTAAAAAACTAGAATCAGCCCTTAACGAAGCGCATGAGAGAAAATAATATGAAATATATCATGGACATACATGAAATTTTGACCTACTTACCCCATCGCTACCCCTTTTTGTTAATTGATAGGGTGATTTCAATGGTGCCAGGTGAATCTATTGTTGCCTTGAAAAACGTCTCGATGAATGAAGATTTCTTTAACGGTCACTTCCCAGGCCGTCCTGTCATGCCTGGCGTATTAATTCTGGAAGCCATGGCTCAAGCCGGCGGTGTCTTGGCATATAAATCAACCAATACCACCCCAGAAGATGGCTCCCTTTATTATTTTGCAGCCATTGATAACGCGCGTTTTCGCCGTGTGGTTGAGCCTGGCGACCAATTGCGCTTGGAAGTGAAAGTCGTTAAGTTTAAACGTGATATTTGGAAGTTGGCGGGCGAAGCTTATGTTGACGATGAGTTGGCTTGCTCAGCTGAGTTTTTATGTGTTCGCAAGTCTAATAGCGAAGCGCGAGGTGAGTAAGTGAAACACGAAACGGCAGTGATAGACCCCAGCGCTAAAATTGGTAAAGATGTCACCATTGGTGCTTACAGTGTGATTGGTGCGGACGTTGAAATTGGTGATGGTACGTGGATAGGCCCACATGTTGTGATTCAAGGCCCCACCACCATCGGTCGCAATAATAAAATTTATCAATTTGCTTCCATTGGTGAAGCGCCACAAGATTTAAAATATCGCGGTGAACCCACGCGTTTAGAAATTGGTGATGAAAACACATTTCGTGAATTTTGCACGATTAATCGCGGTACCGTGCAAGATCAATCACTCACTAAAATTGGTGATCGTAATTTATTTATGTCTTACGTGCATATCGCGCATGACTGCATCATTGGGAATGATAATGTGTTCTCGAATAATGCGTCTTTAGCAGGTCACGTTAAAGTTGAAGATTATGTTGTATTCGGCGGTTTTTCTGGTGTATTTCAATTTTGCCGTGTAGGTTCGCATAGTTTTATTGCGACGAATTCTGTGGTGATCAAAGACGTGCCGCCTTATGTGAAAGTCTCAGGCTATTATGCAAAACCATTTGGTTTAAATACGGTTGGTTTGCAACGCCGTGGCTTTGATGAAGACGCTTTATTGCAATTAAAGCGTGCCTATAAAGTCATTTATCGTAACGGACACACAGTAACAGAAGCGGTTGATTTGATGAAATCAATGAATCACCCGAAAGTTGATAATTTAATTCAGTTCATTCAAAACTCTGATGCCGGAATTGTTCGATGAAAATAGGGATAGTGGCTGGAGAGGCTTCCGGCGATATGTTAGGCGCGAAGCTTATTCAGGCGCTGAAAACACACTATCCTGATTTACGCATTGAAGGCATGGGTGGGCATTTAATGGCAGCAGAAGGCTGCCATTGTCTTTATGATAGCGAACGTTTGAGCATGATGGGTTTCATTGAGCCTTTGTTTCACCTGCCAGAACTCATTCGACTACGTCGTGATTTATATCAACACTTTATTAATATGCAGCCTGATGTGGTTATTGGCATTGACTCGCCAGATTTTAATTTGGGGCTAGAATTAAAGTTGCGTGCTGCCGGCATTCCTGTGATTCATTACGTGAGTCCCAGTGTATGGGCGTGGCGTCAAGGCCGAATTAAAAAAATTAAAAAAGCTGTGAATTTAATGCTGACTTTGTTTCCGTTTGAAGCGGCGTTTTATGAAAAACATCATGTGCCAGTCCGATACGTGGGGCACCCCATGGCTGAAAATATTCCTATGCAACCTGATGTGCTAGCAGCGCGCGCGGCTTTGAATATTGCGACGGAAGCGAAAGTGGTTGCTTTATTGCCTGGGAGTCGTCGACAAGAGATTAAATTCATGGGGCCTGTTTATTTGCAGGCCGCAAAAATATTATTTCAAAAGAACCCGCAGTTGGTTTTTGTGACCACGCAAACGAATCAAACGCGTTTTGATGAGTTTTATAAACTTTATCAAACGCTTGCACCAGAACTGCCGTTAATGTTCACTTTGCGTCGTGGAAGTGATGTTATCGCAGCAGCTGATGCGGTTGTGGTAACTTCCGGTACGGCAACATTAGAAGTGATGTTATATAAAAAACCGATGGTGATTGCTTATCGTATGTCGCGTATCACGCACTGGTTAGCTAAACGATTAGTGAAATCAAAGTTTGTTGGCTTGCCAAATTTAATTGCAGATAAACCTTTGGTGCCCGAGTTGATTCAAGAGCAGGCAATCCCTGTGAATATTGCAAATCATATTGAGAATTATTTGAATCATCCAGCGTTAGTCACAGCGCTTCAAGCTGAATTTACTGTGCTGCATCAGCAGTTAAAAATGGCATCGCAAGCAATGATGGTTGAGGCAGTTAAACAGGTTAGTGGCAATAAGCCAATTCAAACGTAATATCGTCTGGAAATTGTGCGGGGCGCTCGGCAATGTTGGGGGTATAAAAGCGCACCCCTAAAAAGTGACGACCGACGCTGATTTCAGGGTAAGCATTGATGCTGTTAGGAATAGAAACGCGCATCATGCGTAAATTAGATTGTGGGTCGAGTAGTTCTTGATGAAAGCCGTGCACCGCTGTTTTTTCTTCAATCTTTGCATTCTTACGTACAATTTCAAGCACCAATAAAATGCTAGCGCGAATTTGCGCGAATTCATTTAACCATTCATTAATGGTTGCTAGGCGGGCTTTGGCGGGTTGTGCTAACCAGTAATGGAAAAGCGGAATATCAAAACTGCAACCGCCACCGGGGCTTGCGAGTTGTAAGCGCAGCATATTCAATAATTCGATGTCACGCAAACGATGACCAATTTTACCGCTGCTATCAATGAGTGCGCGTGCATGTTCATCAAGTTGTTTGGTGAGTTTGGAGAATTTGCTTTGGTCAATATCAGGGGCATTGCTAAAGCGCATTAAATTGCTGAGGTGATAACTCATTTCCTTGGCGAGTTTAGATTTTAAATCAGGCCGGTCAAGAATGTGTAACACGTTAATGATGTAAGCAATGAGATTGCGCATGCCAAGTTCCGAGGTGTCTGGAAGCTGATGATCAATCTGCTGAAAAAGCTGCTCAAGACGCAGGCAAACGCGAATGATTTCGTTGAGCGGCTGTTCGTAGATAATTATGTTAGTCATGCTGTCATCAACACTGGGCAGATTCCAGTATCTTAGCATAATTTGACTCCAAATTGTACAGACTTATATGGATTTCTTTTGAGAAAGTTCAAGATAAAATTTGTGTAAATCTTGCACTTGTGTGGCAAGCATTTCAAACGAGCCATCATTGTGTATCACGTCGTCAGCATAGGTTAATCTTTTTTCACGACTGACTTGTGTGTTTATTATTTCATCAATTTTTTCGCGTGAGAGTTGGTCACGCGCCATCGTGCGCAGCATTTGTTGTTCAGGGTTTACATCAACGATGAGAATGCGGTCGAGATAAGGGTAGGGTAGCGTTTCAATCAGTAAGGGAATCATCACAATGCAATAAGGCGCCGTCTGGGTTTGTAATTGGGCGGCGAGTTCGTCTTTCACGAGGGGGTGTAGCAGCGCCTCAAGCCAGCGGCGTTTAGCTGGGTTTGAAAAGATGGTGTCGCGAAGTTTGCCGCGGTTGATTTGCTGGTTGGGTTGGCAGATGTCTTTGCCAAAATGCTCAACAATAGCGTGGTAGGCAGGTTTGCCAACGTCAACGAGTTCACGTGCGATGAGGTCAGCGTCGAGCACAGGAATATTGTATTTTCCAAAAAGTGCAGCGACGCTTGATTTGCCTGACCCTAAGCCGCCGGTTAACCCGATGATGAGCATGGTGATCCTTAGCTTATATAATTTAAATAGACACGCATCATTTGATTTCCGTAGAGTAACACCACCCAGCCTGCTAAAGCGAGGTAAGGTCCGAAAGGTAGGGGTGTGCTTTTAAATTGGCCTTTCCCTATGCGGTGTATGAGGGTAAATAGAATGCCTGTGAGCGAAGCAACTAAAATGATGAGTGGTAATAATTGCCAACCAAAGAAGGCACCCAGTGCAGCTAATAGTTTGTAATCTCCTTGACCCATACCAACTTTACCGGTGACGAGGTGAAACACCCATTGCACGCCGGCAAAAATTAAATAACCGAAAAGCCCCCCTAAGATGGCATCAGTCGGGGTACAAAAGTAATTGCCTATGCTTGCCAGTAAGCCTATCCAGAGTAGTGAAAGCGTGAGTTGGTCGGGGAGTAAGTGGTGTTCAATATCAATGAAGGTTAAACATATCAAAATCCAAGTGAAAACAAGGGCGAATAGTGTTGCGACAGACACCCCAAAGTGAACGGTGACTGAGAATGAGGCTGCTGCCGTCAAAAATTCAACGAAGGGGTAACGCCAGTGTATGCGTGCTTTGCACGCAGCGCAGCGACCACGCAGCCACAAATAACTGAATAATGGAATGTTGTGCCAGGGCTTGATAGGTTTTTTGCACTGCGGGCAGTGTGAGGCGGGCAGGCAAAGATTTAAGGGATTATCTTCAACAGGCTGCGGTTTCAGGCCGAGAAAGTGCCGGCATTCTTCACTCCAGGCTTGTTCCATCATTTTTGGCAAACGGTAAATCACCACGTTTAAAAAGCTGCCGATGAATAAGCTGATAATCGTGACGGTTATTAAAAACTGTTCGGGATTGTCGTAAAAGAAATTAATGAGATCCATCACAGAAGTGTCCCTAAGTTAAAAATGGGTAAATAAAGTCCAATGACAACTCCTCCGATTAAAACACCTTGAATGAGGAGAATCAAGGGCTCAAGTAAACGCGTGTGTTTGAGTAGTTGGTGTAACCATTGGGTTTGGAGATGGAGATGTGCAAATTCGATAAGATTTTCAAGTTGACCGGTGGCTTCACCCGTTTGAATAAATGGGCGTAGGATGATCGGAAAACACGCGTGTGTTTGCACAGCCGTGTGTAAGGGAATGCCTTGGTGGAGCTGTAGACGCAGTCCGCGGATGGCATTTTGCAAGACGGGTGAGTGCGTCACGTTGCCTGAGAGTTTTAAGGCGGCATCAATGGGCAAGCCGGCTTTCAGGGCGTGTGTGAAGGCGTTTAAAAATTGAAGTAGTTGGTAGCGTTGCCAATAAGGCTTAAGTAGTGGTAGTTGGAAAATCAGTGTTGTGATTGAGGCACCGTTAATTCTTTTTTGCCATAGGATAAAGGCACTCAGGACTAGCATGAGTGATGTTAGTATTATCGTGCAGTGATGACTTAACCAAAATAAAGATAAAGTGAAGGCGGGTAAGGTTGAGTGGTGATATTGAAATATTTTTTCAAATTGAGGAACGACACTAATCAGTAAGCAAAATATTAACATGCTTGAAGTAATGAAGAGTAAACACGGATAAAACAGCGCATTTTTGATTTGCTGTTTAAGTGAGTGTTCAAGGTCTGTGGCTTGTGAAAGTGTTGTAAGACACAGGGCTAGTGTGCCTGTGTGTTCACCGAGTTCTATCATGGCTTGTGCATAGGGGGTGAACAGCGCCGGTTCATGTGCCGCAGCTTGGCTGAAGCGTTTGCCTTGATTTAATTGAGACTGTAACCCAGACAAGGCCTGTTTGATGATGCTGTTTTCGTGGTTTTCATGAATTAAAGCCAGTGCTTGTGGTAAAGGGAAGGCTGCGTGTATGAGTTCAGCCAGTTGTTTAAAATAAAAGGCGCGGTGGTGGGCTGAAATTTTCATACCGATAGCACCCCGAGTACGCGGTCAATTTCATGTTGTGTTGTTAAACCTTGTTGAAGGAGAATGTGCGCGGCTTGTTTGAGTGTTATGTTAGATTTGTGTGCGAATTTGGGTTGGTAACATTCAAAAATAGCTAACCGGCTTTGATAGCCTTGTATGCAGTGCGGACATGCACGCTTGCGAGCGAAACAGGTTTGACAGCATTTTCGTAGTAAGCGTTGCGAGACAATTAAAGAAATAGTGTTTTTTAAGCGTTGTTTATTGATACCAAGGGAAGTGAGGCGTTGAAATGTACTGGCAGTATCACGTGTGTGAATGCTTGCAAGCACAAGGTGGCCTGTTTCGGCAGCTTGCAGGGCAATATGTGCGGTTTCACTATCGCGTATTTCTCCGATAAAAATAATGTCAGGGTCTTGACGTAAAAAACTACGCAGGGCTTGTGCAAAACCATAGCCGATTTTGGGTTGAATATTCACTTGTGTGATGCCGGGTATTTCCATTTCAACCGGGTCTTCTGCCGTAATGATATTTTTTGTTATATCGTTTAAGTGCGATAACGCCGCGTAGAGTGTTGTCGTTTTCCCGCTGCCAGTAGGGCCTGCCATTAAAATTAAGCCTTGTGGTTCGGCTAAAGCTTGTTTGAGTAAGTGATATTGTTCAGGTAAGCACCCACATTCGGCTAATTGAAATAACGTTGATTTTAAGAGCCGTAACACAATTTTTTCACCGTTGGTTTGCGGGCATGTGCTCACGCGAATATCGAGGTTTACCGTTGGGTCATGAAAATGTCCATCTTGGGGTAGGCGCTTTTCAGCAATATTGAGCTGTGTAATGAGTTTAATGTGCGTCATTAACCGTTCGCCTAACCAAGTTGGCAGTGTTGTCTTTTCAATGAGTAACCCATTCACACGAAAACGAACGCGGCAATGCGAGGCTTGCGGTTCAATGTGAATGTCAGACGCATTTAGCGCCACGGCAGCTTGAATGAAGCTATGAATTAAGGCCGCTGGGTCATTCATGACACAGGCCTTGCGAGATACACGTGCCTTTCATGTTCCATTGCGTGCCATTATCATTCGGTTTTAAAATTAAAGAAGCATTGCCAGCGGCGGCTGTGCTGACGGCAGTAATAATGCCTTCATCAACGCGCAGCGAGGCTAAATTTTGTGTTGGCTGTGGCGCGGGGGGAATACCTTCAGTGCCTGTTGATAGCAGGGCTTTTTCGATGCCCGATTGCAAATCAAGCGTTACCGCTGTTTTATAAACATCTACACTTGAAACCACTTCTGAAAACCTCGCGCGCTTCGTGTAAGTCTCATACGATGGCAACGCCAACATGCTCAAAATGCTGATGATAGAAACAACAATCATTAATTCAATTAAGGAAAAACCTTTCATGCAATGTGCTCGGAATAAAAGAAAATAGGCTTGATGAGCTGAGGGCGTTTGCGGGTTAGGAGAATGTAGCAAGATAGGAATGTGCACTATACAAATGCACAAAGTGAATTGCAACAAAATTTTTTATAGGTCTCGATAGAGGTGTGTTATTTACTTAGGTTAATAACAAGCTGGACCCACAAGTACTTGGGTGTTTTCTTCCAAGGGTTGTGTGGTGGTTGGTGAGGTGCTTGAAGCGCTAGAAGAGCTGCTTGCGCTGGTGAGCGTTGTGGTTGCCACAGCACTGGTGTCGCTAGTGTCACTGGTGGTATCTGTAGGGGTTGAGCTGGTTTCTGGTTGATTCACAATTTGTGCTGCTTGACTGCTGCTGGGTTGGTTCGCAGTGTCAAAATCAGAGAACCCTATAAAGCTCATCACACCGTTGCTATAGGTCGCTGTTTTGTCATTGTAGTTCACAACACCACCAGTATTAGGTGTAATCGTAACGCTATCACTATCATTAATGCTCGTCATGTTTTGGAAATTACTAAAATTAACGGTTCCTGAATTTGTCACAATATTCCCTGTCATGCTTGAGCCAATCGTCACACGTTGATTCGATTGTGAAGAAAGCGTAATGCTTGAATTATTCGGCGTGCTTGCATTTTGAATGTTATTAATTCGGTTGAATAAGGCAACTTGAGACAAGTTACTTAAGAGCTTAACGTTCCCGGCATTGAATGAACTAAACGTCACTTTCAATGCATTTGTATAAGCCGTATAGTCTAAAGTATTTGTTACGCCATTAGATAAAGAACCGCCATCGACTGTGCCGCTCACCGTCGCATTATTTGCAAACACAAATTTATTGCCTGATGCACCGCCGGTAATATTTTGAATATTACTAAACGTTAATCCACCGAGGCTGTTGCTTGCGATTGTCCCGGCATTCAACGTATTGATATTGATCGTTTGAAAATTCCCGCTAGAAACGGTTAAGGTGTTGTTGCCGCCGCTCGTGCCTAACACGTTATAAGTGCCAGTTAAATTGCCGGCTAAACTAAAGTTGTAATTCCCTGAACCGGTGCCTTGTAGCGTTGTTGCATAACCCCCGTTAACCCCATTTAAAAAGCTTAAAGTGTTTGTACCACTCCCATTCATCGTGAAGATAGTATTGCGGCTGAGTGTTACGGCATTATTATAGGTTTGACCATTCGTTGTGGTGACATCGGCATTATTGATATAAATACCGGTTGAACCCGTTGCTGCTAAACTTTTTAAAGTAGCACCATTATTCAAGGTTAATGAACCGCTGCTTGCCGTTGCAGTTAATGCGGTGTTAGACCCAGTGACGGCACTCGTGTAATTAATGCTTGAAGCGGTATGGGTTGCACTGGCACCTAAATAATTCACGCTTGAATTAAAGAGTTGCGCCCCTGTGGTTTTATAAACATTCGTTGCACTGGCGGTTCCTAAATTTAAAGCATTATTAGAGATTAAGCTAGTGAGTGAGGTTGTATTCCCGACACTGCCACCAAGCGTGGCTGTGCCGCCACCAGAAAGTGTGAGTGCGCGTGCGCCATTAATGGTATTGCTGAAATTAAGCGTGTCTGAACCAGTCGCAGTGCTTACGAGGGTGTCACCTGTTAAGGTCACTGCACCACTTAAATTCACCGTGCCGCTGGTGTATAACGCACCTAACCCGGCATTGCCTGTGCCGGCCAATGAAAGCGCATTGCTGAGGTTAACATTATTCGCTGACAAAGTCGCACCACTGGCAACGCTAATCGTACCTGTCCCTAACGCTGTGTTATTATTTGCAATAATACTCCCTGCATTAATATATTTCGTACCACTCCAACTATTATTCGCACCGGTGATCGTAATATTGCTTGCGCCAGATTTAATTAAACCCGTCGTGCCACTTAATACACCGCTTAAGGTGTAATCATTTGTACCGCTTAATGTCGCACTGCTTGAAGTAAACGAGATATTATTTGCAAGATTAATACCACCGGCATTTGATTGTAATGTTCCAGCGCCTAAAGAAATATTTCCGCTACCCAGTGAGTTGCTATTATTGATGGCAAGCACACCACCGCTAATCACGGTGTTACCACTGTAAGTGTTTGTATTAGTTAAGTATACCGTGCCTGTGCCGGATTTTGTTAATTGATAATTGTTGATGCCATCGTCTATTACACCAGAGAGTGTTAATGACCCTGTGCCATTGATTGTGCTATTGGCACCTAAAAGAATATTACCCGATAAAGAGGCTGTGCCAGTACCTGTGATGCTGCCGCCGTTATTCGTGATTGCTTCATTCCCAATGGCAACACCATTAATGCCTAAAACAGCACCGCTGGCAATGGTGACACCATTACTGGTGTCACCTAAAGCATTGGCATGTGCTGCCGTCAAAGTACCGCCTGTAATATTAATGGCACCCGAAAATGCACTATTATCACCAGAAAGTGTTAATGCACCCGTTTGGCCTTTATTGAATGTTGAGCTGCCTGATAATCCACCACTTAAAGTGACAGTTCCGCTTTGTACTTGAACATTACTGCTACTGCTATTTACGTTGAAATTACTAGTAAAGGTGTTATTGGCAACTTGACTTCTAAAAAGTAAATTACCACCATTCAAAGTGATTGTGCTTGACCCGAGTGCATTGGCACTTTCCACATAGGTGTCTGCACTATTTAAGATTAAACCACCCGTGAAACCGCTATTGTTCCCGGTTAAATGAAGATAGTATCCACCACCAACGGTTAAATTATAATTCCCGCTGATATTACCGCTAATTGTCCCAATGCCTGCGGCAGTGTAACTGCTATCCGCAAGTAATGTTACGCTGCCGCTCACACCCGCGCTTTGACTGATTTGTAAGGTGCCGCCGTTGAGTTGTAAGTTGCTTAGAATTGTTTGGTACCACGCAGTTAGATTCGAGCCGCTATTAATGACTATCGTGCTGCCAGCGGCGCCTAAACCTGTGCTCGTGTAAGTATGTAATGTCCCAGCGTTAATGGTGCTTGTGCCTGTAAAGCTGCTCGTGCCACCAATCCCTAATTCATAAATACCATTTTTGATGATATTGCCGTTACCAGTAAAGCCGCCGTAGAAAATATAGCTATTATTTGTCGGTGCGACAGTTAATGTGCCAGAGCCGATATTAACGCCACCACCGAGTGCGCCACCGCCAGTGAGGTTTGTCGCACTTAAATTAAAATTATTTAAATCGAGTGAAACACCGCTTGCATTTGTCATTGAGATAGTACGAAGGCTTTGATTCGAGCCTAATTGTAAAACACCATTTTGAACGCTCGTTGTGCCTGTATAAGAATTTGCACCACTGATATTCATGGTGCCAGTGCCTTGTTTGGTCAAACCGCCAGTACCGCTCATCACGCCGCTATAATTCGTACTTGTATTATCACCACCAGTTGATAAGGTAGCAGAGCCTAATGAAACACTCCCAGCGCCTGCAAGTGAGCCTATGGTGTCACTGAAATTATTTAAATTATACGTAGCACCAGAAGCAACAGTGACAGCTGTTGCGTCTGATAAGGCGTTTGCAATAGTGGTTCGTAAAGTCCCTGCATTGATATTCGTTGCGCCAGTGTAGGTATTTGCACCACTTAAGCTTAATGTGCCGGTGTTAGCAGTATTTAATGCACCTGATCCTGCAATGATGCCCGCATAGGTTAAAGTGGTGCCTGAAGCAACATCAAACGTGCCGCCACTCGTATCTAATGTAATGCCGCGGTTTGCATTTAAAGTGAATGTGCCCGTTGTGCCGAGTGTGCCACCATTTAGTGTAATTTGACCTGTTGTTGCAACACCAGGTGCCGCACCCAGTGCCGCATCAGCTGCAACACTTAATACGCCATTATTAATGGTTGTGCCATTGGTGTAAGTATTGGTGCCCGTTAATATTAAGGTGTTAGCGCCAGATTTTGTTAATGTACCACCGCTTAATACACCGCTTAAGGTGAAATTATTATTGCCATCGAAACGCCCACCCGCAAGCGTCATATTATTTGCGATATTGATACCGGCATTGCTTGCTTGCAATGCGCCTGCATTTAACGCAACATCACCCGTACCGAGTGATGCAGAATTTCCTGCATTTAATGTGCCAGCAGATAAGGTTGTGCCGCCACTATATGTGTTAGCGCCAGATAAAGTAAACGCACCTGACCCTGTTTTAATAAGACCACCGGTGCCGTCAATCACCCCGCTGAAAGTGGTATCGGTGTTATCACCACCTGTTGTTAAATTGACACCGGTGAGGGTAACATTCCCAGCGCCAGCTAAGGAACCAATGGTATCGCTGTAAGTGCCTAAATCATAGGTTGCGCCGGCGGCAACCGTGACGGCTGTTGAATCCGATAAGGCATTTGCAACACCGTAACTTAAAGTTCCTGCATCAATATTAGTTGCGCCGGTGTAGGTGTTCTCAGCATTAAGCGTAAGTGTGCCGACATCAACTTTAGTAACACCGTAACTGCCACTGATGATGCCGCTTACAATACCAGACCCTGTGCCGCCAATGCTGCTATTATCAGCTAAAGTAATTGCGTTATTCAGGGTAACGTTCGTGCCTGTAAAAGTCATTGCGCCGACATTACTATTGCCTGTGCCGCTTAATGTAATCGTATTTGTATTACCGAATATTGCATTATTGAAATTAAAATCGAGGGTACCGCCGCTCGTGACATTAATGCTGCTAGCGTTATCAATTATATTGCTGGCAGTTAAGCTTAATACGCCTGCATTCACAACGGTTGTGCCTGTGTAAGTGTTCACCCCTGAAAGCGTGAGGGTGCCGGTTCCTTGTTTGTAAATACTATAGTTATTGCCACCGTCGCTAATAATGCCGGTTAGTGTTAAATTACCATCACCACCAAAAATTGAATTTGCGCCTAAAATAATATTACCGCTTAAAGAGCTATTGCCTGTGCTTGAAATAGAGTAACTACTATCACCGCCTGTTGTAATGGTTTCATTGCCAATCGCGGCATTATTCAAATTTAACACAGCGCCACTTGAGAGCGTCGTGCCGCCGGTTGTGCTGCCTAAGGCATTATTATTTGCAGCAATGAGTGTGCCGACAGTAATATTCGTCGTGCCATCGTAGGTGTTCGCACCCGATAAAGTCACTGAGCCTGCGCCTGATTTTGTTAAATTATAGGTGTTCACGCCATCATCAATGACACCAGAAAGTGTTAAATCACCCGTCCCGCTAACGGTGCTATTAGCACCTAATGTAATATTACCTGCTGATGATGCTGTGCCAGTACCGACGATACTGCCGCCATTATTGGTAATCGCTTCATTGCCAATCGCAACATTGTTAATTTCTAAAATGGCCCCGCTGGCAATGGTCACACCGCCTGCGGTTGACCCTAGTGCATTTGCATGTGTTGCGGTGAGTGTACCATTGGCGATATTGATAGCGCCTGTGAATGCACTATTATCACCCGAGAGGGTTAATGCACCCGCCTGTCCTTTATTAAATATAGCGCTGCCTGATAATGCGCCGTTTAGGGTAACGGTTCCGGTTTGTACGTACACAGCACTGCTATCATTATTCACAATAATATTATTATTCAGTGTTTGATTGGCTAATTGGCTGCGTAAAAGCAAAATACCACCGTTAAGTGTGATGGTGCTTGAACCTAAGCCATTAACATTTTGAATGTAGGTGTTTGCACTATTTAAAGTTAATCCGCCAGTGAAACCACTATTATCCCCAGTGAGATAGAGATAATAACCACCACTGACTGTCAAATTATGATTCCCGCTAATACTGCCGCTAATCGTACCGATACCGGCAGCTGCGTAATTGCTATCGGCAAGTAAGGTCACATTACCCGTCACACCACCGTCTTGGCTAATTTGTAATGTGCCGCCATTCAGTTGTACATTATTGACGATAGATTGATACCATGCGGTTAAATTCCCGCCACTATTTACTAAAATTGTGCTGCCGCTGGTGCCTAATGCTGAGCTTGTTGTGGTGCGTAATGTTCCGCCATTGATAGTCGTTGTTCCTGTAAAACTGCTGCTGCCACCCACATCTAATCGATAAATGCCATTCTTAATAATATTGCCGTTGCCTGAGAAGCCACCAGCAAAAGTATAGCTGTTATTGGTGGGTGCCATCGTTAGTGTGCCGGAGCCAATGTTCACACCGCCGCCTAAACTGCCGCCGCCTGAAAGGTTGGTCATACTTAAGTTATAATTATTTAAATCGAGCGAAACACCGCTGCCATTGGTTAAAGACACGGCTCCTAGGGTTTGATTAGCGCCTAATTGTAATACGCCGTTTTGAATGCTGGTTGTGCCCGTATACGTATTTGCACCGCTGATATTCATTGTACCTGTACCTTGTTTGGTTAGGCCGCCCGTACCGCTCATGACACCGCTATAATTCGTACTTGTGTTATTACCACCTGTTGATAGGGTGGCAGACCCTAATGAAACACTCCCAGCGCCGGCAAGTGAGCCGATGGTGTCACTGAAGTTATTTAAGTTATACGTTGCACCAGAAGCAACCGTCACAGCAGTTGAATCTGATAAAACATTCGCAGCGCCTGCGCGTAAGGTGCCTGAATTAATATTTGTTGCACCGGTGTAGGTGTTTGCACCAGATAAAGTGAGTGTGCCGGCAGAGCCTTGAATATTCAATGAACCATTTCCACCTAAAACACCCGCAACAGTACTCGTGGCACCGTAACTAATATTGATAGCGCTAGAAGCGGCGATATTCCCGGTAATGGTGATTGCACCATTGGATGCTGCATTTAATGTGCTGAGTGTTGCCGTGCCTGCTGTGATAGCACTACCTGAATTTAGCACAATGGTACCAGGGGTAAAGCCGCCTGTGCCTGTGCTATTTACTGTTAATTGGGCAAGATAACTACCAACATTAATGCTCATGCCGCTAGCAAGGGTAATATCCCCAGCGCCTGCATCACGATTGGCAACAAGAGCATTTGTATCATTTGCAGTCGCATATAAATTACCATTCACAGTGATATTATTGTTTATATTAATATCGCGACCGGCTTGTAAATAGAGCGCATTACCGCTGCCGGTCATATTAATGGCATCGGTGACGGTAATGTCGTTATTGGCTTGTAAAGTAATATCAGACCCAATGTTTAAGCTATTCGGGTCGATAATGCTATCGCCGCTTGAATCGTTGGCAAATAAGTTATTAACGCCAGCGCTATATGAAGAGCTGCCACTTACCGCAATAATAATATTTTTTGGATCCAGTAATAGCATACCGCGTTGACCGTTTGCAGCGGTTGTATTTACTTGACCGTTAAAATCAAGCAAGTTCTTACCAGAGACTTCGACGAATCCACCATTGCCAAAGCTAGCACCACCGCGCGCATAAATTTCACCATAATATCGTGTGACATCATTTGCCCAAACCACCACTTCGCCGCCGTTGCCGCTGGTGATGGCATTAGCATTTAAAACAGCGCCAGACATTATCACGTTAGCGGTTGCATTTTCGAGAGAACCTTCACCGTGGATATTACCGCCAAGTCGAATAATACCACCGCCGGCATCACCGCTTACATCGAGACGTGCATTGCTTTCAGTTAAAATATATTGGCTTGTTGCTTCAATCTTGCCGCCAGTTTCACCGGTATTCTTACCCGAGGCATCGAGTGTGCCAGCTAAGCGCACAACGCCACTACCACTTACGCCGCCATTCATATCACCCGATAAAATAATTTCACCATTTACATTTTGCACAGATTTGGTTTCAACAACACCTTCTAAATTAATCGCATGATCGAGCACGCCTTGTGCAGCACGTGCGGTGATATAAACGCCGCCACCGTTGGCAGAAATGGTTCCCGTATTTTTCACCCCATCACGCATTTCATGACCGTTTTCATCAGTGGCATTTTTAGTTGAAGCTGTATCGACGGTAAAACTAATTAATTGATTGCCTGAAAAATTCATGGTAGTTGCTTCACCCGAAGCCATGACCACTTTACCCATATTTGCTTGAATTAAACCTTCGTTGCTGACATTATTCCCAACCAGTGCAACAAGGCCGTGATCAGCGGCAATGATGGTTCCTTGGTTAATCACAGCGCCGGCAAATTGTGCGTTATTTTCGAAATGATAATAATTCGCTAAGAAATCACTGTCGCGAATATTTTGTGTGGTGGCAATCATGCCGCCAACATTCACGTAAGAACCAGGGCCGAAGAAAATACCCGCAGGGTTTACTAAAATAATTTGACCGGTCGCACTTAACTGACCGTAAATTTGTGAAGCGCCTTGATTGGGGTTAATGCGATTGAGTGCAACACCGCCACTGACTTGATTGAAATGTGTTGATTCATTTTTACCAATGTTAAAACTATTCCAATTGATAATGGCTTTTTGAGAGGATTGATTAACAACTGTCGTTGTGCCTGTCTGAGTAATAGAAACGTTGCCAGAGGCAACGTTATTTAAGACAGGGTTAGCATAAATACCGCAGGTAAAACAAAAGGCAATATTCCAGATTATTGCAATGTGCAATAGGCGATTAAACCTGATTTTTCGGTTTAATTTGCGCACCTGTCGCTACTCCTCGTTTTGTTCATTTTTTTGAACATATCGTAATATCAAACGGTTAACCTTTTCTCTCTCATAAAGTATAGATGCAAAGTGCGCAATTTCCAGCAGATAACTGTTTGATTTAAGGTGAAATAGTAGTGATTAATAGTAGTGATTAATGGTAGTGATTAATAGCAAGCAGGGCCAACGAAAACATTGGTGTTTTCTTGGAGTGGTGCTGTTGTGGTTAAGTTGCTAGATGAAGTGCTATTGCTGCCGCTAGTGCCTGATAAGGTTGTTGAAGTGACTGCAGCAGGGTTAGTGCTAGAATCATCCGTATTTTGGGTAACGCTCGGTTGTAATACGATTTGTGCGACGGCTTCACTCGTGCCTGTACCGCCAGAAGCCGGTTGATTTGCACTATCAAAATCAGCAAAACCAACGAAGGTCATTGTAACACCATTAATGGTG
The DNA here is from genome assembly GCA_965653045.1 of uncultured Gammaproteobacteria bacterium. Lineage (GTDB taxonomy): Bacteria > Pseudomonadota > Gammaproteobacteria > DSM-16500 > DSM-16500 > Aquicella. The sequence goes on from CBFGYM010000020.1 coordinate 29,492, forward strand.
GCAGTTTTCGTGCTGTAATTAACGGTTGCACCTGCGCCATTGAAGGTGACACCGTCGCTGCCACTAATGCTAGTCATATCTTGGAAGTTGCTGAAGTTGAGTAAGTTGCTGCCACCGGTAATTGTGCCGGTCATGCTAGCACTGACATTAACTTTTTGGTTTGATGTTGGTGATAAAGTAATACTTGAATGGTTAGGCGTGCTGTTATTGACTAAATTATTAATTTGGTTGAACAGCGCAATTTGAGATAAATTGCTTGCGAGTTTAACATTGCCAGCGGTCATGGAGGTAAAAGTTACTTTTACGGCATTCAAGTAGTTGGTGAAGTTTAAGGTGTTAGTGACACCACCGGCTAAGGTGTTGCCACTCACAGTGCCGCTAACCGTTGCATTATTTGCAAAGTTGAAAGCATTGCCATGTGTGCCACCGGTAATGTTTTGAATATTGCTGAAGTTAATACCGCTAATATCGCTGCCAGTTATTGTCCCTGCATTTAAGCTGTTAATATTAATGTTTTGTGACGCACCACTCGCAGCCATTAAGAAGTTATTGCCGCTAACCGTCCCTAATACATTCACGGCAGAAGCAAGGCTGCCACTTAAGTTGAAGGTATAATTGCCTGCGCCCGTGCCTTGTACTGTCAAGGTGTAAGGACTGTTTGAAATACCGTTGTTTGCAATACTTAAGGTATTATTGCCACCGCCAGTCATGGTGAGTGTGGTGTCATCCAATAAATTCATCACGCCACTGTAAGCTTGTCCATTGACAGTTGTAATTGGTGCACCGACTAGGTTAATACTGCTACCGCTTGCATTTAAACTGCCTAAAGAAGTGGTGTTGCCAAAGGTCACCGCACCTGAACCATTGACGGTTAAGGCGGTACTGTTGCCTGTTAAGGTATTTGCAAAGTTGATTGCATTGCCGCTTAAAGTCATATTGCTATTACTGAGTGATAACGCATTGTTATAAGTTTGGTTGCCACTCGTTGTAAGTGCATTGGCTGTGATTGATGTAGTGCCACCACCATTGGTCGTCAGTGAGCCGGTAATATTGATATTACCAGTACCGGCAAGAATATTGGCGCTTAGTTGTGTATCACCTGTTAGGTTAATATTACCATTATTTGAAGTGAGGTTAGCGCCTAATTGAATGGTGCCCGTGCCACTGGTTGCAATATTGGTTGCAGCGCTACTATTGTTTGTGAGTGCGCCGTTAATGACAATATTACCATTACCAGCATTCCCCATTAACGTCGTTGTACCGATAGAAGTAAGCGTTGCGCCTGATTGAATTTCAATGCCAGAATCTGCACCACCACCACTATAACCATTTAAGTCGCTACCATAGATGGTGACATTACCGCTGCCACTAATGCCACCACCGCTAGCAATTAACACCCCGCCTGTGCCGCTGTTGAGGTAGTCAGCTTGTAAAGTTAAGTTTGCGCCACCTGTGGTTGTAACCAAGCCGTTGACTAAGATATTTCTAACGACTTGGAAGCCAACAGAGGTGCTGAAGTTTAAAGTCCCTAAAGTTAAATCTAAACCGTTACCTTGTAAGGTGATATCACCTGCACCGACAACTGGGTTTGCATTTAAGGCAACACCACCGCCGATGGTATACGTGCCGCCAGAGCCAGCACCAGTGTCAATGACATCATTAACAATGAGCGGGCTTGCCGTATTTGTGCTATTATTCGCTGCGTTTAAGCTAACGTTGCCGCCTTGCGTGGTAATGCCTGCATTGACTGTTAAATTGCGTTCGCTCGTGTCAGGAGAGAGGGTGGTCATATTGACATTACCACCAATGGTTTCAATCACACCTGTTTGGTTAATGGCGCCAGTGTTGGTAATGCTGAGTGTGCCACCTTCTAAGCTAGAAGGACCAACGGTTAATAAGTTTGCAGTGTTCACGAAAGTAATATTATTCGCACCCGTATTATTCAAGCTAATGGTGCCGGTCACATCGTTATTTAAATTTAAGTTAATAAGATATGAATCGTTGTTAATCGTAACTAATTGCGTACCACTAATAATCCCTGATTGGGTAATTGCCCCACCGGTATTATTAACCGTAATATCACCTGTGCCATTGGTAATACCCGTAATATCTAGAGGTCCTGTGTTATCAATGACAATATCACTACCGTGTGTGACTGCCCCAATGGCAGCCATGTGGTTATCACCCTCTAAGTAAATGTGGTGACCGGCATCGACCACAACATTATCAGCGGTAATGCCGCCTGTTCCGGTTTGTTGTAATACACTGGTACCCGTTGTGGTGGTCAAATAAACCGTGCCAGTGTTGCTTGTGATATTTGCATTATTCAAGGTTAAGTCATGGTCTGCACTTAAGTTAATGTCATTGACAGTGGTGATGTTATTACCAATCGTCATGCCATTGGTTGCACCCGTTTGTGTTGCTGTAAAGCTAGTTAATGCAGTGCTGCCACCAATGGCACCATTTAAGGTAATATCACCCGCACCTGCATTGACACTTAAATCACTTGCACCATTCACTGTGCCTAAAGCAATATTATTATCGTTTGATGCGAGCGTCGTATTCCCTAATAAGGTAATAGCACCATTATAAGTTTGTGCCCCATTAGTGGTGTATGTGCTTGTACCACTATTATTGCCGAGTCTTAAAGCTGTGTTAGACGTAATACCCGTTAAGGCAACGGTGTCACCAATACTGTTTGCTAAAGTGGTTGTGCCACTGCCTGAAAGTGTTAAGACGTGTGCACCATTAATATTGCTATTGATAATGAGATTATCAGTGCCTGTTAAAGTGCCTATGCTTGCATCATTCCCTAAGGTAATTGCCCCATTGATATTGGCTGTGCCGCTACCAACTAAGGCACCTTGTGAGCTGCTGCCAGTCCCTGCTAAGGTTAAGGCATTCGTGAGGGTTAATCCGTTACCGACTTGTAAAGTACCACCGTTGGTGACAGCTGCGCTGCCGCTACCAAGAGCGGAGGCATTTGTCATGCTTAAAATACCGCCTGAAACCGTTGTGCCACCATCGTAAGTATTCGTACCGCTGACAGTGAATGTGCCGGCACCGGATTTTACAAGGCTACCGCCGCTGCCGCTAATCACGCCACTGAATGTGCTGTTTGCATTATTTGCACCGGTTGTTAAAGTGCCGCTGCCTAAGTTAATACTGCCTGAACCACCAATAGACCCTAAGGTATCGGTAAATCCTGCTAAATTAAAGGTTGAACCACTGCCCACGCTGACAGTGCTGCTATCGCTAATGGCATCATTGATACCGGCAGCTAAGGTACCACCACTTATCACGGTGGTGCCTGTGTAAGTGTTTGCACCCGCTAAAGTTAACGTACCGCTGCCTGATTTAATAATACCGTAAGTGTTGCCAGCATCATCAATGACGCCGCCGATGCTTAAATTGCCGCTGCCATTGAATGTGCTGAAGCTGCCTAACAACACATTCCCAGCTAATGAGCTCGTGCCACTGGCAGCAGTCAAGGTGCCGCCGTTTAATGTAATATCTTCAGCGTTGAGTGCAACATTGCTAAATAAGAGTGATGCGCCGCTTTCAACGGTTGTACCACCTGCAGTTGAACCTAATGCAGCTGCGTTGCTAACACTAATTGCACCACTATTAATACTTGTTGCGCCACTATAAGTGTTTGCACCAGATAAGGTTAATGTGCCGCTGCCTTCTTTCACTAAACTACCTGTGCCACTCATTAACCCGCTGAATGTCGTGCTGCTATTATTATTACCAGTGGTGAGTACTGCACTGCCTAAATCAATATCACCAGCGCCTGCGATAGAACCAATGCTTTGTGCATTGTTTGCAAGGGCTAAGGTTGCGTCACCTGAAATAGTCACAGCATTATCGCTATCTAGCGCATTTGCAATGCCTAAGCTTAATGTACCGCCTGTAATAGAGGTATTACCTGTGTAAGTATTATTATTTGAAAGTGTGAGTGTGCCGCTGCCAGATTTGACTAAGCTACCCGTGCCACTCATTACACCACTAAAGCTAGTTGAGGTATTATCACCACCGGTTGTTAGGGTTGCACTGCCTAAACTGATATTACCAGCCCCTGCGATAGAGCCAATGGTGTCGTTATTGCCGTTTAAGTTATACGTTGCACCAGAAGCAACAACGACAGCACTTGCATCGTTGATCACGTTTGCAGCGCCAGCGGTGAGCGTACCAGCATTAATATTGGTTGCGCCTGTGTAAGTGTTTGCACCAGCGAGTGTTAATGTGCCTGTGCCTTCTTTCGTGAAATCACTTGCGCCAGCAATCACACCACTTAAGGTGACATTATTGTTGCCAATGTCGATGCTGCCGCCACCTAAATTAATATTATTACTGAGGGTTAAACCATTCGTGCCGATGGTGAAAGTACCACTGTCTAAATCGAGCGTGCTGCTGCTCAGCGCATTGCTTGCTGTTACAACAATTTCACCACCATTTAAAACAGCATTACCCGTGAAGGTGTTGACACCGCCCAATGTTAAAACGCTTGAACCAGATTTTGTGAAACCATTACTACCGCTTAAAATACCATTTATGGTGAGATTATTACTGCCGCCAAAGACAGACCCTGCACCCATGCTGATATTGTTTGTAATCGTGCGTGATGCATCTGATTGTAAAGTCGCATTTGCCATGCTTAAGGTGCTTGACCCTAAGGCACTATTATTACCAATAGTGAGTGTGCCGCCAGTGAGGCTAGTTGTGCCTGAATAGGTGTTCGTGCCACTTAACGTTAAGTTGCCAGCATCGGCCTTACTAAAGCCTGTTGTTCCGCCTAAGACACCACTTAAGGTTATATCATTACCGCTGCCACCAATCACAACACCGCTGCCTAAGCTAATATTATTGTTGATGCTGCGTGTTGCATCAGCATCTAATGCTGCATTGCTAATGCTTAAAGTGGTTGTCCCTAAGGCATTATTACTGCCGAGCGTTAATGTGCCGGCACTCACCGTGCTGGTGCCACTTAAACCGCTATTGTTACCTGAGAGGGTTAAGTTGCTTGCCCCAGATTTTGTAAAACCATTGGTGCCGGTTAATGCACCGCTTAAGGTAAAGTTATTGCTGCCACCAAATGTGCTGCTTGCACCCACGGTAATTGCGTTGGCTAAATTAATACCTGCGGTGTTAGCTTGTAGCGTTGCACCACTCATTGCTAGGGTGCCTGTGCCTAATGCACTATCATTACCAGCACTTAATACACCGGCTGATAATGTTGTGCCGCCTTGATAAGTATTTGCGCCCGTTAATACTAAGGTGCCCGCACCAGATTTGGTTAAGCCAAAGGTGCCAACACCATCATCAATTGTGCCTGATAAGGTTAAGGTGCCTGTGTTGCTCAGCGTGCTTGATGCACCAAGTGCAATGTTCCCGTCTAATGATGAGGTACCTGTACTGGTGATAGAGCCACCATTCAGTGCAACATCTTCTGCACCAATCACAACACCACTTAAGTTTAATGTTGCACCGCTTGCAACGGTTGTGCTACCGCTAATGTCGCCGAGTGCCGTTGCACTGGCGGCTGTTAACGTACCCGTGCTAATGGTTGTTGCACCACTATAAGTGTTTGCACCAGAGAGCGTTAATGTACCACTACCTTGTTTTGTAAATGCACCGGTGCCGCTCATCACGCCGCTGAATGTTGTTGAGGTGTTATCAGCACCTGCACTTAAGCTTGCACTGCCTAGGTTGATGTTACCAGCCCCAGTAATAGAGCCAATGGTGTCGTTATTATTATTTAAATTATACGTTGCACCTGATGAAATATTGACAGCAGTTGAATCACTTAATACATTCGCTGCACCTGCTGTTAATGTGCCTGCTGTGATATTTGTTGCGCCCGTGTAAGTATTTGCACCACTTAAGGTTAATGCGCTCGCACCGGCTTTGGTAATGCTGCCTGACCCATCAATGATACCAGCATAAGTTTGATCGCTGCCTTGTGTAATGGTTAATGCACCGCTACCTAAGCTAATATTACCACCGGTTGCACCGCCACCGCTTAAGGTGTTAATGGTGGTGGTTAAGCTGTTAATATCCAATGCAGCGCCTGCAACGTTAGCGAGTGAAACACCTGAGCTTGTTGCAATCGTGCCGCTACCACTTAAGCGTAAAATACCAGCATTAATCGCAGTTGCACCGGTGTAGGTGTTATTGCCGCTTAATACAACCGTACCCGCATCCGCTTTCGTCAATCCACCCGTCCCGCCAATGAGTCCGCTTAAGGTCAGTGTGCCAGTGCCACCAACGGTTGTTGTGCCTGTGCTGGTAATATTACCGGCAAGTGAAGCGCCAGCCCCTGTGCCGGTGATGATGCCGCTGTTTGATGTAATGGCTTCTGCGCCAATCGCAACATTATTAATGTTTAATGTTGCACCGCTTGCAATTGTCGTGCCTGAAGCAGTGGTACCTAAAGCATTGGCATGTGCTGCACTGATTGTGCCGGCATTAATCGTCGTTGTTCCTTTGTAGCTGTTGTTGCCAGAGAGTGTAAAGGTGCTGGTGCCAGATTTGGTTAGATTATAAGTACTGCTGCCATCACTAATAATACCAGAGAGTGTGAAATTGCCACTTGCGGCACCACCCAGCGCAAGTGATGCGTTGAGTGTAATATTCCCAGCGAGTGAGCCGGTGGTTGACCCGGTATAAGATAAGGTGCCTCCGTTGACGGTAATATTTTCAGCGCCGACTGTGACATCACCAAAGTTTAAAGTGGTGCCGGAAGAAACAGTGACACCAGCAGCAGTGCTGCCTAATGCATTGTTGCTTGCAACACTTAAGGTGCCTTGGCCGATGGTAATCGCACCGGTGTAACCGCTGTTATCGCCGCTTAAAATTAAGTTGCCTGTGGCTCCTTTCCAGAGGCCGCCGGTGCCACTGATCGTACCGCCTAAGGTCACATTGTTGCTGCCGCCATTGCCGACGTAAATTTCAGCAACACCTGGGGTGGTAATTAAAATATTATTGGCAACTGTTTGGTTGTTGGCACCGGCCCCCATATAGGCGATGCCACCACCATTGAGTGTGATATCGCCGGTGCCTAATGAATTTGCATAATATAGATAGGTGGTTGCGTTATTGAAGGTGCTGCCACCACTAAAGGTATTGTTTGCATTGGTGATATACATGAAATCAGCGCCGGTTCGGATGAGGCTGCCGGTGCCGCTAATCGCACCTGTGAATGAGCTGGAGACAGGTGAACTGAAAGTATTAGCGCCGGTTAAGACAATGTTACCGGCAGCGGTTGCGCTACTTAATGAAATGGTGCCTCCATTCATAATGAAATTTTCGCTGGTGGTGACGCCAGTTGCTGCGAAAGTGGCGCCGCTTGCGATGGTGGTGCCTGCTGCTGTGCTGCCAAGACCGTTTCCATGGGTAATTCTTAATGTGCCGGTGTTAATAAAGGTTTGGCCGGAATACGTGTTATTGCCTGATAAAGTGGTTGTACCGGCATCTTCTTTGGTTAAGGTGCCAGCACCGCTAATGATGCCGCTTAAGGTAAGTGTGCCTGCGCCGCCGACGGTTGTTGCGACTGCATTTGCAATGGTGCCTGATAATGAAGCGGTGCCCGTACCAGTGATTGTGCCAGTGTTTGATGTAATGGCTTCAGCGCCAATGGCAACGTTATTAATATTAAGTGTTGCACCACTAGAAATTGTTGTCCCGCCTGCTATTGTGCCCAGTGCTGTGATATTTGAAGCGGTGAGGGTACCTGCAC
>CBFGYM010000021.1:0-36652 GCA_965653045.1 uncultured Gammaproteobacteria bacterium
GACACCTAGCAAAATAAAGGTAATATAAGGCACTAACTGGAAATGGACTAAAGCATCAGCAATTTGCGTTAACGTTGCTTTCGGGTAATGCGAGGCATTCACATACATATCTAACAAAAATCCAACACCGGCGTAAATTAAAAAAAACAGGCCGACCACAATGATCGTCCTGCGATTATTTTGCCTAAGTGTTTTGCGCCAATCGGGATTGGTGCGAATTAAGTTTGAAAGCGCATCGTCGGCCATAAGAACCTACAATTTGACAGTGTAATTTTCTTGTTCCGTGACTTTAGCGCCATCAAGTTGCCAGTAGATAAAGTCGAAATCAATTTTCCCTTTAAACAAACCGACAATTAAATTAGCGGGGAAAGATTTTTTATTAGCATTGTACATTTCAATGCTGTCGTTGTAAGACTGTTTTGCGAACGCTAATTTATTTTCAGTGCTCACAATTTCTTCTTGCAACTGAATGCAGTTTTGGTTGGCTTTCAAATCAGGGTATTGTTCAAACACCAAATTTAACCCGCCTGCAATTGTTGAAATTTTATTTTCAGCGGCAATGCGGGCTTTTTCATCGCCTGCTGCTTGAGCAGCATTGGCTTGATTACGCAAAGCGACCACATCTTTTAAAGTGGTTTGTTCGTAATCCATATATTTTTTAACCACGTTAATCAGCGATTCGAAGACTTTAAAGCGTCTATCGAGCTGAATATCGATTTGTTTTTGGTTGTTGCGCACGGCTTCAATTTGGGCGATTAAGCGGTTATAGGTAATGATAATGAAACCAACCACCGCGACCAGGACGAGTATTAGAATCAATGACATGAGAGGGTCTCCTTTAAGCGTTTAGTCTACCATTTTAGCCAGCGTATGATCTACCCACAAGTTTGTTAAATACAATTGTAGACGATTTTGCTGGTGTCTGCTTTCTAAGTGATGCAAATCGATGATTTCAAGCGGCTGGTCTTGCCAAGAACAGGCAAACACCGCTTTTGTGCGCTGCCCCGTTTCCGGGTCAATTTGCCACTGCAAGCACTGGGCGCATACGCCTTTTAGCATACATTGCATAGGGCCGTAGACGGCACCGACCACCGCCGGGTTTTTAATCAGATGCGGCTTTAACACGGTGTGCCTTGCCGTTTGGAAGGCGCGCAAGGTTTTTGCATCACCCACCACATAAACACGGTCTAGGTCGGAAAGGGCAGGTTGATTGGCTTGACGCTTTTCTTGGTAATCTAACAAGGCTTGAATTAAATGATCACCTTGCAGCACCAAATCTTGTGGGCGAGTGCGCAGGCAGCCTTGCGCAAACTGCCAAACGAGGGTATCAGCCGAGGCTTCCAGTTCAGCCTGACCAAACACGTCTTCTTCTGAAGTGAGTTGCAATACCACCAACACGTGATTTTTCGCAGCGCGTAATTCTTGCCCGTAAGCCCGAATAAAGGGCAGGCTGCTTTCATCGCCAATAATTAAAATGGTTTCTTGCTCAGCCGTAATTTTCGCGCGCACACCGGTCGGCCCCATTAAAGCAACCGGTTCATTCACGCTTAAGGTTTGGCAAAGTTTCGCATTCGGTGTGTTTTCTTTAATGATAAAGGTGAGCAAACCATCGTCTTTATGCACATTCGCAGCGGTGAGCGCCATGGGCTCCATTTGCAAAACGGTATCATCCGTTTGCTTTGCGTAGGTTTCAAGATTTTGAAGGCGATAAAACTGCCCAGCACGATGTCGATGCGCTGCCATCGGCGCTTTAATCACTAATTCAAGTGTATCAGGTTTGCAGCGTTGAATGCTGTGCACTTTCGTTGTTAATAAATGATTAATTTTGTCAGCAAAGGCTTGATAATCGGAATCATTACCGCGCTGTGTGGCTGCCTCAGGGAATAAGGCGACAATTTTAGGATACGTGCGTAAGCCTGATGCAATGGCTTTCACCACATTCCCGTGAAACACCGGGTGGGTATCACCAATTAAACTCACGCGTTTATCGTGTTCGTGATAAGACGTAAACGGACCAAACGCCGGGTCTTTGCAGTGTTCAACACCGTGCGCGCTCATTAACTCGTGTGCTGCGTCTTCGTAATGTTGATATTGTAAATTCACACGATTAAACGTGCCTTTATGCTCAAATTCGTAAGCCGTATTGGGCTGTGTCCCTGTTGCCACTAAAATGCTGCGCGCCGGCATGGTGATTTCAGTTTGTGTTTCCGTATTCTTTAAAACTAAGGCAGCCACGTGATTGTGTTCATCGAGTTCAACGCGAACAGGCTCAACATTTTCAAGATAGAAAATACCTTCTTCTAAAGCCTTAATGAGTTCTTCGTGATTATTAATATAAGCTGGTGAAGCTTGCATTTTTTTGCGATAAGCAATTGTTACGCCACCCCAAGCATGAATAAGGTCAATAAAATTCGGTGCGCGTTTTTCTAATGTGGCTTTTTCTCTTTCAGCAGCAACTGCTGTTGCATGCGATAACATCGTTTTTAAACTGTGTTTTGAGCCTTCATCTAAGTTGCTTAAAACACTAGCTTCACCGTGTAAAGATACTAAGGTTTGATAGCGCGATGCAATCTTCTCAACTTGAGTAATATAATACGCTTGTGCTTCGGTTGCAGTATCAACACCGGTTAAACCGCCGCCAATGATCACCGCCGGTAATTCAATTTGTAAATTGGCAAGGCTGCTTGATTTCACCGCATTGCCTAATTGCAAAGCCATTAAAAAATCATTTGCTTGACGCATGCCAGCGGCCATACTGTTAGGTACAGGTAAGGCTTTCGGTAAACCAGCACCGACAGCCACCACGAAATGATCAAACCCTAATTGAAATGCTTCTTGAACGGTAATCGTTCCGCCAAAACGCACGCCGCCAAACACTTGAAAATACGGCCGACGCATTAAAGTTAAATAAATTAATTTAAGAAAATTTTTATCCCAACGCACGGTAATGCCGTATTCAGCCACACCACCAAAACCTGCCATAATACGTTCATCTAGCGCTTCAGTGAGTTCGTGAAAATATTTCACGGGCGTTTTTAATAAGTGTTCAGGCAAGGGTTCAATTTTCAACCCATCAAACCCAACCACGGCAAAGCCTTCTTGTAATAAATGATGCGCAAGCGTAAAACCCGCAGGCCCCATGCCGGCAATCATGACTTTTAAGTTATTATACGGTTTGGTTGCCCACTGCGTTTGCCGCAGCGGGTTCCAGCGCGTAAGTAAATCGTAAATTTCTACGCCCCAAGGTAAATCAAGCACATCAGTCAGGGTGCGTGTTTCAATTTGAGGAATATTCACCGGCGTTTGCTTTTGGTAAATACACGCCTTCATGCAATCATTACAAATGCGATGCCCCGTTGCTGGGCACATGGGGTTATCAACCATAATCATCGCTAATGATGCCAGTGTGTAACCGTCGTGTTTTAAAAACTGCATTTCAGAAATTTTTTCTTCCAAGGGGCAGCCGGTTAAAGTGAGTTCTAAGGGGTTTTTCTTGAACCCCTGTGCTGGGTCGCCTTTTTTGACGGGGAAACCTTTTGAACAAAAATCACCTTCGTGATCGTGGCAATAAATGCAGTAATTGACTTGGTCTTGCACTTCGCGAGCAGACATGCGCGCATCGGTTAGACCAAACCCATCGCGGTAGCGCCATTGATCAGCCGGTGCAGTTAAACGCCCAAACGCATCATCAGTGACTGCAACTGTTGGTACTAAGTTTTGATAATCTAAACGCTCAGGCGTTTTAAAGCTCACAAACGTTTTTGTATAATCACGCCCAGCGTCTGATACTAAAGCTTGCGTGCACCACTGAACCAATGTTTCAATTTCAGTGTGATATTTTTCAGCGTTATTTAAATATTGCACGCCTAATAAAGCGATATTTAATTCAACATCATCAGCTTTCATCGCAGCTTGTGCTAAGGCGGCTTGAATTTTTTCATTCAGTATTTCAAACGTCGGAAAAGTAGCAGCCTTATTCACTTCTTTTTTCGCGCGTTTTAAAACAAAATATTTTTTGAAAATAGAAATGGGGTTTTCAGACGTTGTTAAAATTTGCTTTTGTGTAACTGCTTCTTCAATTTGAAATAATTCAGCCAGAAAGTTTTCTAGCACAATACTCACACGAATTAATAATTCGCTGCATTCAATCGGCGTTAAAGCTGTTTTAGATTGACGATACGCCAATAAGCTAGCGTGCCAATCAGGATGATTTTCTTTTAGTTTCGCTAAAAAAGCAGCATCGAGCGCTTGTATCCCTTCACTCCGAAATAAATCGGCAATTTCAAAGCCTTTCAGTGTACAAGTGCCCGATGTGTTCATGCGTTTACCCTTGCAGTTTTTTCTTCAGTAGTTCATTTAACTGGCCTGGGTTGACTTTGCCACCAGACACTTTCATGGCTTGGCCAACAAAGAAACCAAAGAGTTTATCTTTACCCGCGCGATAATCAGCCACTTGTTGTGGGTTGGCCGCAATAATGTCGTCGATGAGTTTTTCAATGGCACCCGAATCAGAGACTTGCTTCAAGCCGCGTGATTCAATAATGCTATCCACATCGCCTTCTTGCTTCCATAGCGCATCAAAGATGGTTTTCCCAATTTTACCAGAAATGGTTTGGTCTGCGATACGGGTGACCAACAAACCCAGATTTTTTGCGGAAATAGGGCTATCGACGATTTCTTGGTTTTCACGGTTTAACGCGCCCAATAATTCGCTAATGACCCAGTTTGCAGCCAATTTTGGTTGTTGCGAAGCAGCAACCACGGCTTCGTAATAAGCGGCCAAATCACGGCTGCTAATTAAAATGCCGGCATCATAAGCGCTGAGCTGATAATCAGATATAAACCGATCACGCTTTTCTTGCGGTAATTCAGGCAAGTGTTTGCGAACGTGTTCAATTTCTTCATCGCTAATGGTTAAAGGCAGTAAGTCAGGGTCTGGGAAGTAGCGATAATCATTCGCTTCTTCTTTGCTGCGCATGGAGCGGGTTTCGTTTTTGTTGGGGTCGTAAAGACGCGTTTCTTGTACAACCTTACCGCCGCTTTCAATGAGTTGAATTTGCCGTTCAATTTCGTAATTAATCGCGCGTTCAACAAACCGGAAAGAGTTAATGTTTTTTAACTCAGCGCGCGTGCCAAATTTTTCTTGGCCTTGAGGGCGCACAGACACGTTTGCATCACAACGGAAAGACCCTTCTTGCATATTCCCATCGCAAATACCTAAATAGCGCACGAGGGTATGAATGGTTTTCAAGTAGGCAACGGCTTCTTTGGCAGAGCGCATATCCGGTTCAGACACAATTTCTAATAACGGCGTGCCAGCACGGTTTAAGTCAATGCCGGTTAAGCCATTAAAATCTTCGTGTAAGGATTTGCCCGCATCTTCTTCAAGGTGTGCGCGTGTAATATTAATGCGTTTAATTATGCCATCTTCTAACGTGACATCGACATGCCCTTTGCCAACCACAGGCAATTCGTATTGGCTAATTTGATAGCCCTTGGGTAAATCAGGGTAAAAATAATTTTTACGTGCAAACACTGAGCGTTTTGAAATTTCAGCATTCGCACCCAAGCCAAAACGAATTGCCATCTCGACAGCTTCACGGTTTAGCACAGGCAATACACCGGGCATGCCTAAATCGATAGCACAGGCTTGTGTATTCGGTTCAGCGCCAAACTGTGTTGAGGCACCTGAAAAAATTTTACTTTTTGTTAATAGTTGAGCGTGAACTTCAAGCCCAATAACGACTTCCCATTCCATCTTAGAAACCCTCCGGATGACGTTTATGCCAGTCAGTGACTTGTTGATATTGATGCGCAGCATTGAGCAATAAGGCTTCTTGGAAATGATTACCAATCAGCTGTAAACCAACGGGTAAATGTCCGATAAACCCTGCGGGTATCGACATGCCAGGTAAACCAGCTAAATTCACAGCAATCGTGAAAATGTCAGATAAATACATGCTGATAGGGTCTGCACTTTTCGCACCAAAAGCAAAAGCGGGTGTGGGGGTGGTCGGTGCTAACATAAAATCAACGGATTCAAATGCTTTTTTAAATTCATCGGCAATAATGCGGCGCACACGTTGCGCTTTTAGATAATACGCATCGTAGTAACCCGCCGATAATACGTAAGTGCCTATCATAATGCGGCGTTTGACTTCGCTGCCAAACCCTTCACTGCGTGAGCGTTGGTATAAATCAAGCAGGTCTTTGGGAGTATCGCATCGGTGACCAAAGCGCACGCCGTCGTAACGGGCTAAGTTTGAAGAACACTCAGCCGGTGCAATCACGTAGTAAGTCGGTACCGATAAATTAATATTCGGTAAATCGACTTCGTGGCATTGTGCGCCAAGTTTTTCAAATTCAGCAATCGCAGCTTGCAGTGTTTTCGCCATATTGGCATCAAGGTCTTTTGTGAAAAATTGCTTAGGTAAACCAATACGCTTACCTTTTAAGGGCTGATTTAAGCTAGCCGTGTAATCAGGGACGGGGTGGTTAACACTCGTTGAATCTTTTTCATCAAACCCGGCCATGGTGTTTAATAACATTGCCGCATCTTCAGCGGTTTGTGTAAATACACCGCCTTGATCAAGGCTTGAAGCATACGCAATCATGCCATAGCGTGACACGCGCCCGTAAGTGGGTTTAATGCCTGTAATGCCGCAAAGCGCAGCCGGTTGGCGAATTGAGCCACCCGTGTCAGTGCCCGTTGCTGCCGGCACTAAATTGGCAGCCACTGCCGCCGCTGACCCGCCCGAAGAACCCCCAGGCACCGTGTTCACATCCCACGGGTTTTTCACATCGCCGTAAAAACTGGTTTCATTGGAAGAACCCATGGCGAATTCATCCATGTTGGTTTTGCCCACCATCACCATACCTGCTTGTTTAAAGTGGTGCACGGCGGTGGCATCGTAAGGGGCTTTGAAATTATCAAGCATTTTAGAGCCGCAAGAGGTGCGCACGCCGTCAGTACAAAAAATATCTTTGTGAGCGATAGGAATGCCTGTGAGCGGCGTGTGGCGACCTTGCGCGCGCGCTTCATCAGCGGCTTTCGCTTGCGCTAACGCAATTTCTGGGGTCACGGTAATAAAGCTGTTTAAAGTGCTATCGTGTTTTTGAATGCGATCAAGATAGTGTTGTGTTAATTCAACACTCGAGCATTCTTTACTCGCTAAAGATTTAGCCAGTTCTGCAATTGTTTTTTGATGTATCATTGTCAACCTCAATCAATAACTTGGGGAACCAGGTAAAGCCCAGCTTCAACCTGGGGTGCAATCGCCTGGTATTTTTCACGTAAATTCGGTTCGGTCACGGCGTCTTGGCGCTGTCGCTGCGAAAGATCAAAGGCATGAGACATCGGTTCGATATGAGCGGTGTCAATTTGATTGAGTTGATCAATCATGCCAAGCATGTTGGCAATTTGTGGGGTGTAAGTGTCTATATCTTGCTCAGATAAATTCAAGCGAGCGAGATGAGCAACTTTTTTAATGTCATCAGGGGTAAAAGACATGGTCTATCAATCTCCCGTTGTGCAGTTTTAATTTAAAAAATGAGGGATGGATTATACACAGTGGAAATACTTGGCGTAAATCAAATGATTTGTTTAGAATGCTTAATAGTTTCGTCACTGTCTTACTAAAGGATGTCTAACCGTTATGTTTAAAAAATTACGTGGCTATTTTTCGAACGATCTTTCGATCGACTTGGGTACAGCCAATACCCTTATTTATGTTCGCGGCAAGGGAATTATTTTGAACGAACCTTCCGTTGTTGCTATTCGTCAAGGTAATGAGACAGTTGGTCAAAAAACGGTCGTGGCAGTGGGTAGTGAGGCCAAACTGATGTTAGGCCGTACACCGGGTAACATTAGCGCCATCCGCCCCATGAAAGACGGCGTGATCGCAGATTTTTACGTCACCGAGAAGATGTTACAGCACTTTATTCACAAGGTGCATGAAAATCGTTTTCTCCGCCCAAGCCCGCGCGTATTAGTGTCGGTGCCTTGCGGCTCTACGCAGGTTGAGCGCCGCGCCATTCGTGAATCGGCTGTGAGTGCAGGGGCACGTGAAGTATTCTTATTAGAAGAACCCATGGCGGCCGCAATGGGTGCTGGCATGCCGGTGGAAGAAGCCCGCGGGTCTATGGTGGTTGATATTGGCGGCGGTACGACGGAAGTTGCCATTATTTCTTTAAACGGCATTGTTTATTCCGCTTCAGTTCGTATTGGTGGTGATCGTTTCGATGAAGCCATTGTGAGCTATGTTCGCCGGAACTATGGTATTTTGATCGGTGAATCAACCGCTGAGCGCATTAAGCACGAAATTGGTTTAGCTTATCCGCTTAACCAAATGTTACAAATGGAAGTTCGCGGCCGTAATTTAGCTGAAGGTATTCCACGCAGCTTCACCATTAGCAGCAATGAAGTGCTTGAAGCCTTGCAAGAACCGCTTTCTGGTATTTTAGGGGCTGTGCGTGCAGCGCTTGAACAAGCACCGCCAGAATTGGCCGCTGACATCGCAGAGCGCGGCATGGTTTTAACCGGCGGCGGCGCCTTACTGCGCAACATCGACCGTTTATTCATGGAAGAAACCGGCTTGCCCGTCATTGTGGCTGATGAACCCTTAACCTGCGTTGCACGCGGGGGTGGTCGCGCCTTGGAAATGATTGGTTCTTCCAATATGGACTTTCTGTTGAAAGAATAACGCTTGATTTACAACAGGTTAATGCTTCATTCTTTAAGTGTTACTTTAGAACCGGCGTTCGCGCCGGTTTCCTCAGGAAGAATGTGTGATAGCAGGAGTTTTGACCTATTCGTTCTATATTTACGCGTGAGTCACAATTAACATTACGTTTTTTCATCTTAATCGTCTTATCCCTGACGTTGATGATTTTGGATAGACGCGTCCCGAGTTTTCAAGCAGTACGCTCCGCCTTAGCCATTCCCGTGACCCCATTTCAAGCGATTGTTAGCTGGCCCACTGAGCTCATCGATGAAATTCGCAATGTCGTTACGTCTCACGATACCTTGGTGCAAGAAAATGCCCGCCTCAAGGCAGATCAACTCATTTATCAAGCCCAGCTTCAGCGCTTAACGGCCATTCAGAATGAAAATAATTATTTAAAAGCCTTGCTGCAATCTTCTAAGCAAGTCAAAGGCCGCACCTTAATTGCCGATTTATTGGCTGTGGATGTTGAGCCATTTATTAACCAGGTTATTTTAGATAAAGGCTCCCAACAAGGCGTTTACATCGGTCAGCCCGTCTTAGATGCTTACGGCGTGATGGGGCAGGTCATACAGGTAGAGCCTTACACTAGCCGTGTATTATTGTTGAACGACCCCCACAGCGGTATTGCGATTCAAAATTCCCGTAACGGCATGCGCGCAACCGCCACCGGCGACAGTTACAGCGGTAAACTCCGTATTCTCTACGTGCCCAAAACAGCAGACGTTGAAGTCGGTGATTTATTTTTAACCTCAGGCTTAGGCGACCGTTACCCGCAAGGGTTTCCCGTTGGGCGCGTCGTGAGTGTCGTGAAAGACCCGGCACATCAATTCTCAGACATTACGCTCGAACCGAGCGCGCGCTTGGGCAGCAGCCGCCAAGTCTTGCTCATTTGGACAGGACGATAATCATATGGGGATCTTTATTACCATTATGCTCGCGATCGCTTTAAGCATGTTGCCAATGCCGGGTTGGACGGTATGGTTGCGCCCGGCATGGGTGCCGATGGTTTTAATTTATTGGTCGATGGTGGTGCCGCACCGTGTGAATGTGGGCATTGCGTGGGTAGTTGGGTTAATACTTGATTTAATGACCGGTACTTTACTCGGTGAACACGCCCTGGCTTTAATCATTGTTGTATATTTAGTAAGCGGCTTACATTTGCGTTTGCGATTATATCCCCTCATTCAACAAGCTGTGACCGTTTTTGTGTTCATTTTGCTATATCAGTTTATTATTTATTTAGTGCAAGGCTTTATTGGCCAACAACCCCAAACTCATTTATACTGGTTAGCATCACTCACCAGTATGTTACTGTGGCCTTGGCTAGCCATTTTGCTGAGAGACTATCGTCGTTGGCTCCGTCTAGCCTAGTGTTATGTTGGCAATGAATAGGGGTACACCTGCGTGAAGCATATTGTCTTTTCTGTCACGAGAAAAACCGCTTATCTGCTTTCTGCATTGGTTATTTTAACGGCTTTGGCGATTATTGTCTTAGGCATAATCACGCCCTATCTTGATAAGCACCTCCCCGATATTGAAGCAAAAGCCAGTGCCGCGTTAGAGTTGCCGGTTAAAATCGAAAAAATTCGTTTGTCTTGGTATAAATACGAGCCAGAAATTTCTTTAAATCACGTCACCGTTTTAAGCAAAGACAACGCTACGCCTTTAATGCAAATTGATAAAGTGCGTGTGTTTATTTCTATTCCGAAAAGTTTATGGCAGCGCCAACCGGTTTTTGCTGGGTTAATGGTGTCTGGCAGTGAATTAGAAGTGAAACAAAACGCCAAAGGCGAGTTTGTCGTGCAAGGCTTTCCGGCGATTGGCGGTTACACGGGTGAGCCGTTTTCGCAACAATCAAAATTTTCAGATGTGGTGGGGTGGTTATCTAGCCAGCCTGAAATTATTTTGCAAGACGTTGATATTCGCTATACCGGCATGCTCGGTCAAAAACGTTTTGTCACGCTTTATAATTTAGGCCTGCAAAATAATGGACAACGGCATACTATTTTAGGCCGTGCGATTTTGCACCAAGATATTCCAACGAATGTCACACTCGCTGCCCAGTGGCTTGGGAATGTGATGGACTATCCTAATATACAAGGAAAAGTTTACGCTTATGTCTCAGGGCTTTCGTTAAATCAATGGTGGAAGGGCTTAACTTGGCAAGGTTGGCAATTAAAAGACGGTTATTTAAGCGCGAAAATTTGGGGGGTGTGGAATAACGGTGAATGGCAGCGCGTGCAAACCTTGTTTACGGTTTACGATGCCTCATTGTTTGCGCAAGCGTCTCAAAAAAGCTTCCAGTTAAATCGTATTAGTGGTGATTTAGGTTGGAAACAAGTCGGCAATCAGCAAATTATCGCCGGCGACGATATTTTATTAGATTTACCTAAACATTTATGGCCAGCGACGAGTTTTTATTTACGACTGGTGCCGGATGCGAAACAACAATTAGTGCCTGAAGTCATTAAAACAGGCTATTTAAATATTGTTGATGTGTTGCAAGTATTCAATGCCTCACCCGGGTTATTGCCTGCGAATGTAGCGACATGGGTGAATAAACTCGCGCCGCAGGGAGATATTTTACATTTACAATTATCACTGCCTGAGGGCACAAACGATCTTGCTGGTGCTTCTTTTAATGCAGCGTTTTCGCAGTTACAAGTGCAGCCTTATCAAACCATTCCTGGGGTTAAAAATTTAACGGGCAGTGTGCAAGGCAACAGCGGTAGTGGGCAGTTGTTATTAGAAAGCGATGATGCAGGGTTGACATTAAATAATGTCTTTTCAAAGCCCGTAAAAATTGGGTCGCTGCAAGGCGATGCGACGTGGGAATATAATGCAGATAAAGTGTTAGCCATTAAAATTCCAAGTTTAGTGGTGAATAATGACGATATTGCTCTGCATGTGAAAAATGGCAGTTTGCAATTCACCAATACTGTGCCAACGGTTGATTTAGAAGGTGATATTACCGTTAAAAATGCGGCTCACATCGCGCCGTATTTTCCGATGAAAGTGTTTGACCAAGGCTTGCAAGAATGGTTAAGCACCGCATTTTTATCGGGTCGTGCTGAAGAGGGTACCTTTATTTTGAAAGGTGATTTGAAAGATTATCCCTTCGATAAAAACAACGGACAATTTTTTGTAAACGCGCACGTGAAGGACTTAACCTTACGTTATGCGCCTGCCTGGCCGGTGGTTGAAGACATTGATGCGCAACTAACGTTTAAAGGCCGCGAAATGATGGTGGCGCTAAAATCAGGGCGCGTCATGTCGATTCCGGTAAGCGGTGTGCTTGCAACCATTCCAAGCTTAGGCGGGAATGAACCTGCGGTGCTAAGCGTGACGAATATTAAGTTAAATACGGATTTTGCGAATGGCTTAGCCTTTGTGCATCAAAGTCCGCTTGAAAAAAATATTGGGCGTATTTTTAAAGATGCCGATGTTAGTGGCAATATGAATTTAAATTTAGCGCTAACGGTTCCTTTAGATAATCCTGATAACACGCAAGTGGATGGGCAAATTGCTTTATCAGATGCCTTGTTAAATTTAACGCCGTGGCGGTTAGCGATTAAAGATTTAACCGGTGTGGTGAATTTTACTGAAAAATCGACAGATGCCCCGCATTTAACCGGGAAATTATTCGATCAACCTTTGAGTTTAGCGCTTGCGACAATTGCACCATCGAAAGGTGAGCCGTATGTACAAGCAACAGTGGATACGCATTTTAATTTAAGCGATGTGCAAGATTGGCTGCATCTACCGCTGGCGGGCGCAGCATCAGGCGGCACGGATGTGAGTGCAGTGCTGAATTTAGCCTTTGATCAACCCTTACAAATTAATTTAAAAACAGATTTGAAAGGCATTGCGATTAAAGCGCCAACGCCTTACGGTAAAACCGCGGATGCTGTTGTAACAAGCACCGCAGAGATTCAGGTCGCTGAAAACCAGCCTTTAAAAGCGAAAATCAGTTACGGTGATTTAATGCAAGCGGCGATGTTGTTGAAGCCAAATAATGATAAGTTTGATTTGGTTGCTGCAAATGTGATGCTAGGTAAAGGCGACCCAGCATGGCCTGTGGGTAGTGGTTTAACCTTTACGGCGAACTTTGATAAATTAGACTGGGCAGCCATTCAATCGTATCAATCACAAATGAGCGGCGGTGGTGGGTTGCCAGCGAATTTAACACTGAATGCCGTTAATATTAATGTGAATACATTATCGTTGTTTGGCCAAACCATTACGAATGCTGCGATTACTGCAAAACCCGTTTCACCTAATTGGTTGGTGAATGTTAATAGTAATCAAATTACGGGATCAATACGCATTCCGATGACGATTAAACCTTCCTCTGAAATTTCAGCGAATTTAACGCGCGTTAACTTGAGCGGCGGCGGTTCGTCTAACGCTTCACCAACGATGAAGACAGATGCGATTCCGGCTTTGAATATTGCTGCCAATAATGTGCGTTGGAATGGAATGGCACTGGGGGATGTGAGTTTGGTGACAGCGCCAACTTCGTCTGGCTTAGTGATTAAGCAGCTTAATTTAAACGGCAACGGTGTAGCGATGACAGCGAATGGAATGTGGACGCAATCAGGCAGTCGCAATACCACGCATTTGGTTGGGCAAGTGACAGCAACACAATTGAGTCAGTGGATTGCTGGGCTCGGTGTGGATGCGCATAACTTGGTTGCGACCAAAGGTCAGGGTGGGTTTAACTTAACGTGGAATGCCTCGCCTGCGGATATTGGTTTAGCGAATATGAATGGAAATGCGATGATTTCCCTCGGTGCTGGGCGCATTGTTGATGTGGCTGATACGAATGGTGCAAAAATGGATATTGGGAAGATGCTAAGTATTTTTAGCTTGCAAACCATTCCGCGCCGTTTAAGTTTAGATTTTAGCGATGTGTTTCAAAAAGGATATAGTTTTGATTCCTTTAAAGGTGATTTTGTTTTTAATAATGGGAATGCAGTGACGCATAATACGCGTTTTGATGGTCCTGTCGCAAAGGTTGGAATTGATGGAGCCATTGGCTTAGCAACTAAGACGTATGATTTTACTTTAAGTGTTACACCGTATGTGACATCGAGCATTCCGGTTGCAGCAGCGATTATTTCAGGTCCTGTCGCGGGCATCGCAGCGCTGGCGGTGAATAAAATTATCTCGTCATCAGTCGCGCAAGCCACTACCTACTATTACGCGGTTGGCGGAACGTGGGCGAAGCCAACGTGGGGCGAAGTAAAGAAGCGGTGAATAACCCACACCCGCTGTAAGCGCGTGAGAAGTTTTTGGGTTTTTAAAAAGCCTCATTATCTGACCACGCTCATTCGTGCTTTCCGCCGTGACTATTTTCCTCGACCTATCAAAAAATACTCGGCTTTATCGTTCGTGATTTGGATTTCGATGCCTGAGGTTTAACAGCTGAGCCAGATTTAAAAAAGAATGAACTCACCGCATCAGAGAATAAGTCATCAACACTCACGCCTTTCCATGGAGATATTTTTGGTTGTGGTTTGGCAGAAGCAACAGGGTTGCGTTTCGTGTCGTTTTCGCAAGTAAACATGTTGACATTCACATTCGGGCTTTTAATTTCCGGTTCTTCTTTTTCGTTATCTATTTTTAATGCTTTTTTAAAGACTTTTTTATCAGGGCTGATGTCGGTTGTGTCGAATACATATTTGATAATGGTCACAGCAGCAACGGCAATGAGAATGCCCGCGCCAATGGCTTGCAAACCTGGAATTAATAAGAACACACACCCAACAAGTGAAATTGCGCAAATCGCAACTTCTTCTGAGCGTAAAATCATTTTTAATTTATGAGGTTTTAATTCGTCTTTTTCTGATTCGGTGAGTTCTGTATTGCCAAATTTACGTTTGAGTTTCACATAATCAACAACCGTTTTACCAAAACTCATTAAGCTTGTTACTAGATCAACAGCCGCAGAGGCTGCCATCAATGCGAGTCCCATAAACATACTAAAGGCAATTAAGCCCGCAATCCCTAAGGAAATGGTTGCAATGCCTAAAGTTGCCACCGCAATTTTTTGCCACAGGGGTGTATCTTTAATTAAGAAAACACTCGCAATGCGGAACAAGCCGCCAATAATCATAAAAATTAAATTAATCCACGGAATGCCATTGAGAATGTGATAAACCGCGTGTGTGAGATGTTTGACAAATACGGTAATGCTAAATGCTAAATTACCTGCGTGATTCGTCAGAATATCTAAAGTATCAGCCGTCTTTTTAATGGTTGAGCTATCGGCTTGCATTTTTTTACTGCGCACAATACTTTCTTGAATTTTGGTTTCTTGCTGAATAATTTTTTTAAGCTCACAGCTCTCACAGACACATTGAGATGTGCAGAAGGATGTTGCTTGTGTACCCGTTCTGTTGCTCATAAGTTTTATCGCTGCTCGTTTTATTTCTTATTTAATATGAACAGGATAACAAAATAATCTGAAGGGAAGCTTAAATTTTCTTCTTTTTTGCGATTCTTTCGAGGGCGGCAGCTAAATTGGCCGGCGTGGCAGAGAGGTTAACTTGTTGATTATTCTCACTATCGTCATTTTCGTGTTTTTTCAGGCGTAAGTTATGTGCTTGAAAACGTTCACGTCTTTCGTGAATTTCGGAGGCTGTTGGCGGGGCAGATTCTTGCAAATCAATGCAATCAACCGGACAGGGTGGGATGCATAATTCACACCCGGTACAGGCATCGGTAATGATGGTGTGCATCAGTTTTGGCGCGCCAATAATGGCATCAACCGGGCAAGCTTGAATACACTTGGTGCAGCCAATACAGTCGGCTTCACGGATGATAGCTACACGGGGTGGGAGGGTTTTGGCTTCCATGTCGGCAATATACGGCGTGGGGTCTTGATTTAATAAGCGCCCCAAGGCTTGCATCACCGGCACACCACCCGGCGGGCAGAGTTGTATGCCTGCCTCGCCTGAGACCATTGCTTTTGCATAAGGCATGCAGCCGCCGTAACCGCATAACCCGCATTGGGTTTGCGGTAAGACAGCGTCTAGTTGTTCAGGTCTCACGAGCTCACCTGGGGTGCAGTTGAGGCTTCAATGTCAGCCTTTGCGGCGGCTTTTAGCGCATCAATTTGTTTAGCATCAATACGGGTCATTAGGGGTTGATATTCACGGATGGTGTGGCCTAATAATGGTTTGTTTTTATCAGCCCATTGTAGGGGTTCAATATTTAAAAATGTTTCAACACCGGCGGCAATGTGTGGCAGCACGGGTTTTAAATAAATTGTTAACCAGCGGAATAAATTTAATGCGGTTGAGCAAACATCAGGAATGCCTGCGACCGTGTCTGGGTTTTTCGCAAGCGTCCAAGGTTTCTTTTCATCAATGTATTGATTCGCTAAATCAGCGAGTGCCATAATTTGACGAATGGCTTGGCTATCATCCATTTGTTCAAATTTTTCTGCAATTTCATCGCCGGCTGTGATGAAGCGTTGGTAGAGTTCAGGTTCGGTAATATTTTTTGATAGCACGCCAGCATTAAATTTATGAATGAAAGGTGCTGTACGGCTTGCGATATTGATATATTTACCAATTAAATCAGCATTCACGCGTTGCGTGAAATCATCAAAGTTTAAATCAAGGTCGTCGGTGCGATCACTTAATTTCGCAGCAAAATAATAACGTAAATAATCAGGTTTTAAATGTTCAAGATACGTACGTGCTTTAATAAACGTGCCGCGCGATTTTGACATTTTTTGTCCGTCGATGGTTAAAAAACCATTTGCAAAAATGGCACTGGGGGTTCTAAAGCCCGCACCGTGTAAAACTGCAGGCCAAAATAAGGCATGAAAATAAATAATGTCTTTACCGATAAAATGATACAGTTCTGTTTTGCTGTCTGCTTTCCAATATTCATCAAAGTTTAAATCTTTACGTTTGTCACATAAATTTTTAAACGAGGCCATGTAACCGACAGGTGCATCTAGCCACACGTAAAAATATTTGTTTTCTTCACCTGGAATTTTAAAGCCAAAATACGGGGCATCGCGGGTAATATCCCACGCTTTTAAGCCCGCGCTAAACCATTCATCGAGTTTATTGCTGACTTCGGGTTGTAAATGTCCGTGGCGTGTCCAGCTCGATAAGAAAGCTTCGAACTTCGGTAAATCAAAAAAGTAATGTTCGGTTTCTTTTTCAATGGGTGCGCTGCCTGATAAAGTGGAATACGGGTTTTTTAATTCGGCCGGCGTGTAAGCTGCGCCGCAAACTTCGCAACTATCGCCGTATTGATCTTTTGCATTACATTTGGGGCAATCGCCTTTGATGTAGCGATCAGGCAAAAACATTTGTTTGAGCGGGTCGAAAGCTTGTTTAATGGTGTGTTTGGTAATGTGACCAGCTTCACTGTGTTTTTGGAATAAGGTTTCAACTAGCGCTTGGTTTTCAGGCGAGTGCGTGTGGTAGTAGTTGTCGAAACTCACTTGGAAATCGGCAAAGTCAGTGGCGTGCGTGTGACGCATAGCTTCAACCATGGCTTCAGGGGTCATGCCGAGTTTTTCAGCCTGAATCATGATAGGTGTGCCGTGGCTGTCGCTGCCACAAATATAAGTACAATGGTTGCCGAGCATGCGCTGTAGCCGCACCCAGATATCGGCTTGAATATAACCCACCATGTGGCCAAGGTGCAGTGGACCGTTCGCGTAGGGGAGGGCGTTGGTGACTAATATTTTTCTGGGGCTTGCGCTCATCGTCAAATTCCTGTGTGAGTAAACGTGCGTCTTTTGAAAAAAGTGATAGAGTATACCAAATTCATCCGCTGTGAGGAGAGTGTTTGTGTCATTAAATGCGATAGAAAGCCGGCTTGATCAATTTATAGACCCAATGGTGATGTTGCCCTTGGCGCAAGCGAAGGTTAAAAAGAAAATAGCAGCCTCGGCCGATCAAATTTTGATCGAATTAGGGCTTGGGTATCCGTGTGTGTTGCGTGAAAACGATTTGGTTGAGGCAGTGAAACGCTGGTTGATGCCGGTGGCGGAAGGCCGCGAGGTGGTCGTGCGTTTATCGAGCAAGATTGAGCCGCATGTCGGGAAGTTGGGTATTCCTGCGCTGCCAGGCGTGAAGAATATCATTGCCGTGGGGTCGGGCAAGGGTGGGGTGGGTAAGTCGACAGTGTCGGTCAATTTAGCCTTGGCTTTGTCTCAGATGGGTGCGTCAGTGGGGTTGCTAGATGCCGATGTATACGGGCCTAGTCAGCCGCTGATGTGTCAAACGAAAGGTCAAAAGCCGGTGGTGAAGGAACAGCAGTTTATTCCGATAGAAAGCCATGGCCTGCAAACCATGTCGATGGGGTATTTAGTGGAAGAAGGCGTGCCTTTAGTGTGGCGAGGTCCCATGCTGGCGAAAGCCTTGCAACAATTAATGCACGATACGCGTTGGGAAAATTTAGATTATTTAATTGTTGATTTGCCGCCGGGTACGGGCGATATTCAATTAACCTTGTGCCAAAAATTGCCCTTGAGTGGTGCCATTATTGTGACAACGCCGCAAGATATTGCACTGGCTGATGTGAAGCGCGCGTGTGAAATGTTTAATAAATTAAATGTGCCGATGTTGGGTGTGATTGAGAATATGAGTGTGCATCATTGCAAACAGTGTGGGCATGCAGAGCATTTGTTTGGGGAAGGTGGCGCGGCGGTGTTGAGCGATGCGTATCAGTTGCCGATCTTGGGGACTTTACCGCTTGAGCGTGCAATTGGTGAGATGACTGATCGTGGTGAGCCGCCGGTGATTGCTGCGCTTGAGGGTATTGCAGCGAAAGCGTTTATGGAAGCGGCGTGTAAAGCTGCGGCGTGGTTGTCTTTGCAGTCTAAAGATTATTCGTCAAAATTTGGGAAAATTAGCGTACGTTAGGGAGGATATATGAGTATTAAGTCTGATAAATGGATACGTCGCATGGTGGCCGAGCAACACATGATTGAGCCATTTGAGCCGCAGCAAGTGCGTCGTAATACGAGCGGGAAAATTGTTTCGCATGGCACATCGAGTTACGGGTACGATATTCGCTGTGCGCCTGAGTTTAAAGTATTTACAAATATTAATTCAGCTATTGTTGACCCTAAGAATTTTTCAGCAGATAGTTTTGTGGATGTGAATGCCGATGTTTGTATTATTCCACCGAATTCTTTTGCCCTAGCCCGCAGTGTGGAATATTTTAAAATTCCGCGGAATGTATTGGTGATTTGCTTAGGTAAATCAACCTACGCACGTTGCGGTATTATCGTAAACGTGACGCCCTTAGAACCCGAATGGGAAGGACACATCACCCTCGAGTTTTCCAACACCACACCGCTGCCTGCAAAAATTTACGCGAACGAAGGCGTCGCGCAATTATTATTTCTGGAGTCAGATGAAATTTGCGAAACGTCGTACGCCGATAGAGGTGGGAAATATCAAGGACAACAAGGCGTTACCTTACCAATTACTTAAAAAGGTATCGTCGTCTTTTTGCGCCACTCATCGTCAAAGAACGTGTTTTAAATGCTCATTTACAAAACGTAAACTCCGCTTTAAAACACGTTCTTTTCCTCGATTGCCACAAAAATACTCGATACGAGTTGAGTCGAGGAAAAGCTTTTAAATATTTCGTTCGAGTTCAGTAGACACAACAAAGTTTCAATCATAAGGAGATGTTATGCTTCAGGAAATAGAAATTAGTTTCGATGTGCCGTGTTCGGGTTACCAATTTTCGATAGAGAAAGTTTGGCGGTACCGTAATAAATTATATGTTTTGTCGCAATTAGATTTAAGCAATAATCAAGATGATGGTGTAGATGTGCTCATGCGTGATAAAGTCTCGGTCGATGTCGGTGAAAATCCATTGAGTGTGCGGCATTTTGTGATGATCAAACCGTGGATCGCCGATCTTAAGAAGCTGTTCAGGCCTTCTTGTTATAAAGCAACAGTGATTATGGATGAAAGAAACATTTCAGATCAAGTGCGTAGTGAAGGTGTTTGTGTCTATTCGCGTCATCAACCATTACAGATAGCCGTGCCACCGGTTAGAGTAAAGCAAAATATTTCAGTCGGACTTTCAGTGCCTTTTGCGGGGTGTGATTTTCATTTGCTACATGTCTGGGAGCATGAAGGCCGCTTAATTGTAACATCAAGATTCGATTATTTAGTGGGTACAGGTGGAATTGGGTCTCATTGGCCACACACATTTCGCGAAAATGTTTCAGTGAATGTGTTAAAAGAAATGCCGGTTGAGCATTATCTTATTACAAACAGAGATTCAGATAATATTCAATACACACCATTAGCAGGTTATCAACCACAATTTCTCAAGCGTGAATCAGATTTACCACTTGAGATTATCGATAAAGCAAATTGTTTATTTGAAAATGACATGAGTGATTCGCATTTTCGCGTCATGACATTTATTGAAGAGATGCTGCATGTGCTTAGGCTTAGGCATCTTTTTCTTAATAAGGAATCGGAGCCGTTTTATAATAAAATGAAGACAACAACAGCATTCATAACATTTATTGTTTCCTGTCTTCGTGTACAAGATGCGTTAGGGAGAGATGAGCATAGTGGGGGAGATAAAAAATATATACTCTTCGCCGGCGATGCCCAACATATCCTTGAAGAAGCAATGAAAAAAGACGAATTAAACTTCGACGAATATTACGATTTAATAGAGAAATTTGGTTTTGATAAGATTGACCAAGAGCGACTGAGTGCATTATTTAAAAAATATGATAAGGTTTATAAAAAAGACGAGCCATACAACGGCCTAACGTTCTTCAAAAAAGCTGCAATCATATCGCTCGGCGCCGCAACAGCCGCTCTCGCAGGCTATGCGTTGGCTGGGCATAAATAATTATTTTTTGTTCGGAGTTGGCGCAACATTCAAAAGTGACATCTCCCTTCCAAGCCCCAGTCAGTGGTCATGGAATGAGGTAAGCCCATTTAGCGGCGGGAAGAGGCCGCCGTTTCTTGTCACTTTCAACCCTAAGGAGAGGTTATGCTTCAAGAAATAAATGTTCGTGATTCAGCTTCGCATTTAGAAGCATTTATCGCTGAGATGCGACGAATGCTTAAGCGCAGACTTGATCTTATCAATTCAAATCCTGACCCTAATTCTGAACCTTTTTACATATATCGCGAGCCAGAGAAGTCTTTCATCAGATTCGTTGTTAGAAGTCATACTTTACGCAATGCCTTGAGAAAAGAGGAGCATAGCGAGGACGAGAAAAACTACATACTCTTTGCTGGCGATGCCCAGCAACTCATTCAGGAAGCCTTGACGAAAAATCAATTAAGCCTCGATGATTATAACTATTTAATTAAGCGATTTGGTTTTAGCGATATTGAGCAAGCACGACTGATCGCAATATTTAAAAAATACGATACGGTCTATAAGGAGCCATACAACGGCCTCACATTCTTTCAAAAAGCCGCAATCGCAACCCTTGGCACCGCAACCGTACTTGCAAGCTATGCGCTAGCAACCCGTGAATGATTTTTTTAAATTTTTAAAGCTTTTGCTTTTCCCCGCCGCCACCCGCACCGAGTATTTTTGAGTCAGGCGAGGAAAAGCGGGTATTTTGAAGACGAGTTTATGCTTTATAAATGAGTCGCCAAAATGCCGGCTTTGACGACGCATGGCTCAAAAAGACGACGGTGCCTCTCTATGAAAAACAAGCCCAAAAAAAAGGCTCCGCGTACGGAGCCTAAGTTGTGGATCTACTCGGGGAAATTAATCGTTCTCGTTTTCCAACTCTTCGCGTGAAACTTTCTCAATCGCGAGGTGTCGGCTGCTATTCACTTTTTCACGCATTTCTTTGCCTGGCTTAAAGTGCGTTGCATATTTGGGGCTAGTAATTAACTTTTCACCGGTTTTGGGGTTGTGTGCTCGACGGGGTGGGCGGAAGTGAAGATTAAAACTACCGAACCCGCGAATTTCAATACGGCCGCCAGTACTCAAAACGTTGCTCATGTGATCAATAATTTGATTCACCGCAAGCGCAATGTCTTTTTCGGGAAGGTGGGGAAACTTTTTGCCTAGTTCACTAATGAGTTGGGATTTAATCAGCATGTCCAGTCAGCCGTGCCGCCTCCGTTTAGTTCCTCATATTCTTATTAGAATCTTAAAGGCGTACAAAGTCAAGGGGTTAGCGCGTTTTCGCGGGTTTTCCCCTCCCTGTTTAAGGGTAATTTTTAGTGGTTTGGCTGATTACTGATTAAGGTCGTCGTTACTGTTTCTCCTAAAACCGTCATCTTTAATGCAGGTTTTTGTTCCTTAAGGCTTTTGAGCTCATCATTATTAATGAACACAAAAACACGTTGTTTACTATTCCAGCGTTTCCAGAAAACTTGATCATTAATCATAAAAGCACTGGTGTCTTGATGAGCCATTCCATAACTCAACTCGTTATGCCAATTTAAAATACTTACTTGCCTTTGTAAATAGAAAGGTAAATCTTGAAAATATTGATTGTACGTCACCACTTCATCTTGCGGTTGCAAAATAGGCAATAGCTCTTTCGCGAGCGGCTCAACCGTGCGCGTGTCCATATCAGGAAAAGCGGAAAACGCCGTAAACAAAAACACAGCACTACTGAAAATAAACGCCGCAATACTCAAACGCGGTTTCATATCTAACAATAACAAACTCACAAACGTGCCAATCAGTAAATAGATTAAAGCCAGTGCTAAGCGGTGTTCAGCTAACATGGGGTGTGGCAAGGCTGCTGATGGCAGAATATGTTTAATCGTAATTAATAACGCAAACGTCAAAAACGCCAGCAGCCACAATCCAATGCTCAATAAGCGCTTTCTAGGGGTTGCCAAGGTGTGAACCAAGGTCACGGCCATTAACACGGCCAAGGCGGGGAAAATGGGCAATAAGTAGGGAATGAGTTTTGACTTTGAAAACGAGAAAAATAAAAACACCAAGCCCGCCCATAATCCAAAAAACAATTCTTTTCGAAATTGCTTCTTATCACGCAAACACTGCCTTGCTTGTAACCAAAGCGTATGCGGTAAAAACACGACCCACGGAAACAACCCTGCTAGCAACACTGGCACAAAAAACCAAACAGGTTGATAGTGACCAATGTCTTTCAAGGTGTAGCGCAAAAAATGCTGTTCAATAAAATAAAAATAAAAAAACTCAGGATGACGCGCATTCACTAACACATGCCAAGGCGCGGCGATGAATAAAAACAATATCAAGCCCGTCACAATGGGAAACTGCCAAAGGCGCGACCAACCTCTTACCAGCGCCACCCACGCCACAATAATTAACCCGGGGAACACTAACCCAATCAAACCTTTTGTCAACACGGCCAGCGCCGCAAAGATGGCACTTCCATAGACCCAGCAACGCATACGCTTAAGTGTTGGTTGCTGCCAAGCAATTAAAAAACAATAAAGCGTCGCGCTGATAAACACTGTGACGGGTAAATCAAGGCTCACCATGTGACTCATCACGTAATACAGCATGCTGGTTGCCAAGATGCACGCAGCTAATAAGCCCGTGAGACGATCAAACAAAATACGTGCTGCGCTATAGGTAAATAAACACCCGAGCAAACCCAAAATGGCATTCACGCTGCGCACTGTCCATAAATGCACGCCGCCAAGCTTAATTGCAAACCCTGCCAGCCAATAAAACAAAGCGGGCTTTTCAAAATAACGAATACCATTCAAGGTGGGGGTGACCCAATCGTGGTTAGCAACCATCTCGCGTGCGATTTCGGCATACCGGCCTTCATCGGGCGTAAACAGCGGACGATGCGCAATTAGTGTAAAAAATAAACAACCTAGAAAGACGGCGAGAAAGCCAAGGTCGAAAACCCAGCTCTTTAGCATTGATTTAAGCGTATTTGGATGCGTTTGCATGGAAAATGATCTTTGAATTAAGGTGAGCAAACTTTAGCACAGCTCGCGCTGAGAATGAAGCGGGGTTAAGTACTTATATCGCTTCGCACTGAGGGTGGGAATGGGTATAATACTTGCTGTTCTTAGTCCCTTAAAGGTAGTTATGAACTCTCTACGACATTATTTCACTTGCGTGGTTCTGTTCTTAGGCTTGAGTTTTTCCAGCCTCGCATTCGCGGTCAAATTGGGCGGTTTATACACAGCGCAAATTCCCGTGGCTGCACAAACCCCTGACTTGCGTTCAGAAGCGATGCGTACTGGGTTATTAAGCGTTCTCGTGAAAGTGAGCGGTAACCCTGATATTGGCGATTTACCCGTCATTAAAGCGAATATTAAGCGCGCTGAATATTACGTACAAGAATATAGCTACTCAGCCGCAACGGTAGACACCTCAACGTATACCTTGAACATTCAATTTGATGAAGATGATGTGAACCGTTTATTAAAAAGCGCAGGCGCTGTTTACTGGGGTGATACACGCCCGTCTGTGATGGTGTGGTTAGCCGTTACTGACGCTGATAATCAAACCGATATTATCGGCAATGAAACGCCAGGCGCTATTTTAGAGAGCATGAAAGCGCAAGGGAAACAATTTGGCTTGCCTTTAATTTTCCCGATCATGAACCCCACTGAAATGAGTACAATCCCCCCGACAGATGTCATTTCAGCAAACTTACCGGCCTTGAATGCAGCAAGCAAACCTTACGCTGCAGATGCGTTACTTGCCGGCAGTATACAACCGGCTGATAAAGGCTTTACGAGCCACTGGGTATTAGTTCTCAAAGATACTCAATGGCGCTTTACCATTCCCGGCGACTCACTCACGACCGTTTTGCAAGGCGCTGTGCAGCAAGTTAGCCAAACCTTATCTGCCAAATACCTTGATAAAAGCAATCAAGCTACCACTGCCTCTATCACGGTTGTTGTGAATAATGTCTCGGCTGATCACGACCTTGAAAATTTAATGACGTATTTAAAACAGTTAACTGCTGTACAACAAGTTGAACTTTCGCAAGTGGATGGCAACACGGTTTCATTACGCGTTGAAGTGAAAGGCAGCATTGATACCCTCGAACAAAATGCAACCATTGGCCAGAAATTAATTTTTAAATCGCAAGACGATACCACGCAAACGCTGGTTTTTGATTGGGCGCAGTCATGACACCCCATCAACTGCCTCAAGTGCCACTCGGTTTAAGCTTGAAAGACGAAGCGACGTTTGAAAATTATTACGCGGGTACACACTCTGAAATGTTAACCGCGTTACAGCAAACGGCGAACGGTCGCGGTGAACCCATTATCTATTTATGCGGCACGCGCGGTCAGGGCTTAACGCATTTATTACAAGCCGCGTGTCATGAGGCAGCATTAGAGGGTCGTTCCTGCGTTTATTTGCCTCTCGGCCAACTGGTCTCTTTACCGCCTGATATGTTGTTGGGTTTAGAAACCCTATCGTTAATTTGTATTGATGACGTGCATGTGCTTGCTAACCATCCGCAGTGGGAAGAAGCGGTTTTTCATTTGTTTAACCGTGTGCGTGATGCTGGCGGTCATTTAATCATTACGGGTAATGAAGTGCCATCTGCATTACCCTTGCACCTTCCCGATTTGAAATCGCGTTTAGCTTGGGGGGTGGTCTATGCACTTCACCCTTTAAGTGACGATGAAAAAATTAAAGTTTTACGCATGCGCGCCAAAGAGCGCGGCATTACTTTGTCGCAAGAAGTTGCAAAATATTTATTATCGCATTGTCCTAGACACATGCGTACCTTACTTGCTGCCTTAGATGCACTTGATAAAGCCTCATTAGCCGCGCAGCGTCGTTTAACCATTCCCTTTGTCAAAGAAGTGTTGCAAATTTAGCTGAAAGGATATTGAAATGAACATTACACACATTCACGCTCGTGAAATTCTTGATTCTCGCGGCAACCCAACGGTTGAAGCCGAAGTCACTTTAGCCAATGGTGTCATTGGTCGCGCCGCTGTGCCTTCAGGGGCTTCTACTGGTTCACGTGAAGCGGTTGAAAAACGCGATGGAGATGCAAAGCGTTACGCAGGTAAGGGTGTATTGCATGCAGTTAAATCCGTGAATGAAGATATTGCTAATTTATTAAAAGGCCAAGCGGTTACTGAACAAGCTGAGATTGATGCGAAAATGATTGCGCTCGATGGCACGGAAAATAAATCCCGCTTAGGCGCGAATGCAATGCTTGCTGTGTCCTTAGCCGCTGCGCATGCTGCAGCTAATGCGAATAAGCAACCTTTATTCCAATATATCGGCGGAGAAGCCGCGCATATATTGCCGGTGCCAATGATGAATATTATTAACGGTGGGGCGCACGCTGATAACAATCTCGACTTTCAAGAATTTATGATTCTACCCGTTGGTGCAAGTAGTTTTCGTGACGCCTTGCGCGCCGGCACAGAAATTTTTCATGCGCTCAAGAAAATATTAAAAACGAAAAAATATAATACGAACGTGGGTGATGAGGGCGGTTTTGCGCCTGATTGCCCCACGCAAGAAGCAGCGGTGGAAGTTATCTTAGAAGCCATTACCCAATGCGGTTATCGTGCAGGTAAAGACATTTATTTAGGCTTAGATGTCGCAAGCACGGAATTATATCGTGACGGGCAATATCATTTGCTTGGCGAAAAAGCACCTTTAAACGCAGCAGCGTTTATTGATCGTTTAGCTGCATTTGTTACGCGCTACCCCATCATTACCATTGAAGATGGTTTAGCAGAAGCAGATTGGGCAGGCTGGAAACTATTAACGGAACGCTTGGGTGATCGCGTGCAATTGGTCGGCGATGATTTATTTGTGACAAACACAGCTTTATTGTCACAGGGTATTCAAACCAATACTGCGAATGCTATTTTAATCAAGCCGAATCAAATTGGTACTTTAACAGAAACCTTGGCTGCCATTCATATGGCAAAAGAAGCGGGGTATAATACGATTATCTCGCATCGATCGGGTGAAACAGAAGATACCACGATTGCAGATATTGCGGTGGGTACGAATGCCGGTCAAATTAAAACGGGTTCACTGTGCCGCACTGATCGCGTTGCGAAATATAACCAACTACTACGCATTGAAGCAATGCTTGGTTCGCGCGCGCAATATGCAGGTGAGTCTGTTTTTGCTCGCTTCCAATCTAAAGTAACGGGGTAAGCGCATGCGTTTTTCACTCTTGATATTAGGGATGATTGGGGTGATTTGTTTTTTACAATATCGCATGTGGTTTGAGCCTGGCGGTATTCACGACATGATCAAGCTAAGACACCAACTGGTGAAAGAAGCACGTGAAAATGATCGTATTAAAAAAAGCAACGATGAACTCGTTTCGCAATTAAAACGCATGCAATATAGTCAAGATGCAACAGAGTATCGTGCACGTAATGAATTGGGTATGATTAAGCAAGGCGAAGTTTTTTACCAAATAGTGAAATAAAGGAGTTGTGCATGAAAATTTTAATTAGTAACGATGATGGCGTTCATGCGCCAGGCCTTGCACATCTCGCAGATGCTTTAAGTAAAATCGCAGATGTTACAGTGGTTGCGCCTGATCGTAACCGTAGTGGGGTGAGTAACTCATTAACGTTGGAAAATCCTTTGCGTGTTATTACCGCTGTGAATGGTTTTTACAGCGTCAATGGCACACCGACTGATTGCGTGCATATTGCAATTACGGGTCTTTTAAAAGAAGCGCCTGATATGGTGGTTTCTGGCATTAACGAAGGCAGCAACTTAAGCGACGACGTTTTATATTCAGGCACTGTTGCGGCTGCAACAGAGGGGCGTTTTCTTGGTTTTCCAGCCATTGCAATTTCTCTAGCGGGACCTCGCTGTGAGCACTACGATACAGCAGCAAGAGTCGCGAAATTATTAGTAGAACAAATTCGTAAATCTCCGTTAACCTTTGATACCATTTTAAATGTTAACGTCCCTGATGTGCCTTTCTCAGAATTGCGCGGCATACAAGTAACACGTTTAGGGACGCGTCACATTGCAGAACCTACCATTAAATCACTAGACCCACGCGGCCGTAAAATTTTCTGGATAGGTCTCCCCGGATCCGAGCAAGACGCAGGCCCCGGCACTGATTTTTATGCTGTCAATTCAGGCTATGTGTCTATTACGCCACTGCAATTAGACCTTACCCAATATAAAGTGATTGATGAATTATCAAGCTGGGTGCAAGGCTTGCAAGTCGGTTAAGCCAGCAAACATAGGCTTATTTTTATTGTCGAATCAAGTGGATGAACTTCATTTTATAACCCCTTGATTCGACAATTTTATTTTTTTTATTGAAGAATAATCAAAAAGTTATTAAGAAATTCAAAAAACCTGCCGATAAGCTTTGGTATAATGAATGCTTAGGCAGGAAATGGCCATGAGAAAAATAAAAAACACCAACAATAAGAATATAGGTGATGCCATGAATAATCTCAAGGAAGAGAGTTTACTGGATGAAACCAAAGAACCCACGAGTGAAGAATTAAACGGGGTTGAATCAGACATTGACAGTAATGAAGTTGAGAATGAGAGCGAAGAAATCCTCGTTGATAAAGAAGAAAAAGTAGAGAAAAAACGTGAAATCCGCGAATCTTTAGACCCCACGCATCTTTATTTAAAAGAAATTGGTGTGTCGCCTTTATTATCTGCCGAAGAAGAAGTGCACTTTGGTCGTTTAGTTAAAAAAGGCGATAAAGCGGCGCGTAACCGTATGATTGAAAGCAATTTACGACTAGTCGTTAAAATTGCAAGACGCTATTATAATCGTGGCATGGAATTTTCTGATTTAATCGAAGAAGGTAATTTGGGGTTGTTACGCGCGGTTGAAAAATTTGACCCTGAACGCGGCTTTCGTTTTTCAACTTATGCAACGTGGTGGATACGTCAAACCATTGAACGCGCAATTATGAATCAAACCCGTACTATTCGTTTACCCATACACGTGGTGCGTGAATTAAATAGCTGCTTAACAGCCTCAAAAGAATTACGCAAAACCCAAGAACGTGAACCTACTTCAGGTGAAATTGCAGAAGTGTTGCATCGCAGCATTGACGATGTTGAAGCGATGATGGAATTAAACGAACACATGGTGTCACTCGATACACAAATTGCCAACGATAATGGCGTGGGCAAAACCTTAGGCGAAGCTTTAGCTGATAAAAATGCAGTGAATCCAGAAGAAGCCTTAGAAACCGAACGTTTACAAGCCTCTTTAAGTGAATGTTTAACCGAGTTAAATGAAAAACAACGCGAAGTGTTATCACGCCGCTTCGGTATTGGCGGTTATGAAAGACAAACGCTTGAAGAAGTTGGTGATGCGGTTGGATTGACACGCGAACGTGTTAGACAAATACAAATGACAGGTTTGAAACAATTACGTGAGATTATGTATCGTAAAGGCTTAGATTGGTAAAGCAAAAGCGGGTCATTCGACCCGCTTTTTTTATTTTACACTTCAAATGTTTCCGTCAATAACTTGGGCACTGCAACGTTTTTTAAGGTTACATACACCGGTAAGCCGTTTTTATAAGGCGGATAATCTTCGCCTTGAATTAAAGGGCTTAAGTATTCACGACATTTTTCAGTAATGCCAAACCCATCTTCGGTGATAAAATCACGCGGCATTTTCTGTTCGACGTTCGCAATTTTTTCAAGCGGTGCTTCGCTAATGCGCCAACGATAGGGGGAATTGCTTTCACGCACAATAATGGGCATGACGGCATTTTTGCCAGCGAGCGCAAATTCAACGGCCGCTTTACCCACAGCATATGCTTGTTCAACGTCTGTTTTAGAAGCAATGTGTCTTGCGGCACGCTGTAAATAATCAGCGAGTGCCCAGTGATATTTATATCCTAAATTTTCTTTAATGGTTTTTGCAATGACAGGGGCAACACCGCCTAATTGCTTATGACCAAAAGCATCAACCAAGCCAGAATCAGAAATAAATTCACCGGCTTCGTTTTTCACGCCTTCGGAAACCACAATGGAGCAGTGACCATATTTTTCAACACAGTGTTTTACTTTTTTTAATAAGGCTTCTGTATTTAATTGAATTTCGGGGAATAGAATAATGTGGGGTGAATCGCCTTCTTTTTCAGCAGCTAAACCACCGGCTGCGGCAATCCAGCCTGCGTGGCGACCCATGACTTCCATAATAAATACTTTGGTAGAGGTGAGTGCCATGGAAGCGACATCTAAGCCTGCTTCACGAATAGAAACCGCAACGTATTTTGCGACTGAGCCGAACCCAGGGGAGTTATCGGTAAACGGTAAGTCGTTATCAACGGTTTTGGGCACACCCACGCAAGTGATAGGGTAGTTTAATTCACGGCTAATTTGCGAGACTTTATTTGCGGTATCTTGTGAGTCGCCACCGCCGTTATAAAAGAAATAACGAATATTGTGCGCAGAAAAGACTTCAACTAAACGCTCGTATTGTTTTCTGTGTTTTTCAATGGCGCCCAGTTTATGACGGCAAGAACCAAAGGCACCAGAAGGTGTGTGTTTGAGGGCTGCAATATCGGCATCAGATTCAAGTGAGGTATCAATTAAATCTTCGGTTAATGCGCCAATAATGCCGTTGCGCGCGGCAAACACTTTACCAATTTTATCGTTATGGGCGCGAGCAGTTTGAATCACACCACAAGCACTGGCATTAATCACCGCGGTTACGCCGCCTGATTGCGCGTAAAGTGCATTAAATTTTTCCATGAGAAACTCCTGAGCCAATTGAAAATGGTCTTAACCTTAACTGGAAACGCCAAGAACTGCAAGATTGCGTGAGCGGCGTGCGTTGACTTTAGGAAGGTGGCCGGCCAACTGGGTTAAACAAGAAGATATACTTTGTTGTCGGTTTTTTTCAAACAAGCGTATGCCTGAGATTAATGCAACTCCGCCCATGGTAATACCCCCTAAACCAACACCAAAGGTAACCGCGGCAGTTGGGAGGGGTAGCAGGCTAAAGGCCAGCATAATACCAAAAACCATAACGAGCGCAGCGCCCAGCGCAGCTAAACACAAGCCCAAGGTTCTCAAGCGACGGTTGGGGCTGCCGTGGGTGGTTGGCTGCTGGCTGACAGCGAGAAGATGCTTTGTATTGGTTTCATTGGGCTCGCGAATGGCACTGATGGCAGCATTTAGCGAGTCGATTAATCGAATAGTCGTATAATAATTTTTGTCATGCTTAGCAATATGGCTAGCGCAGGTATGTAATTTCGTGATTTCACGGAGTGGGTGTTGCGTTGCAAGCTGGTTCAATTCATACAGCATGGTTTCAAGAATACATTTTTGTAAAAGACCGAGATCTGTGTAGATTCTCACAGACACATGAAAAGGCTTGTTGGGGGATATTTGTGTTCTATTTTCGACTGAAAACTGTTTGGCCGCCGGCAATGTTTGGAAATGTTTGTATTGTGTTCGGGTGAGGGAATAACCTGGCAGCCCAAAATGCTTTTCACTGCCGGGTAAAATTTCGGGGGGCATCAACTTCGCCTCTTTTCAAAACGTTCAAGATATCGTTTTATGCCGAAAAAATCAAAAAAATCCGCATTGAAAGGGAGGTTTCAATGCGGAAAGGTGTAGCAGGTCCGGAGGAATGTTTCACATGCGTTTAGCGGGATGAGCCGCTAACTTGTTTAATTTGTTTCACCACGGCGTATTGGTGGATATTTTTGAAGAATAAGGAGCGTTGTAATTCTTGAATTTGCTCGGCGCTGGCCAAAATAAAGCTGCTGCCCAATTTATTCGCAAGTCTCAACACTTCTGTACGGGTTTTGCCGGAGATTAACCATTGGTCTTTTTTAGAGATACCTAGCAGTTTACCGACAGATGAAAGCGATTGTTTCGCTTCATCGTAGTATTTATCGACTAAAACAGCCATGGAAGGGATATTAAAATAGCAGGTTGGCAGTCTTGGAATCACATGCACCAGGCTGAGTTTAATATTTGAATTATCAGGGTTTTTTTCATTAAATGCCTGATAAATTTGGTTCACTTCTTCATCAGTGATTGCATTGGTAACAATTAACACTTGTTTTTGATTATCCATGGTCTTGCTCTCCTAGTGCGCCTTTTTCAGTTCAATTTCTTTAGTGAAGGAACTAATCATCGCACGAATTAACGCTTAGAAAAATTAGGAGAACGCTCGACACTTTACCTTAGAAACACCTGCCGCTTTCAGGGTTTCCACGATCAGGAAAACACTAATTTGTATTAGAATAAGTCACTTTTGTAAAAAGTGACTTATTCTTCCTCAACAACTTCTTCTTCAATGCGGTTAGTCAAGACGAGCTTTACAAGCTCCGGCACTGATTTGACGCCCATTTTTTTCATGACCGAGGCGCGATGCGCTTCTACCGTCTTAAGGGAGATATTAAGCTCAGCAGAGACGACTTTGTTGGGTTTGCCAGCCACGATACCCTGAAGCACCTGAGCCTCTCTAGGGGACAATAGCGCGAATTTGGCGCGAGCTTGTGCATTTTCTTGGCGCTTTTCACGGTTTGATTTATCAATGCGCAGCGCTTTGTTAATGCTTTCGAGCAAGACTTGGTCGTTGAACGGCTTAGTGAGAAAGTCGATGGCGCCAGCTTTCATCACGCGCACGGCCAGCGGTACGTCTCCGTGACCACTGATAAAAATAATAGGCAGGGTGGGTAAACCTTGTTCATTGAGCCGGCTTTGTAATTCAGGACCGCTCATGCCGGGCATGCGCACATCTAACAATAAGCACCCGTGTTGTTGTGGGTCGTATTGATCAAGAAAATCGAGCGCCCTCACAAATGTTTTTACCCGTAAACCGATAGATTCAATGACCCAGCTTAAAGATTCCACCATTGCTTGATCATCATCAATGATATAAACAATCGGATCCAGGGTAGACATCGTGTTGTTGCTCCTTTTAGTTTAAATCGATATGGGTAAAGTAAAACGTATCCAACTATTATTGGCGCCGTTGGGGTTAATGGTAAATTGTCCGCCATGCGCTTCGATGATTGAGCGGCAAATGGCAAGACCCATGCCGCGACCATGTGCTTTGGTGGTGAAAAACGGCATAAAAACTTTGTGAATTAAATCTTTGGGGAAACCAGGGCCTGTGTCTGATATCGTCACTTCAATCGTTTCTTGTTCCGTGGTTTTCGTTTGAATATAGATATGACGATTTTTCGCAGGGGTTGCATGCATGGCTTCAATCGCGTTTTGCATTAAGTTTTGCAATACTTGTTGAATTTGAATTTTATCCATGAATACAAAAGGCTGCTCTTTATCGAGCGTTAATTCAATACGTGTTTTAGAGGTGGTGAGTTCGTTTTTAATTAAGCCAACGGTTTCGCGTATCACATTGTTCATTTTGCACGAGGTTTTATCGAGTTGACCCTTGCAGAAAAAGTTTTTTAAACGATGAATAATTTCACCGGCACGCTCTGCTTGATGCGCGGCTTTTTGCATGACGCTGACCAGTTGGCTGGCATCGTAGGTGCCGGTTTCAAGGTGGCGTACACACCCTTGTGTGTAATTAACAATCGCAGCAAGTGGTTGGCTAATTTCATGAGCCATGCCCGATGCCATTTCTTCCATGGTGCTTAAGCGGAAAACGTGGGCAAGTTGCTGGCCGCGTAAACGCGCTTTTTTATCGAGTACGCGGTCAGTGACATCGCGTGAGGCTAACTGAATTTCATTCACATGACGAAATTGTTCATCTAAAATTAAACGCACGTTGCTTTCAAACCAGCGAAATTCCCCTTCTTTTCGTTTGATGCGATAAACAATCGATTTGCTTTCAAGGGGTTGGTGCTTACGTTTGGCAAACGCTTTTTTCACTTTCACATGATCGTCGTAATGAATTAAAGGGAAAATATTTTTTTCCAGTAATTCCTCGGGTTCAAACCCAAGCGTTGCTTTGCATGCTGGTGAGATATATAAAAACATACCATCAGGCGTGTGGCGTGAAATAATGTCGGTTGCGTTTTCGGCTAATAAATGGAAGCGCAATTCGCTTTCGCGCAAACGCCTTTCTGTTTGTTCGAGTTGTTCCATCGTTTCTAATAATAAAGAATTCGCACTTAAAAAACCCGAGAGTGCGTGCTCAACTTGTTTTGCGTAAGTTTCGTTGGCAAGACTTAATTCGGATTCCGCTTTTTTTTGCGGGGTTAAGTTTTGGTGAATCAGCAGGCAAACGCTTTTATTATTTTCTTCATTGGGTACATTGGTGAGTATGCTTTTGCAGTGACCCTTCATGCCGTTTTTGCGGACGAAGGTGGTTTCTTCCTGCCATTTTTTTTGAGACCCTAAATTTTCTTGAATATATTTATGAAAAGGGTAGTGTTTGTCGTAAATGAGGTTGACGGAGCGACCCAGCACCTCTTTGCGTTGGTAGCCAAAAAGCGCGGTCGCGCCACTGTTCCATTGAACAATGCGGCCGGCCTTGTCCAAAAGAATAGCGCTGTCTGTAATTGCTTCAAAAATTCCGTTCGTTTCCACCCTGCTTTCCTTTGCGGGAATGATTAAATTCAACCATAATATCATAAATTTTTCAAATGAGAGGTGTTTGATGCGAATTCATATCTTAGGGGTGTCTGGCACCTTCATGAGCGGCATTGCGGTGCTTGCCCAACAATGTGGTCACGAGGTCACCGGCTCTGATATGAACGTGTATCCGCCCATGAGTACCCAATTGCGTGATCAGGGCATTACTTTGTTTGAGGGGTATGACCCGGCGCACATCGACCCCGCGGTGGATGTGGTGGTGGTTGGGAATGTGATTAAGCGCGGTAATGCAGCGATGGAAGCCGTGATGGCTCAAGGTATACCGTACGTCTCAGGCCCTGAGTGGCTAGCGAAGAATGTATTGCAGGGACGGTGGGTGCTGGGTGTGTCAGGCACGCATGGGAAAACCACGACGACGAGTTTATTGGCGCATGTTTTAGATCACGCTGGGCGCGAGCCTGGGTTTTTGGTGGGCGGGGTGCCTGAGAATTTTGGGGTGTCGGCGCGCTTGGGGAGTTCACCGTATTTTGTGATTGAGGCGGATGAATACGACAGTGCATTTTTCGATAAACGTTCTAAGTTCATTCATTATCACCCGAAAACGCTTATTTTAAATAATTTAGAATTTGATCACGCCGATATTTTTCCTGATTTAGAGGCGATTAAAACGCAGTTTCATTACTTGGTGAGAACCGTGCCGGGGAATGGTTTGATTATTCGTCATGCGAATGAAGCGGCCTTGAATGATGTGTTGGCGAAAGGAGCGTGGACGCCGGTGGAAAGTTTTGGCGGGCAGGGGGAGTGGCAGGCACGATTGTTGGCGCCTGATGGTAGTGCATTTGAAGTATTACATCAGGGTGTGTCGCAGGGG
Source organism: uncultured Gammaproteobacteria bacterium (assembly GCA_965653045.1). GTDB lineage: Bacteria > Pseudomonadota > Gammaproteobacteria > DSM-16500 > DSM-16500 > Aquicella. Next base: position 35,035 of record CBFGYM010000021.1, read on the forward strand.
TCGGTTGAATGGACGTTGCTGGGGCAACATAATGTGGATAATGCGCTTGCTGCGATTGTGGCTGCGCATCATGTCGGGGTGAGTGTGGCTGAGGCATTGAAAGCCTTACCACATTTTAAAAATGTGAAGCGACGGATGGAAGTGAAAGGGCAGGTGCATGGGGTGACAGTTTACGATGATTTTGCGCATCACCCAACGGCTATTGAAACGACTTTAGCAGGGCTGCGCGCACGCATTGGCGAGAAAGCGCGTTTGATTGCGATTTTAGAATTTGGGTCGTATACCATGCGATCAGGCGTGCATCGCGACCGTATGAAAGTCGCTTTGAAAGATGCCAACCAGGTGGTGAGCAAAACGACTGAACAAGATTGGGGAATTAGCGAAATGCTAGCCGACTTTTCTCAGCCGACCGCGGCTTATCAAACAGTTGATGAACTCGTTGCAGGCGTTGCGCCGACTTTAAAAGCCGGCGATCACGTGTTGGTGATGAGTAATGGGAGTTTTGGCGGGATACATCAGAAGTTACTTGACGGTATCCGTTCATCCTTCGAGCCCTTCGAGACGCGCAAAGAACGCGCTCCTCAGGGCGAGCGGTGAAAATTTGGATATCAACACAACACTACCCCGTTCGTCCTGAGGAGCGCGTTCTTTGCGCGTCTCGAAGGATGAACGGTGAGATTCCGCAAATTAATTAAATTCAAACATACCGTGTTGGGTCTTTTGCGCCTAAATCAGTGAATCCTTTTTTGCGATACGTGCAACTATCGCAACGTCCGCAGGCTCTGCCGTCGTCGGTGGCTTGGTAGCAAGACACCGTCATGCTGTAATCGACATCAACACTTAAACCGAGTTGAATGGTTTCGGCTTTAGTCATGTGCATGAGTGGGGTGTGTAAGGTAATGTGATGACCGTTTTCCGTGCTTTCTTTCGTTGCTAAATTCGCAAGTTTTTGAAATGCGTTCATATATTCTGGGCGGCAATCAGGGTAGCCGGAATAATCGATTGAACTTGCGCCAATGAAAATATTGTAAGCGTGTTTCACTTCCGCGAGTGCTAAGGCAATGGATAAAAAGATTGTATTACGCGCGGGGACGTAGGTAATGGGGATGCTGGTGTTGTTTTCATCGTGATAAGGCACGGCAATGCGATCATCCGTCAGTGCTGACCCGCCAAATTGGCTCATGTCGAGTTTGAAAATGGTGTGGGGGATGTTGTAATGGTTGGCGATGCGCTTTGCTGCGTCTAATTCCGCTCGGTGACGCTGCCCGTAATCAAAACTTAAAGCGTGGCACTCATATCCTTGGGAGAGGGCGTAAGCTAGGCAAGTGGTTGAATCTAAACCCCCAGAAATTAAAACAATGGCTTTTAATGGCGCTGATTTCATTGATTTTCTCAAAATTATTCGATGCATCATTTTAAGGGTTGGTGGAGGAGAGTCAAGGGGGGGGGTAAGTTCAAAAGCGTTTTAAATTTTAAAAGCTTTTAAGGTTGGCGGATTACGCCAAACGTAAAGAGCACGTTTGTCTAATCACGCCCTACCCATCATTCGAGCGCATCATAACGACGAAGCGTAGCAACTGTCTTGTGAAATAAATTTCACGAGGCAGTTTCCACATTC
>CBFGYM010000022.1:0-34750 GCA_965653045.1 uncultured Gammaproteobacteria bacterium
GACAATAAAACAACGCATTTATATCACGGATTTAAGACACAAGGGCGTGATTAGGATTGTGTTTTTTACAATCCGTAATCCGCCATCGATTAAAGCTTTTAAAAATTCAAAATAATCTTTTCAGTTTCTTCAGTTCGCGTGTGAAGGTTTTAAGTTGCTGAAGTTGTGTTTGCACAGAGGCAGTGCGTTGATAATGAGAAGGTGCGGCATGATTAGCTGCGAGGTTTTCCCAGTCGTTATCAAACGTTTCTTGTAAAGCACGCGTCACCGCTGGGTCGGTTTCAATAATAGCTAATTCACGGTTTTTATCTAACGAAGTGCTTGTGAAATTCACTGACCCAATCACTGCCGTTTTATCATCCACCAACATCGCTTTCGCATGAATATATAATTTTTTACTTATTCTAATTTCCATGCCTGCCGCTTGCAAAGACGAAGCTCGCGGCATTTTCGACGTAATCACCCGCACTTCAACCCCGCGTTCGGCAGCATCAACTAACGCACTCACAATATTTTTATCATCGACACTCTGTGCATATATCCATAATGATTTTCGTGCGTCACGCATTTTATTCATATATCCACTGCGAGAATTAACAGGACTATAAAACAAGCGCCCCATAACAGACGGCGCATTTTCTCTATTCCAATCCGCATTAAAAACCGCATTAATATTATTAATCACGCCAGCATCTGAGGTCACCACCCCAAAATTCCGCTGATTCTTAAAACTCGATTGCGTAAAATTGAACGTCATGACTAAAGCTTGATTATCCACGACTAAGGTTTTCTGATGCGTAAATTGAAAGTCAGGATTGCCGCCTTTCCAGGGTAATTTTTTCGCATTCATCGTATTCATCACCGGAATATTAATGCCCTCGGTCTTATACGGCGTTTTCTCTAAAATCACACGCACATTGCGCCCGGCCGTTGCTTGATTCAACAGCGCCGATAATAGGGTTTTATCTGTGAAATTATACATGACTAAATTAATCGTATTGTGCGCATGATTCATCAAGTTCAATACAGGCGCGCGACCCATCTCAGGCTCAACAATTAATTGATCGGCATAACAAGGAGGAATAAATATAAAAAGAAATATCACAATCCGTTGTAATAACATCATTTAACCACGACCCGCCAAGGCACGCGTTAATGTGTGCGTGTCAATATATTCTAACTCACTGCCTATCGGCACACCGTGCGCAATGCGCGTAATTTTCATGCCGTAGGGTCTGGCTAATTCACTAATATAATGCGCGGTCGCCTCACCCTCAACCGTCGGGTTCGTCGCTAAAATTAATTCTCGTAACTGGCCTTGTTCAAATAATTCACGCAATTGATGAATGCCAATTTGCTCGGGACCTATGCCATCGAGCGGTGATAAATGCCCCAATAACACAAAATATTTACCACGATAACTGCCTGTTTGCTCCAGCGCACTCACATCAATCGGGTTTTCAACAATACACAATAGGCTTTCATCGCGATGATGTGCACTGCAAATATCACACAACACATTTTCAGTAAATAAACGACAACGTTCGCAATGATGAATTTGATTCATTGCATCAACCAAACTTTTTGCTAACTGATGGCCTTGCTCGCGTTTGCGAGAAAGCAGATGCATTGCCATGCGTTGAGCAGACTTAGGCCCAACGCCGGGCAAAAAACGCAACGCCTCGACGAGGCGTTCAAAGGAAGGACTAAACCGCATTAAGCTTGTTCGTCAGGCATTTTAAAGCCAGCCAAACCGCCCATTTTTTCACGAAGGGTTTTTTCAACTTTACCTGTGGCATCGTTGATGGCTGCTGCGATTAAATCTTGAATGATTTGACGGTCTTCTTTTAATACGTTCGCATCAAGTTCAACTTTTTGACAGTAGTGAGCGCCATTCACGGTCACACGGACTGCATTGCCGCCGGATTGCCCGGTAATTTCCATTTTGGTGACTTGCTCTTGAATTTCTGATAATTTTTTTTGCATGTCTTGAGCGCGTTTCATGATTTCGCTCATACCCATTTGTTCGTTGCTCATTCTTACTCTCCTGACGGTAAAAAACGTTGCGATTCTAGCACGCTGTCTTGCAGGATGCTACGTTGAGGCGAGATCAACCTCGACGCTGGCATCGTACATGTCGATGAGGGCTTGCACTCTCGGGTCTGACAAAGTTTCTTTTTTAGCGGTGGTTAAGCGTTGATTGCGTTCATCTTGGGCTTGTTTTGTGGGTGTTTCAATGGCAGCAGCCGTAATTTTAATATCAAGTTGTATCACGCGATTTAAAAATCGGCCTATTGCTTCGGCTATGCGATCTTTGAGTTTCGCATTTAGCATGGGTTCATGCGTCTTGGCTAAACTTAATACAGCTTTATTGCCGGTAATGCTTTCAAGAATACAGTTGGAGGCTAACGCATAGGCCATGCCATTTAAGCCCAGCTTGCCGAGCATATCACGCCATTCCGGGATGTTAGCATCAGAAACCACTGGCGCAGGTGCAGGGCTGGGTTTAGTCGCGGCGACAGGTGCGGGTGATGAAACCGGTGCTTGCAAAACGGCAGGTGCTGATTGTTGAGCGGGTGCAACGACAGGCGCAGCGGTGAATGCCAACATGCGTAAAACAGCCATCTCAAACCCTTGCATGGGAACGGGTGTGTAGGCTAAATCACGGCGACAAAGCAATGCAATTTGATAATAGAGTTGTACAGATTCAGGGGCGCATTGTTTTGCGAGGGCTTGCAAGCGTGCATCAGCCGTTGTGTTGGGAATGATTTGCAATATGGCGAGTTGATGAAAGACACCAATTAAACTTTCTAAAATTTGTTGAAAGTCAGGGGCGCGTTCAGCGAGTTGTGCAACGGCTTCTAAAGCACGTTCGCCGTCTTCTGCGACAATGGCTTCAACCAGCGGTAATAAATCTTCTTGGCCTAAACTGCCTAGCATTTGTTGTACATTTGGCAAGGACACTTCACCTTGGCCGTAAGCAATGGCTTGATCAAGTAAACTCAAGGCATCACGCAAGCTGCCATCAGCAGCACGGGCAAGCTCAGTGAGTGCCGGTAGTTGTGCTTGCACTTTCTCTGCATCACACAGGTGTGCAAGATGCGCCGCAATTTTTTCAGGCGGAATGCGTTTTAAATGAAATTGTAAGCAACGCGATAAAATGGTGACGGGTAAACGTTTTGGGTCAGTTGTTGCTAATAAAAATTTAACGTGCTCGGGTGGCTCTTCTAGGGTTTTCAACAGCGCATTAAAGCTGTGGTTAGACAGCATGTGCACTTCGTCGATTAAATAAACTTTGTAACGGCCTTGCGTGGGTGGGTAGAGCACATTGTCGAGTAATTCACGGGTGTCTTCTACTTTTGTGCGAGAGGCGGCATCGACTTCAAACAAGTCTAGGAATTGCCCAGCATCAATGGCTTTACACGTGCCGCAGGTACCACAAGGGGTAGCGGTTACGCCGGTTTCGCAATTTAAGCATTTGGCAATAATTCGTGCAATAGTGGTTTTGCCGACACCGCGGGTGCCGGTAAATAAATAGGCATGGTGTAGGCGTTGTTGTTCAAGGGCATTGGAGAGAATGCGCACGACCGCTTCCTGACCCACCATGTCTTGAAAAGACCGGGGACGCCATTTGCGGGCTAAGACTTGGTAGCTCATGAATACGTTCCTTGATGGATAAGGCTTTGATAGTAGCGAGCACTAGCCACACGCCGGCGCACGCATCAGCCGCTACCGTTGCTTCCTTCCGGACCTGGCGGGGTTCACAGCCTAGCGTCGCGGCGGGACCAATACCCGCTACTATCAAGCCTTCAGCAAAGAGAAGGCGATTATAGGTGGGTTTTTGATGAATGGCAATGTGTTTCATGCGCCCAGAGCGCGTGAAAATGGTGAACAGGCCCTTGGCCTTTGCCAACGGAGGTGTCAATACTTGCGCGCATGGCATCGTATAAATAATGTTTAGCGGATTGGCAGGCGGCGGGCAGTGCTAAACCGCGCGCAAGAAAACTGGTAATAGCGGATGAAAGTGTGCAACCGGTGCCGTGAGTGTTGCGTGTTTGCAGGCGTGGTAGGGTGAAGGTGTGCGTGTTGCCGTGTTGATCTTGATAGAGGTCGTCAGCGGTGATGTTTGTGGCATGTCCGCCTTTTAGTAAAACAGCGTGTGCGCCGAGTTGAAGTAAGGCTTCGGGGGTGGGGGTTGTGTCCACTAAGGCTTCTGCTTCTGGTAAATTGGGTGTGATGAGTGTGCAAAGTGGAATTAATGTAGTTTTAAGCGCTTGTATTGCTGAGGGTAATAATAAAGCATCACCGCTTTTTGCGAGCATGACGGGGTCTAGCACAATAGGGATGTGGCGCGCGTGTTTTGAGAGCGCGTGTGCAACGCAGTCGATAATATCTTTTGAATAAAGCATGCCAATTTTAATGGCATCAGGGGGGATGTCTTCAAAGATTGCTTCTAATTGCTCTTCAATACATTGCAATGGTAAATCGTAACAACTTTTGACGCCTTGCGTGTTTTGCACAGCAACAGCGGTTAATACGTTCATACCGTAGCAGCCAAGTGCTGAAAATGTTTTCAAATCTGCTTGAATGCCCGCGCCGCCGGAGCCATCGAAGCCCGCGATAGAAAGACATTTATATTTCATTCGGTTTCTCCGAAGTGTGTGAAAGGGGTGAGCGTGGGGGTGATGATATTTTCATGATCGTAAAGTGTTATGTTGGTTTCTATGGTGATTTCACCAATGCAGTGTATAGGTTGGTGAAATTGTTTTAAGAAAGTATTCGATAAAACCGGTAGTGCTTTTTCATTCACGGTGAATAATAAACCGTAATCTTCACCGCCGGTGAGTTGTGTGATGAGTGGGTCGAGTTGTAATGTGTTGCACGCATTTATCAATAAATCATCGCACGGCAGTTCGTGACAGAAAAGTTTCGCACCGACGTTTGAGGCTTTACATAAGCGTGATAAATCGATAAAAAGACCATCAGAAACATCTATCATGCTCGTTATGTCGGCGTGTTGTGCGAGCCATGCGCCGGCTTTGCAAAATGCTTGTGGGTAAAGTAACGCGTGTTTGAAAGTATTCAGCGCGGGGAGGTTGCGCTCAAACGCGGTTAACCCAAGATGGGCAAAGCCGATATTGCCAATGTGACAAAGTTTTTGTGTTGGTTTAGCTTGCGTGCGATATTTAATGTGGTGGTTTTGGGCTTCGCCGATGGCTGTAATGCTAATGCAGAGCGTGTCGTTGGCTGCGGTGGTGTCGCCGCCAATTAAAATAACGTTAGCTTTTTTGCAGGCGCTAGCGAGCTCATCCAGAAATTGGGTTGCGTATTCAGCTAATCTTTCAGGAATTGCAATGCCGCATAAAATATAAAGTGGTTTGCCGCCCATGGCAGCAATATCGCTTAAATTAACGTGTAAAGCTTTGTGTGCGAGTGCGGCAGCGTCAACATAGTGTGTTTTGAAGTGACGGTTTTCAATGAGTAAGTCTTTTGTGATGAGTTGTGATTTGTTGTTGAATAAAGGTAATACAGCAGCATCATCACCGATGTAATCAGGGAAATTGTTTTTGAGTTTTTGAATAATGTGAGATTCGTTTAACATGCGGGCACCAGATGTTCGATATCAGCTTGATAGAGTGTGTCTATAAAAGTTTGTTGGAAACTGGCAGGGCCTGTTGTGGTTTTTTCAGCTGCATTGCCACAAAGGCCGAAGTAAAGCGTGGCTGCGTGAGCTGCGTCAAATAAGGGTTCGTGTGCGCCAGCAAAAGCAGCAATCACCGCGGTGAGTGTGCAACCCATGCCGACAACGCGTGGCATGAGGGGTGAGCCATAGGGTAGGTTGATGTCTTGCGTGCCATCAGTGAGGTAATCAATGGCGCCACTGACAACCACAATGCAATGGTGTGTTTTTGCTAATTGTTGTGCTGCATCTTTTGCATCGTATGTATTGTGTGTGCTGTCAACACCTTTTGTTTGATGGCTGATGTTTGCAAGGGCTAAAATTTCAGAGGCATTGCCGCGTATGATATCGCAATAAGGCAGTAATGTTTTAGCGGTTTGTGTGCGAAGTGTGCTGGCGCCTGCGCCAACAGGGTCGAGTATAAGTGGTTTTTTCAGTGTTTTTGCAATATGCGCGGCTTTTAAGATGCGTTGATTAAATTTGTTATTCAATGTGCCAATGTTGATGTTCACAGCGTTGGCAATGTGAATCAGTTCTTCTAATTCTTCTTCAGCGATAGTCATTAAAGGTGAGGCGCCAATGGCGAGTTGTGCGTTAGCCATAAAATCCATGGTAACCACATTTGTTAAATTTAAAACGAGCGGATTTTTTTGACGTAGACTTGTTAAGGCATTTTTTAATAATGTTTTCATGAGGCGGCTCTTTGTTGAATGGCATGGTGGAGTGTTTTTGTTAAATGGTCGGGGTGGGGTGTGTCGTGAAATGCGCCGATGGCAGCAATGCCGTGAATGTTTGTATTGAGTAGTTCAGTCACGTTTTCAGCGGTGATGCCACCGATGGCGATAATGGGATGTTTGCTGATATTTTTTGCAGCGATTAAGCCTTCTAAACCCCAGAAGGTGGTGATGTTGGGTTTGTTTTTTGTTGGGAAAATAGTCCCGATGCCGACGTAATTAATAGATAGCGTGTTGGCGGTGTTTAACTGCGTGAGTGTGTCAACGGTTAAGCCGATGAGTTTATTGTCACCGAGGCGTTTTCTCGCTGCGAAGCAGCAACCATCCGTCTGGCCGAGATGCACGCCGTCAGCATCAATTTCCTCACATAAATTGACATCATCATTAATAATCAGTTTTACACCGTAGTGTGCAAGCAGGGGTTTCAATGCTAGTGCAAACTCGCGTTTTTCTGTGGTGTTTAAGGTTTTCTCGCGTAACTGGACGGCATCAATACCGGCTTTGGCGCAGGTTTCAATGAAACTGAGGTATGTAGCAATAGGGGTATTGTTTTTTTGTGTGACCAAGGTAAGACGCGGTGGTGAATTTGTCATTTATTATCCTCGCATAGGAGGAAGGGAAGCAGGAAGTGCTTCACGCTCCCTACGCTGGCATTATCTAGTTCAGGTCTTAGGGTCTTTCTCAGCCGGTAACTCGGCACCCCTGGTGAATGCCACAAATTCTAACGCATTAACGCCGTTTGTCAATATTGTTAGGCTTAGGTTTAATAATGCTATTTAATTCACGACTTTGGATGCCGTGATTAAAAAACCAATGAGGTTGAAATGGTTTCCTTAGCGTTGCCGCTTTTGGAAATAAGACCGCTGCATTCTCGCCTTGATTTAACTTTTCTAAAAGTTTTTTGGCTAATTGATAATTCGCTTCCCGGTTTTTTGCCCGTATTGATTTCAGAAAAAGAAACCCGTGTGCAAAATTAATTTTATTTGGCGATTTTTTATCAGCGTGACTTTCAATACGTGAAATATATTTTTGTAACCGTGATTTTAATAATCGATTCTTCAAGGTTAAGCGTGAGATTTCTTCGATTAAAGGTTCAAAAGAATCTTGCTTGGTTGCATTGACATTAAAAACATTATGATGGCTCAAGCCATTGACATCAAGAAACGCCGCGAGTTTTTTCTCGCTTTGATCTTGTAACACATTATTCAAAATGGGCTTCTTTTGATTATTTACTAAAAATATAATTGGCGATTCAGAATAGTCGAGAATTTCTTTGACAACACGTCTTAGGGGGTCGAGTGATTTGGGGTCATCTCCATTAAAACAGGCAAGCAAAATATGTGCGTTTTTATAAAAACGCTTTGAAATAGGATATTGAACGGTTTCTTTAGGGTCAAGCAAAAGGTAATGATGGTTTAAATACGCATCAAACATTTTAAGCTTAGCCTGCGGAGATTGCGGACTGTAACTCAACCCCAGTGCTTCATGCAAACAAAACGCAACACTCGACTTGCCAACCTGCTCTCCACCGGCAACGACAATCTTGAACGGCACCTCATCACTGTCACGCATCTAGCCTATCCTTGGTAGATTTTGATGATTATATAATACCTAGTTTTGCGAGGAAATCACTACCAAAGAGAGCGGCTGTTTGCCTTTTATGTTTACGGAGAGAGAGGGATTCGAACCCTCGATACGCTATGAACGTATACACGCTTTCCAGGCGTGCTCCTTCAACCGCTCGGACATCTCTCCAGAAGGGCGTAAGGGTAAACCAGATTTTCCCCCAACGCAATAGAAATTCACAACAAAGTCATTGTTTGTTTGTGATGGGTTGAATGGTTTAATTTTCATCAGGTTAAGTCTTGTTTTATGGGGGTTGGAATGGCATTATGAAAATTCAGAGTGGCAATTTTTGTACAGCTCAGGTAAGATACGGGCAACTAAAAATAACTTCCCGAGGGTGTTATGCCAACAGCACAGACAAATGATGCTCGAAAAATTCAGCGTAAACAGTTATTTCAGACAAAAATGCTTCGTCGTATTGCAAAAGTGGCTGGTAATGAAAAAGCGTTAAAGGCTGAATTGCAGCAGATGATTGAGAAAGGCATTCGGTTGTCAGGAACTAATAATAGTTATTTAAATAAGCTTATTTCAGACGGTATATTTCGTAAAGGGGCACCAATTAACTGTTTGAATGAGATGTTCACGGATTTTGTGAATTGTGCATATGTCGGTATAACATGTGCAGCAGAAATTAATGCAAATAAAGAGAAGATTTTAACGTGCAACATTTTTAAAAATCGTATTATAGAAGTTGATAATACCGAAATACAGGCAAAAGCAATCGTTTTACTAAACGAGATGATTAAAACGGGTCTTGATGCTTCATTGAAAAATAAGGGTATCTATAAAGTATACAGAAAATTTTTTGGGTATGATCCCCTCAAGGATAATGCTGTTTACGTTTATGAGGGTGACCCAAGCATCGCTAAAGCGCAACAAAAATCGTTAGAAGAATTCTTTAATTTATACAAGCAAAAAAATGAAATAAATGTCACGCCAGAAGGTTCATCAGACTTGCTTGTTGTTACTTGCCCAGGGTTAAGTATCCAAAAATCAGAGGATGTATTTTTAGAGGTTAAAAATCGTCTTTTAGCATTAGTCGCAACATCGCAACATCAACAATATAAAAAAACAGTGGAAGACATGCTTGCTGAGCTGAGTGATGGTGATGGCCGAGTATGGCCATCTTTCATTTCAATCATAAAAAACGCAACAAAATTAATAAAAAGGTCAGAGCGATTGGATGATCGGGCTGCTTATTTAACCGCTTTAGATAAATATAATAAATCTGTTGAAACATTAAAGACAAGCCCTGGTATCGCAAAGAACAAAAAAGATAGCATAAAATTCGTTTGCGCTTCACTTGCGTTATTAGTTGTGTGTGTGGTCTCAGCAGTCATTTGTGCAACAGTAACCTGCGGAGTCGGTGGTCTGTTTTTGATATTGGCTGGTCTTACAGGTCTTGGATTCCTCTTCGCGGGTGGGAGCACGATGTTTGAAGTATTTCAGCGTAAAACCGGCGGTAGCTTGCATTCACTGGGCTGTCGCTTTAAGCATACGACTTTATTTGCTGATCAAGTGAGCAAGGTTAAAACGTCAGCGATAGATGTGCCGCCTAAAAGCGTCGCAATTTTAACATAGCTCAGATAAGATACTGGCAGCAAAAAAACTTCTCGAGGGTGTTATGCCAACAGTACAGACAACATTAACGAAAGCAGAAGCGGATGTCATTGAATATAAAAACAATTCACGCACCTATACCTTGCGCCGTATTGCAGCGGTGGCTGGCAATGAAGAAGCCTTAAAGGCTGAATTGCAGCGTATTGTTGAGTGTGGTATTGGCGCGATGGGACACGATCATACTTTTTTAAATTCTCTTAGGCAAGAGGGTTATCTTCTCAGGCACATTTCGGTTGCAATGCTTAATGAGGTATTCACTAACTTTATTAATTGTGCCTACGTTGGCTTGCTATGTGCAGCAGAAATAAAACATAACAAAGAAAAAGTGTTAACGATAGAATCTTTCGCAAGTGTCATTAACAGTGCTGAAGAAGCAGCAAAAACCCGTGCAAGAACGTTAATTATAGATTCCGTGGCCGAAGGCATTGAAAGCGCATTAAAGTCAAGGCGATCTTATTTTGATTATCCTCTTTATATTTACGAAGGCAAGCCTGATATTTTTGAAGCAAAAAAAATAACGCTTAAAGGTTTTTTCGATTTGTATCAGGCTAAAATGAGCCTATCGCCAAACCCTAAAAATGCTTCATTTTTCATTGATGTTACTTGCCCTGATTTGCAAGTTTATAAATCAGATGCTATTTTTGAAAGCTATAAAATGCATCTTTCAAATTTAGTTCAAGAGGAACAGTTCAAGGATTATAAAGATGCTGTCACTCGTATGATTGCTGAGCTGCAGTGTGAAAACATGTCTGCGATTCGACCTTATTACATTACCATTTTAGCAAACGCAGCAAAAATGCTGAAATGCACTGAGCAACTCAATACTGAGGCGGGTCAAAAAGAATATCAACTGGCTTTACGTGCTTATGAAAGTTCAGTTGAAGCATTAAAGAAAAGCCCTGTCCTTGCAAGAAACCGAAGAAATAGCATCATTGTCGCCTGCGTTTTTGTGGCAACATTGGTTGCATTGGCTGGTGCAGTGGCGCTAGCAGCAACCATCACACTCGGCGGCGGGCTGGTTGCTGCATTGTTGTTATCTTTTCCGCTGATTGCGACTGGCATGCCTACAGTGATGAATGGGTTCATGCCTCAGTTCGGTGCGAATTTTCGTTCTTTGGACTCTCGTTTTAAACACACAACATTATTTGCTGAATTAGATGTACGACCGACACCCGCTGAACGACCTCTCCCTGTAATTAATTGTATCGTACCGTCAATGAAACAAAGCGTGATTTGAAAAACAATCTCAAATCACGCTTCTTATTATTTCACCAATAAATTCTCAAGAATTTTTTCATACATCAACACTAATTTTTCTAAATCAGACACTGCAATATGTTCATCCACTTGATGCGCGGTGGCGTGAAGGGTGCCCAGTTCAATGAGTTCAGCGCCCGTTGGTGCAATAAAGCGCCCGTCTGAGGTGCCGCCGCCGGTAGAAAGGTGCACGCCTTGTTCGGCTACATCACGAATCGCAATGTGCGTGGCATCAATTAATTTACCGTGATTTGTTAAGAATGGTTCAGCGCCAATATTCCAATCAATATTAAAATTCAAACCGTGTTTACGAAATTGATGTTCCGTCCGTTCGCGTAATTTTTCAACCGTCACAGCCGTTGAATAACGAAAATTAAATTTCGCTTCTAAATGCCCCGGAATCACATTGGTTGCACCCGTGCCGCTGTGAATATTTGTAATTTGAAAAGTGGTGGGTGGAAAATCTTTCGAGCCATGATCCCACGCGGTGTTTGCTAACTCGTGAAATACTTGCATGCTGTGATGAATGGGGTTGTTTGCTAAATGCGGATGTGCAACATGCCCTTGCTTGCCTTGTATGTGTGCTGTGCCGTGTAGTGAGCCACGACGCCCCACGCGAATTTGATCACCAATTTTTTTATCACTGCTAGGTTCACCAATAATGCAGTAATTAATTTTCTCACCGCGCGCTAATAATTGTTCTATCACTTTCACGGTGCCATTCACCGCAGGGCCTTCTTCATCACTTGTTAATATAAACCCAATTGAACCGGCATGTTCAGGATATTTTTTTCTGAAATGTTCAACCGCAATAATCATTGCTGCGATTGCGCCTTTCATATCCGTTGCGCCACGACCATATAAATATCCATCGCGTACTTCAGGTGCAAACGGTGGGGAGGTCCAATCACTTAATTCACCCGGGGGCACCACATCAGTGTGACCGGCAAACACGCACAAAGGCGCAGCAGTGCCTGCTTTCGCCCACAAATTTTCAACATCACCAAATGGCATGCTTTCACAATGAAACCCAGCCTGTGTTAAATGTTTTTTAATGATTTTCTGACAACCCGCGTCATTTGGGGTGACGGATTCACAAGCCATGAGTTGTTTGGCTAAGGTAACAACAACCGATTCCGTGGTCATAAGGTTTCTCCCATCCGCAATAAATCATTTAACGAGGTTTTCGCGCGTGTTTTGGCATCCACTTGTTTCACAATAACCGCGCAATATAAACTATAGCGCCCATCTTGGCTGGGTAAATTGCCTGACACCACCACAGACCCAGCTGGCACGCGGCCGTAAGTAATTTCGCCGGTTTCGCGGTTGAAAATGCGGGTGCTTTGTCCAATATAAACACCCATGGAAATGACTGAGCCTTCTTCAACAATGACACCTTCAACAATTTCAGAACGTGCGCCAATAAAGCAATTATCTTCAATAATCGTCGGCGAAGCTTGCAAGGGTTCTAATACACCACCTATGCCCACGCCACCCGATAAATGCACGTTCTTCCCAATTTGCGCGCACGAGCCAACGGTAGCCCAGGTGTCGACCATCGTGCCACTGTCAATATAAGCCCCAATATTCACATAAGAAGGCATTAAGACCGTATTAGGGCCGATATAAGCCCCTTTGCGAGCCACGGCATGCGGCACCACACGAACGCCACCGGCGGCAAACGCCTCAGGGCTGGTGTCTGCATATTTCAACGGTACTTTATCGTAAAATTGCGTAAATCCCGCTGACATAACCTCATTAGGATGGGTGCGAAAATATAAAAGCACAGCTTTTTTCAGCCATTCATGCACCACCCAGGTATTGTTTATTTTTTCTGCAATACGCGCTTTCCCGCTATCTAGCAGTTCAATGACTGCATGCACAGCTTCTTTTAAGGGGGCAGGGGTGGTCTCGGGGGTAAGGCTGGCTCTCTCTTCAAAAGCGGCTTCAATGAGGGCTTGGAGGCTGGACATGGGGGTTCCCTTAATTATCTTGATGCCAATAATGTAGAGGATAAACAAGGGTTTGCCAATGAGTCTTGATCTATTTTCTACAAAGACAGACTTATGGTATGATAAGCGCCTTTAAAATCACGCTGACATCTTATGACTAAACGACATAAAAAGAAACATCCTGAAAGAACTGTGGCGAATGCCTTTCATATATATTCCCGTTTATTCGGCTATGTTAAACGCTATTGGGTCGCCTTGGTGTTTGCGGGGTTAGCCAGCATGGCGTATTCTGGCGTTGATGCCTGGTTTGTGTATTTTCTTAAACCCTTGCTGAATAAAGGCTTGGTTGAAAAGAACGAACATTTTTTACGTGGTGCACCCTTGTTGGTATTGGGTGTGTTTATGTTTCGCGGGGTGGCAAGCTTTATTTCGAATTATTATATTGCCTCAGCGTCGCGTAGTGTGATTATGTGTTTGCGTCAAGATTTATTTTATCACTTACAACGCTTACCTGCGCGTTTTTATGATAATACCTCAACGGGTCAAGTGTTATCTGTTTTATTATACGGTGTTGATCAAGTCGCCAATGCGAGCGCTGATGTGTTAACCACGGCAATTCAATCTATCTTTTTAATTATTGGTTTGGTCATTGTGATGTTTAGCATTAGTTGGAAACTAACGCTAATGTATTTCACCATTTTGCCGTTAGTCACCGTGATTATGCGCGTAGCAAGTTTGCGCATTCGTCGTTTAAGTTTAAGCATTCAAGATTCGATAGGCGATTTAAGCCACCGCGCAGAAGAAAACATTGAAGGCTATAAAGTGGTACGTGCGTTTGAAGGCCAAGCCTACGAAGCTGAGAAATTCAATAAAAGTACACGTGTGAACCGTCAACGTGAAATGAAAGTGGTGGCAGCGCGTTCCATTAGCGTGGCAATGGTGCAATTTATCACGGCCGGGGCTTTATCTTTAACGCTATATATTGCAACGCTTGATATTGCAGGCTCATTATTAACACCTGGCGGTTTTGTCGCAATGGTTGCCGCGATGTTGGCATTATTAAAACCAATGAAAGATTTAGCCTTTGTGCAAAATAAGCTTTACCGTGGTTTGGCGGGTGCCCAGAGTGTCTTTGAAACGATGGATCAACCCTCAGAAGTGGACAGTGGCACAAAAACCTTAACGCGCGCGAAAGGTTTAATTGAATATCAAGACGTGACTTTCCGTTACGAGTCAACGGGCAAAACCGTTTTAAAAGATATTAATTTAACGGTAGAACCGGGCAAAATTATTGCTTTGGTCGGCCGTTCAGGCAGTGGTAAATCGTCTTTGGTGAGTTTATTGCCGCGCTTTTACGAAGGATATACCGGGCAAATTTGCTTAGATGGCACACCTATTCAAGAGTATCGCTTAGCAGATTTGCGCCGCCAGTTTGCGCTGGTGTCGCAAAATGTCACCTTATTTCAAGATTCGGTTCGTAATAATATTGCTTACGGTCGTTTTGATTCGGTGAGTGAGACTGATATTTTAGAAGCGGCAAAAGCGGCACACGCGCTTGAATTTATTGAGCGCTTGCCGGGTGGCTTAGATTCAATGATTGGTGAAAATGGCGTGTTATTGTCGGGCGGTCAGCGCCAACGTATTGCAATTGCACGGGCTATTTTAAAAGATGCGCCTATTTTAATTTTAGATGAAGCAACCTCAGCGTTAGACACCGAGTCTGAGCGTTTTATTCAGGCAGCCTTAGATGAGCTCATGAAAAAGCGCACCACTTTGGTAATTGCGCATCGATTATCAACTGTCGAACACGCTGATAAAATTGTGGTGATGGATGATGGGCAAATTATTGAAGTGGGTTCACATCTTGAATTATTAGAAAAAGACGGGCATTACGCGCGGCTTTATCGTATGCAGTTTAGGGAAGAGTCTTAATGTTGCGTCAACGTTTATTTCGAGATTGGTATGCGCCGCGCTTAACTTTATTAACTGCCAGTTTGTTGCCTTTATCCTGGTTGTTTAATGCGTGGGTGCGTGTACGGCGTTTTCTTTATTTAAAAGGTTTTTTTTATTCTAAAAACTTTTCAGTGCCTGTGGTTGTTATTGGCAATATTTCTTTAGGGGGAACCGGTAAAACACCGGTGGTTATCGCGGTTGCAAGTTTTTTGCAGTCACAAGGATTAAAAGTTGGTGTGGTCAGCCGAGGGTTTGGGGGTCGTAGACAAGAATCCCCTTTATTCGTAACACGTGAAACTTTAGCAAATGAATGTGGCGATGAGCCTTTACTCATTGCAAGCAAAACAGCTTGCCCTGTGGTTGTGTGTGTGAACCGTGTTGCGGCTGTTGAGGCTTTATTAAAAGATCATGCCGTTGATGTGGTGTTAAGCGACGATGGATTGCAACACTACCGCATGCAGCGTGATTGTGAAATTGCTTTGGTTGATGTGAAGCGTGGTTTGGGGAATGAGCAGTTATTACCTGCAGGCCCCTTGCGTGAGCCTGCGTCGCGTTTATCAACCGTTGATGTCATTTTGTATCGTGATGGGGTTGAAACGGTTCCTTATGCGTTTCATTGTGCGCCGGTGTGTTGGCGTTCCGTTAAAGACCCGCAGCAAACGCTTCCTTTGAATGCTTTTTCGGGTAAAACCGTGCATGCCGTTGCGGGCATTGCATTTCCTGAGCGTTATTTTGAAAGTTTAAAACAATTAGGGTGTTTGGTGGTGCCGCATCCGTTTGCTGATCATTTCGCGTTTACGGCGCAAGATTTTCAATTTGTTGATCATAAACCCATTTTAATGACGGAAAAAGATGCGGCGAAATGTCAGGCATTTGCAAGCGATGATATGTGGGCCTTGGAAATTGCAGCAATCTTACCTGAGGTTTTTTATCAGTTTTTAATGAATAAGGTGAAAACAAAATGAATGGTTTCAAAAAAGTTTTTTTAACAGCAGTGACGCTTGGTTTTTCTTCTTTATTAGACGCACAAACAACTGCCGCACCTGCAGCGGTTGATAATACCGCTTTTGTCAATGCAGATAAACCTAATATTGTCGTGACAGCAGCGCACCCAACGTTTACTTTAAAATTAAAATCGAACCCTACCACGGGGTTTAGTTGGTTTTTGCGCGATGAAAACACCGATTTTATTTTAGTGCAAAAACATGCCTTCCAAAAACCTGATTCAAAATTAGCCGGCGCCCCCGGTTTTGAATTATGGACTTTCAAACTTAAACCAACCGCTTTCACGGTACCAAGACAATTAACACTGCGCTTAGTTTACACACGCCCGTGGGTGAATGATAATGTTACGCAAGATGTGTTTACGATTAGTACGGTTGAAAACGACAAAGCGAGTAAGTAACAATTTGATTTTTCACTCAAACTTTCTTGCGTTTTATTTATAATGATAAAACGCAAGAAATGATTTGCTAATCAAAATTTCTGCGCCTATGATACGCGCCTTCATTGCATGAAAAGGAGTATTTCATCACGGATTGTGATGATCATTTCATTGAGTGGGGATATATCTTATGATCACAGAGGCGGTTTTGTCAACAAGTTGCAAAGAAATTATTGTCGGTAGTTTTGATGCTACACGATTCCGAGAAATTTTTTTAGTTGCTGAAAATGATTTAACACAAGAAGCCTATCTGGAAATTGTGAGCAGTTTTGAGGAAGCAGAGCGGTTACATTTATTAAGAAGTTTGATTACACTAATTGACCGTAATGCAGCCTACCGCCGTATCACGGCAAGTTTTTTTACGCTAGCAATTCAGCGTTTAATTGAAGCTATTTTAATCAAAGAAATGAATAGGCTCGATTCTTTCTTAACCTTAAATAATCATCCTTGTACGTCTTATTATTTTCAATTTTGTCGTGAGTGGGATGTAAAGCCGGTGAGCGGTAGATCATTAGCATTGTATGTATCTGGCATTGAAGCGCGATTTAGGGGTTCGATCTTAAATGTTGATGTTGAGAGTTACTTGGCTTATTTGGCATCAGGCATACCGATGGAAAACCGTTTAACGAGTAACGATCATAGCGTGGTGAGTTACCTTTCATCATTGATTAAGTTGTCAGATAAAGTGCATGAAACGCCTGGCGGTCGTGAAAATTATTATCGGTATCAAGAGATGATTAAAGCGTATATTGCGCAAGAGGGTTTGATGCCTATTTTAAGGCATAATTTTACAATTTTAACGCACCTTGAATTTGATAAGCGCGATTTATGGAAATATTTTCTACGTGTCTCGATTGATCATGAAACAATAAGCGATCTATATAAAAATAAAAAATATAAATCCAGTGACGTTAAAAATTTTAAAAACTGGTTGTTGGATTTAATGCGATCTCAGCCTGCTTTATGTACTGAATTGAAGATGTTAGAAATACGCAATCACGATACGCAGATGCGACGGTTTTTAGAAGTTGGTATTAAAACGGGTAAGGTTAGAGTAACGAGTTCTCTTGTTGAATATTGTGCGTTAGTACATAACACAGCCTTTTCTCATGAACGATTGTTTGAGCTGATGCGTTCAGAATCTGCAGTGCAATCTCACGTTTTTTATCAATACTTAGTCAATCATCTGCGCGGGTTGAATGAGGAACAATTAGAAAAATTCTTGGAAGATTTTAACGATAATGCGCGTGAGAGTGTAACGCCGCCAGACATTATTGCAAATCCGGCTGCTTTGTTGTGTTATTTATTGGTTGCTAAACATCCTGCAGAGAATCGCGAAAATGATCATTTTAATCGTTTTATCTCAACGGTTAAAGAGCAACTCATTTATGTTAATTTGAATGACTATCAACGATCTCAGTTGGTGTTTTTAATGCGTGCTTTACCCAATGATGAAAGAAAAATTTTGAAAAATAGCTTGCTTCAAATGGTAGAAACGTATCGCCTTGATTTTATGGCTGGATTAGAGAGTGACATAAAAGATCAAGGAAGCATGTCGGCATTTATCACTTTTATGCGTATGGGTCGTAAAACACAAGTCGATACCGTATCAAAGTCTTATGATAAATTGATTAAGCTCATTGAGCAGTATAAAGTTCCGGTGAATAATCCGAAAAAGGAAAAGTCACGCAGACACAGCGCGGGTGATCGCAACAGAATGTTTGTTGATAGTCACTCATCAAGCAGCGGATCAGCCTCGACTGATGTGAGCCCAGTAAATTCATATCACATCAAAGCGTAATATTAAGCTTACTGAGCGGGTTTTGGCGAGGGCGGTGTTGCCGGCGGCGTTGAGGTTGATGTTGCTGGTGGCGTTGGTGTTGCCTGGCTCCCGCTCAGTAGGTTATTTTTGAAGATGAGTTGTGTTTTGCCGTAGGTGTAGATAATTTCTTGTTCTTTGGGTTGGTTATTGTTTTCGGGTTGTTGTTTATTGATGAAAGTGGGCTTGCCGCAGGCAGATTTTACAGCTTCGATAGTATTACCCAGTGCAATATTGCCACCGCAAATGGTGGTTGCGCCCACGCCTATGCCATTCACATTAATATTAATTGCCTTGCCTTTATCATCAAACGTAATCATCACTGGTAATGTACCTTGCATGGTGCTATTAATACCACCGCTAACGGTTTGCGGAATTAAATAACTCCATTGTTGCGGAACCGGCGGCTCAATATCTTGCGTGGTTTTCGTCGTTGGTTCGCCGCATTTAGAAACAACTTTATCTAAACTATCGCCAATTAAAATAGTGTTGAAATTTGTGGGGCAAAGTAGTGCGTAGGCACTGTGTGTGAACACGCTTAACAAACAAACGGCGGTCATCCTGACCTTTGTATTCATCATGTGTTAATCCTGTTTGGGTGGTGGGTTTTCATCAACGGGTGTGCTGCTAGAAGGTGTTTCATCTGTTCGTTTGAAGCTGCCGAATAATTTGGTTTTTTTCTTTTTCTTTTTGGGTGCTGTCAAAATACCATCGTCTTGATGGAGTAAACCACTTTTCGTCCAGGGTAAACGGCGATAATACGGCAGGGGTTCGTCTGGGTTAAATAACGGATATTTAATAATTTCAAAATAAGGCGAATAATCAAAATCTTTTGGGGCGTATAAATATGGGTTTCGGCTAAACACTTCTAAGCCGTTCACTTCATCGGGTTTCACAAATGGTAAAATCGGGAATTGTACAGAAGCAAAGGCTTCAGCAATTAAAGACGAGCAGACACCACTTTCAGGCTCACCCGTTGACGTGCGAAAGAGTGAAGACCCCCAACGTCTTGGCATAATTGTCCAAGGTAAAAAGAAACGTGCTAAATCAAAAATCTGGCGCACGTTATAGGGTTGTCCCAGTGATTTTACTGCGTAGTTAATCACTAAATGCGTATCAGTGGGTGTTAAACCAATCGGGCGGCAAATGCGAATGTGATGATACCGATAAAAATTTAAAGGCGTGATACATGTGCCTCTATCCATTAAATCTTCGATGATTAAACGCGCATTGTCTTTTGCGTCGGTTTTTTTGCGAATGAGATTTTGTAATTCTTCATCTTCAAAATCAATTAAACGGCCAATATAAAGCGCAGCATGCGTCCACGAACTTTGTGTGATGTAACGAATGACTTGGCTTACACGGCTGCGGCCTTCCACTAAAATGACATCGCCCGGGCGCAATTCGTATTTTAAACGACTAAAATCATAAGGCATAATGTCGTGGGTTTCAGGCTCATTTGTAAGCCAATGAACAAGCCGCGCTCTTAAACGTTGGTAAAGTGACATATCAAATCCTTTTGAAACGTAAGTTAAATCCTTTTTGCTAACTCGGCCGCACACCCAATGTAAGTTTCTGGTGTGAGTGCTAAGAGTGATTTTTTCGCATCGTCGGGAATGTTCAACCCTTCAATGAATTGATGCAACATTGTTTTATCAATTTGTTTGCCGCGCGTGAAGGCTTTTAATTGTTCATAAGGTTCTTCAACTTGATAGCGGCGCATGACAGTTTGAATGGCTTCGCCCAAGACTTCCCAGTGTGCATTCAAATCAGCTGAAATAACAGTGTCATTGGCTTCTAATTTGTTAATGCCTTTCATGAGGGATTGATAAGCTAATACGGTGTGTCCGACGGCAACGCCAATATTGCGTAATACGGTGGAATCAGATAAATCACGTTGCCAACGTGAAATAGGCAGTTTTGCGCTGAAATGTTCGAAAAGAGCATTTGCTAAACCGAAATTTCCTTCAGCATTTTCAAAATCAATCGGGTTTACTTTGTGGGGCATGGTGGATGAGCCCACTTCGTTCGCAACAGTTTTTTGCTTGAAATAATTTAAAGCGATATAGCTCCAAATGTCACGACAAAAATCGATCAAGATGGTATTGATGCGTGCAAGTATGGCTGAAAATTCAGCAATACCGTCGTGAGGTTCAATTTGGGTGGTGTAATCATTGAAAGATAAGCCTAGTGCTGAGACGAAATTTTCACTCAGTGCCGTCCAGTTGACTTCAGGGGCGGCGACCATTAAAGCATTATAATTACCTGTTGCACCGTTGAATTTACCTGGAATGGTTAGCGCAATGAGTTGTTCTTGTTGTCTTTGTAAACGTGCAATGATATTCGCAATTTCTTTGCCGACGGTGGTGGGGGTTGCGGGTTGGCCGTGAGTTCTTGCGAGCATGGGAGTTTTTGCATGTGCGTGAGCGAGTGTTTTTAAGGTTGTTGTTAATTTTTCTAAATTAGGTACTAATATTTCTTTGCGTGCGGTGAGTAACATCATGCCGTAAGCAAGATTATTAATATCTTCTGAGGTGCAACCAAAGTGAATAAATTCACTGATTTTTTTTAATTCGTCATTACCCGTAATTTTTTCTTTAATAAAATATTCGACGGCTTTGACATCGTGGTTGGTGGTGGCTTCAATGTGTTTGACGCGTAATGCATCTGTCTCATTGAATAAATTTGAAAGGTTATAGAGTGTGTGCTTGGCTTCAAGACTTAACTTGGGAATTTCACGCAGCCCAGCCTGGTCGCTCAGCGCAATCAGCCAGTGAATTTCAACGTGCACACGAAACCGTATGAGACCAAATTCGCTAAAAATAGGCCGTAAGCTATTTAATTTGTCATAATACCGGCCATCTAACGGCGAAAGCGCCATCAGCATCGCGTTTTCCATAAAGACTCCAATTCGTAACCTGTTGAAAAATATAAATTTCTACCCGCCCGCCCCGCAAACACCGCAAGGCTAACACCTTGAAACTATACCAAATTTTTACAAGCGGAACAAAGCGGTTTTGAGGTTACTTAAGCGCCACACTAATTTTCACTTTCTTGATTTTCTGAATGCCATGCAAAATTTCAAATAGCGACTTGCTGGTCGGGTTGCCGTGGGGGGGGCTAAATATTAGTATTTGGTAATAGATCAATCCTAGCGCAAACCACAATGAAATTGATGATGTAGCCATTAATATTGTGCCTAGTTTAGGCAGATTTGCGAGAAATAAGATTAAAATGTGTATACAATCATTGAATCTATTCAAGATGAATCATATAATTACGCGCGCATTAAAACTTTTCAAAACGTATAACACAAAATGGAGATCTTTGGTGAAAGCTTTACCTTTAGTATATTATCCGAGCACAACTTGCTGGATTGATGACAACAATTCATTCTTAAATACGATCACTCAAAATCTTGAAGTCGGAAGAACATTAAAATACACGTCACCAATGACGTTTATCAACGATATTCGACAAAATACACCAACACTTGAATCGATTCAGCTTATCCAAAGTTATGAAAACCATGATGAATTTGGTACAAATCATAATATACCTACTGAAACTAATCTTCTAATGCTATCAAAATTAATATCGAATCCTGAGAAGCTCAATGATATTAGTGTCATTATCGTTGATCATCATATGCCAGAAATGACAGGGCTTGATTTGTGTCGTTTATTAAAACAACATCCTGCAAAAAAAATATTACTTACCGGAGAAGATGAAGAAAGTTTAGCAATCGATGCCTTTAATGAGGGTGTTATTCATTGTTACTTGCGAAAAGATACCCCAACATTAATTAATAACCTTAATACATTTATTGAGTCATTATCGAAAGAATATTTTCGTAATTTAACGCATCACTTATCATCACACATAGAGATTGAGAGCTTGTTTGCGTTCACTGACCCTGCCTTCGCAAAATATTTTTCTCAGTGGTGTATTGATAATGGCGTTAAAGAGTATTATCTAATAGATAAAAATGGCAGCACACTTGCTTTTGATAAAGCAGGCAAACAATACCATTTTATAGTGCATACTGATAAGTCATTAGATGATTTTTATGAGCTATATGATGATACGAACGCAGAAGATGTATTAGCGTTGATAAAGAGTAGACAGAGAATCCCATTTTTTGGTTTTGGTAACGAAGCATGGAAATTTGAAACGAATGAATGGAATAGCTATTTATATGAACCAAAAATTCTTAATGGTCGAACTCGATACTATATTAAGGAATTTTTTTAATGATCGAAAAAACGATAGTTTTATACGAGGGTTTATATCTCGTTAAAATTATAAAAGATAGCGCATTACCTTACCTGATTTTTGTGAACGGCGGGCCAGGTATGTCTTGTGCTGTTATTGAATCGCTTATAGCCGATCATTATTTGTTCGATCATTTGGATTACAATATTATCTGTTATGATCAGCGTAATACAGGGCGTAGCAAGGGAGGAGGGAAGTGTAATGTTTCCCATCAAGATAATATTGATGATTTAAAATTAGTCATTGATTTATTCATCACCGATAACTTGGTTCAGTTGCACGGTATCATTGCTCATAGTTATGGCGCGAAACTTGTTGCTGATACTTATAAACAACATCAGTTATCTATGCCCGTTGTATTTTTATCAACTTCAGATTCCATTTTAACACCAAGAATTAATAATTTAATTCTTGATTTGGCATATTTAAAAAAAACCGATGAAAATCGATATCATGAGGTTTATTCGAAGTTGAATGATATTTCAATAGACTCAATCTGGAAGGTAACTGAAGAATTAGCCGCATTGTTCCAAGATAACAAAGAAAGGCCGTTGCATTATTGGGCAAATCTTGAAAAAATGAAACTTATACAAGATATACAAAGTCAATTAGATCACGGTCTTAATCAAGATGTATTTATGTCAGTTAGAAAAGATTTATATAGTGATCCTAATAATTATATGGTAGATATAAATTCTCTATGTTTGCGTTATCTTTGGATTAATGGCTTTCATGATTACATAATGAATTCAGCCTATTCAGGGTGTAGCAAAAAAATAATTTTTATGCAGTCAGCGCATTACCCTCATATTGAGGAAAATGTTAAATTCTGTGAGCTGGTTAACGATTTCTTATCGAAATAATATAATTATTATATCATGAATAAATTTTATAAAATATGTATATGTCTATCGATGATAATTTGCTGCAACACTGGTTTTGCTGCTACAAAACTGATTATTTGTTTAACTGGAAAAGTTGAAAATGAATACTCATTTTATCAGTCGTCGCTTATTAATGGTGTCAAATTAGCAATTAACGATATTAAGCCTCGATTTTCATATGTAGTAAAAAGTTATTTTTTTGGAAATGATCCATTATCAGCATTAAGTACTTATCACTCTATGATAAAAGATGGCTGTTCAGCGATCATTGGTTTTGAGTATCTGTCAGATCTAAAATTAATTTCAAAAAAAGATCTCAATAAAAAGATACCAATCATATCTCCTTATTCGAGTTCGCTAGATGGTGAAAATATTCCAAAGAATATATTAATGCTAATGCCAAAGTACGATTATCTCGTGAATACAATGTATGACTTCATGCTTAAAAAGTGGGGGGTCTTATCGAATATTTTAATTGTGACTGAAACAGATAGACCTGATTTAGTCGATTATAAGCTTTCCTATGAAAAAATATTCTTTGTTAATCAGGTTAAGTATGATGAATTTAATTATGTCCAAACAGATCATTATCTTGAGCAAGAGTTGAAGAATTTTATTGCAAAGAGAAAATACAATTTTGTTATTATGCTCGGCGGTGCAAATACATCGATAAAGATACTCAATACCTTTAATGATGCTAATATTAAATTTATTGGCACTGAAAATTTTGGATCATCGAATTATCAAAGTGTCATCCCTATGATAACCAACCCTAAGGTTGAAGCATATGTGATACGCAATATTGACTATTTAAGTGCAGATAGCCAGATTCGCGTATTCAAGAAAAGATATGAAAAAATGTTCTTCGAAAATCCATTGCCATTATCTGCATATGCCTATGATGCAATGAGTGTTGTATTAATGGCGTATCAAAAAAATCATAACTTTGCTGATGATCTGTTTTATAAGATCGATTACAAAAGTATAACGGGTATTACTATAAATAATAATATATATCATCGATCAAGAAAATTTTCTATTATTAATATGAGGCATGATGGAGCTGACTTGTGTCAAGGAAGCTGAGTAGTATAAAGAATTTATTTGTTAAAAAGATGATATTCGCAATATCTATTCAAGTCATTATATTAAGCGCTTTAATATGTGTATCGAAGAATTATTCTAATACTATTAACAAAAATTCTATATCTGATTCCTTGATAATTAATGATCAATTTACGCTTGATCAGCTAAATAGCTATCTATTATTAAACGAACGATACTCATTTGAGCTTGAGTTGAGTGACCTTTCTCAAACGAGAAAACTTGATAATATTGTATATTCTCAGAAAAATCCAACAAGAAATTTTGATCCAAAATTTATAAAGATTTTTGATGAAGGCAAAAAAAGTTTGTATCGTTTCAGAAATGCTTACTATGGGGTAACACAAATTGACTCAAGCAATAAAAGTGTTGGTTATATTTTAACGAAAAAAATTTACAATTCAATGGCTGTAATGCCAACCATAGTTGACTTTGAATTCTTAATTCTTGCAACGATAGGTGCATTTTTATTCAATTTTTTCTTTCTATTTTTCTCACTAAAGAAAAAGATACTTAAACATACAGATATACTTGTTAAAGTTGCAGCGCAAAAGCTTAATAGTAAAGATTTACTGTCAGAAATAAATATATCGGAATACAGGGATCTTGCTAATAAAATATTAAAAGATAGGATTGAAAATGAGCGTCTTACTAAAGATAAATTGATCTCTGAAACCGCGCTACGTGTCGCGCATGATATACGCTCACCATTAACGGTGATGGAGATAAAACTCGCAGAAGTTGAAAAAAAATCCTTGGCATATAGTCTAGATGAATTGAAGTTATCTGTCCAAGAAATTAAATCTGTTGCGAATAATTTGCTAGATAAATATAGAGATTTAGCTAACAAGTCAAGTAATTTAGAGGTGGGAAAATATTTAGATGAAAAGTTGTGTTTCATATTGCTGCCAGATTTTTTGGAAACAATAATGTCGGATAAAAAATGTGAATGGGTAGGTAAGGATATTAACTTTTTGACAAGTATAAATAGTTCTCCACATGATTCCTGGGTTCTCACTCAGCCTAATATGTTGAAAAGTACTTTGTCTAATTTATTGAATAATGCCAATGAGGCATCTGAAAATTCCGTTTTTATTATGTTGCAGGTTGAGATTGTCAATGATTTTCTGAGTTTGATAATTTCAGATCGTGGTAAAGGGATGACGGAGAGTGTACTTAGAAATGCCTTAAATGGTATAAGTACTAAGTCGGCAGGTAATGGTTTTGGTCTTAAGTATGCGCATGAATACATAAAAGATATAGGTGGTAATCTGCATATTTATTCGAAGCCAGGTGATGGAACCAAAGTGATATTAAATTTCCCTAAAATCAAGCAACCTGAACGTTTAGTAAAAAATATATTTATATCTTCCTATGCAAGCGTTTTATTAATCGATGCTAATCAAGATGAAATACTCTTTTGGCAAAAACAATCGCTTTATTTAAATATAAAAATTAAATTTGTACCAACATTCGAAATTGTCGAAAGCCATTTTGATATTAACCTTCACGATACAGGAGTTATCATAGTACTTAAATATCATCAGTTAATATATATTGATGCTATCAAGGAAAAATTAGGTAAGAAAGCTGCGGTGTGTGATTTCTATGTTGTATTGCCAAAAGAAAGCATGCTAAGTGTAACCCAGTCTCTAAATTCAGAAAATATATTATTCTTAACTAGAGATTATATAAATGACGTGTTGATTCAAGAGGTGTAAGGTTTTAATATAATTTCCCTGTGTGTCTGGTTTTGCTGATTCTTGCTATTCAAGGGAGATGTGAATTTTCACTTTCTTGATTTTCTGAATGGCGTGCAAAATTTCAAATAGCGACTTGCTGGTCGGGTTGCCGTGGGGGCTCAGCATGCGCATGAGGCTTTTGGGGTTTTTATCGAGCATGCTTGATAAAATTTCAAATGAAATCGTTGCATTGATGTAGTCACGCAGAATAGCTTTTCCAAGATCAATGTCGCCAGTTAAAAATTCACTAATGGCTTCTGTTAGCATTGCTTTGCAGAAATGCTTGTCGCGACGTGCACGTAGCATTACGGTTGTTTTAAAATCTTTTGTTAAAGTCATGAGTATGTTCCCTTGTGCCGAAATTCGGTAACTTATGTGTTACCAAATGATGGCGACAGTATGATCGGTTGTCAATGCCACTGTATTGTTGATATTATCCGCGGACCTGAGAATAATTTTTACATGGAGATGTCTATGACCCCCGAAGAGCTGTATCGTGAATTAGTGGATGGTGTGACGGGTATTGTTTGTCCGCGTGAGGGCATGTTTGAGAATGCGGCAGGGTTTGAGGTTGAGGGTATTCGTGCGCGGTTGCAGGCCTTGGTGGGGAGTTTTGATAGTGGAATGATATTATTTATTAAGCTCGATCGTGAGCATCATCACGAAATTATTAATTCCGTTCCAAACCCAGCATTAAACGAACGCATAGGAAATAGAGTTTATATTGTAAGAGCGTTTGACGATGAAGGAAGACTAACGTGTTTATCAGTAAAGCAATGCTCAGGCACTGATTGGAATGCGTTTACCTTTGATTTGCTCGCAGCGCAAAAGCGTGTGGATTATATCCGTCGTTATTGTTCTGCTGTGCCATCGCTTAATAAAGTGCGAGATATTCTTATTCTTGATAGTATTTCTGCACTGAATGTTTGTCTTAATAGGCACATTGCAGGTGGGGTTATGCACCCGCTTGATCTTGCTGCGCTAGATGAGTTGTTGTACCAATGGTGTGAACGTTATGGTCAATATCAATTTTTAGAAATGATCGTTGAGAAGACGAAAGAGGATGATGTAGCCTGTGTTTTGTATACGCAATATCCTAAAACATTTAATACCGATTTTCTGATCAAAAGATTCAAAAATGGCACCTTAATTGAGCGCGGCGAAATTGATTCTAATCTTCATACGATTAAAGCAATCATCGACCCTGCGACGGTTCCAGCATTATGCAAAATGATTCAGTTAAATAACGATGCGCGTGAAATTATTTTAAAATCGGATGTATCAGGTATTCAAGCGCAAGATAAAAACCTATATGACATTAGGCGGTATACATTGGAGCAGATGAAAAAGGAAAGGGCAATGAGAGATTTTTCATTCGGAAAATCTGCTTGTGGGTTGTTTGCTGCAGCTGTAGTGCCAGTAGCCACAATGTATTATGTTGGAACCTGTTGGCGAAGGTTGAACAACCTTTAAAACTTTTAAAGTACAATCACCGCGCCGCCTAAGCAGCAATCATCTTGATAAAACACAATCGACTGCCCCGGTGTGACAGCACGCTGGGGTGTGTCAAAAGTCACTTGCAGCCCATTCTCAGTGGCTTCAACATAGCAAGGTTGATCAACCTGACGATACCGAATTTTCGCGTGTAACCTAAGGGGTAATACTGGTGGTTCATTAATCCAATGGGGCGTTTGTGTTATTAACACAGTTTTAAATAATAAAGGGTGTTCATCGCCTTGCACGACGATTAAGCGATTATTTTTCAGGTCTTTCTCGGCCACATACCACGGTAATTCCGACAACCCTTTCACACCGCCAATTTGCAAACCTTGCCGCTGCCCAATGGTATGAAACATTAACCCATCGTGTCGACCAATCACTTTTCCTTCTGGCGTGGTAATTTCCCCAGGCTGTGCGGGTAAATAATCGTTTAAAAACTGCTTAAATTTACGCTCACCAATAAAACAAATACCCGTGCTATCTTTTTTATTATGCGTTTGCAACCCAAAAGAAGCGGCTAATTCACGTACTTTTGTTTTTTCTAATTCACCCACGGGGAATAATGCTTGCGACAACACATCCCCGGTTAAAGCATGCAAAAAATAACTTTGATCTTTATTTGCATCTAACCCTTTTAATAATTGTGTGTTCACATCAGAGGTACTGCGTCTGGCATAATGCCCTGTTGCAATTTGGTCTGCGCCTAATTGCTTTGCATAGTCTAAAAACGCTTTAAATTTAATTTCTTTGTTGCATAAAATATCAGGGTTAGGCGTGTGGCCTGCACGATATTCTTCAAGAAAATAACTAAACACGCGTTCCCAATATTCATTCGAAAAATTGACTAATTGCAATGGAATGTCTAATTGCTCGCATACTCGCTCAGCATCAGCTAAATCTTGCGCTGCCGGACAAAATTCATCATCGTCACCTTCCCAGTTTTTCATGAAAACACCGGTCACACGATGGCCTGCCTGTTTTAAAAGCAAAGCAGCGACAGAGGAATCAACCCCGCCGGAAATACCCACAACAATATGCTTAAGATTTTTCATGTCGGCGAGTGTATCAAAAACAGCCTCACACGTCATCAAGAAGCCATTGTTTCTCGCTGTTTCCTCTGCTAGCATGACCGAAATCAACGCGTTAGTAAGGAACTCACTATGTCTTCAATCCAAATTCCAACAAAAGGTCAAAAAATCACCGTCAACCCTGATTTTTCCCTCAATGTCCCTGATTCTCCCATTATTCCTTTCATTGAAGGCGATGGTATCGGTGTCGATATTACCCCCGTCATGAAAAAAGTTGTCGACGCGGCGGTTAAAAAAGCTTACCAAGGCAAACGCGAAATTCAGTGGATGGAAGTCTATGCCGGTGAAAAAGCGACCAAAGTGGTTGGTGCTGACCAGTGGTTGCCTGCTGAAACCATTCAAGCCGTGCGTGATTACGTGGTTTCTATCAAAGGACCTTTAACCACGCCAGTGGGCGGTGGTATTCGTTCTTTAAACGTGACGTTACGCCAAGATTTAGACTTATATGTTTGCTTGCGCCCCGTGCGTTATTTCGACGGTGTGCCCAGCCCCGTTAAAGAACCCTGGAAAACGAATATGGTTATTTTCCGCGAAAATTCTGAAGATATTTACGCGGGCATCGAATGGGCAGCCGATAGCGAAGGCGCGAAAAAAATTATCGCTTTCTTGCGCAACGAAATGGGCGTGAAGAAAATTCGCTTCCCTGAACATTGCGGCATTGGCGTGAAACCCGTTTCTAAAGAAGGCACGGCGCGTTTAGTGCGTAAAGCCATTCAGTACGCGATTGATCAACACCGTGATTCAGTGACCTTGGTGCACAAAGGTAATATCATGAAATTCACCGAAGGCGGTTTTCGTGATTGGGGTTATGAAGTCGCGAAAGACGAATTTGGCGCAAAATTACTCGATAACGGCCCTTGGATGGTAATAAAGCACCCAAGTACTGGTAAAGACATTATCATCAAAGATGTGATTGCAGATGCGTTTTTACAACAAATTTTGCTGCGCCCAGCGGATTACAGCGTGATTGCAACCTTAAACCTCAATGGCGACTATATTTCCGATGCGCTAGCAGCGCAAGTCGGCGGCATAGGCATTGCCCCTGGCGCAAATTTAAGCGACAGCGTGGCAATGTTTGAAGCCACCCACGGCACGGCCCCTAAATATGCCGGGCAAGACAAGGTCAACCCAGGCTCGATTATTTTATCTGCCGAAATGATGTTGCGTCATTTGGGTTGGGGCGAAGCGGCTGATTTAGTCGTGAAGGGTGTGGAAGGCGCCATTCAAAGCAAAACCGTCACCTACGACTTTGCACGTTTAATGGACGGTGCACAAGAGGTGAGCTGTTCTGCCTTTGGTGAAAATATCATTAAAAATATGTAGTTAGTTGTTTAAGCTGAGCCGTCAACACGACGGCTCACGCTTTCCCGCCTATCATTATGAATAATAATTGAGCAATTCTTCCATTCGTGTATAATCTCACCCCTGCGCAACGCGCGCTTTTTTCTGAAACCTCAGGGATTTTCCGACATTTATCCGAAAAATGAGAGGCTTATCCGTAAGGAAAAACTTGTCAATATGGTCTATATACAGGGTAGAAGCATGAAAGATTTTGAAATGTATCATAATTATACAGTTGAATGTTGCGACGAGGCGGTGGTTGTAGAACCGAATTTAACAGAAGTGGTATTGCATAACGATGACTTTACACCGATGTCGTTTGTGATGCAGGTGTTAGAAACGGTGTTTGAGTTAGACATTACAAAAGCAAAAGAAATTATGTGGAAGGCTCACCAGGAAGGAAAGGCAGTAGTTGGTTGGTTCACCCAAGACGACGCAGCAACAAAAATTAAGGATGTCAGTCATTGGGCAAAAAAGGAAGAACATCCGTTATTGTGCAGCATGGAGACTGCATCATGAAACGGAGAGGAGTGGAAAATGTTGGACAAAGAGTTGGAGTATACATTAAACGTTGCATTTAAAGATGCACGGTCCAAGCGTCACGAATTTGTGACGGTTGAACATTTGTTACTTGCACTCTTAGATAATTCTTCTTCACTCGATGTTTTAAAAGCTTGCGGTGCGAATATTGCCCGCCTTCGTAGTAATTTAGTTGAATTCATTGATCGCACAACCCCTGTGATTCCTTTAAATGTTCACGACCGCGACACACAACCCACACTCGGGTTTCAACGCGTCATTCAACGCGCCGTTTTTCAAGTGCAATCAGCCGGGAAAACAGAAGTAGCGGGGCGTAATGTTTTGGCGGCAATTTTCAGCGAACAAGAAAGCCAAAGTGTTTATTTCATACGACAAGAAAATATTAGTCGTTTAGATGTGATTAATTATATTTCTCATGGCGCAACGGGCGCACATAAAAAACCACCTTCTGATGAGCGTCCATTTGCACAATATTCACCTCAAGAAGATAATGACAATGGTGGTGAAGAGACAAGTAGCGGTTCTAGCCCGTTAGAGATGTATACGACGAATTTAAATGCACGCGCTAAGTTGGGGTTGATCGACCCTTTAATTGGGCGTGAGGAAGAAGTGAGCCGTTCCATTCAAGTGCTATGCCGTCGACGTAAAAATAATCCATTATTAGTCGGTGAAGCAGGGGTGGGTAAAACAGCGATTGCTGAAGGTTTAGCCCGCATGATTGTTGATAAAAAAGTACCTAGCGTGTTGCAAGACAGTGTGATTTACGCACTTGATTTAGGCAGTTTATTAGCCGGTACAAAATATCGCGGCGATTTTGAAAAACGCTTGAAGAGTGTATTGCATCAATTAAAAGAACATAAAGGTGCCATTTTATTTATTGATGAAATTCATACCATCATTGGGGCTGGTGCTGCATCAGGCGGTTTAATGGATGTGTCTAATTTAATTAAACCCTTATTAGCCTCGGGCGAACTCACGTGCATGGGGTCTACCACGTATAAAGAATATCGCAGTATTTTTGAGAAAGATCACGCACTGGATAGACGGTTTCAAAAAATTGATATTCGTGAGCCAAGCATAGAAGAAACCATTGCAATTTTAAAAGGCTTACGCGAACGTTTTGAAAAACACCACAATATTCAATATACCGATGAAGCTTTAGAAGCTGCTGCGCGTTTATCAGCGCGTTATATGAGCGACAGACACTTACCCGACAAAGCCATTGATTTAGTCGATGAAGTCGGTGCATTTCAATATTTACAACCCGACGAATTAAAAAAAGAAATTATTGATGTAGGTGATATTGAAAAAATGGTTGCGAAAATTGCGCGCATTCCTGAGCGCAATGTCTCGTCATCAGATAAAGAGGTCTTACAGCATTTAACGCGCGATTTAAAATTATTAATTTACGGTCAAGATAATGCGATTGAAACCTTAGGCGCAGCTGTGAAATTAGCACGCTCAGGATTGCGCGACCCGAATAAACCCATTGGGTCATTTTTATTTGTTGGTCCCACCGGTGTGGGTAAAACAGAAGTGACACGTCAATTAGCAAAATTATTAGGCGTAGAATTAATTCGATTTGATATGTCTGAATATATGGAAAGACATTCCGTTTCACGGTTAATTGGCGCGCCCCCGGGTTATGTGGGGTACGATGAAGGCGGGTTGTTAACAGAAGCGGTGAATAAAACGCCGCATTCCATTGTGTTATTAGATGAGATTGAAAAAGCTCACCCGGATGTTTATAACTTATTATTACAAATTATGGATCACGGCACCTTAACGGATATGAACGGCCGTAAAACGGATTTTCGACATACCTTGTTAGTGATGACTTCTAACGTAGGCGCAGATATTTTAGATAAAACCAATATCGGGTTTACAGCAGCAGAAGGCGAAAGCGATGTGATGTCTGCGGTACATCGTGTATTCTCACCTGAGTTTCGTAATCGATTAGATTCGATTATTCAATTTGCAGCACTAGACCAAAAAACCATTTTATCAGTCGTTGATAAATTTATTGCAGAATTAGAATTGCAATTAGAAGCACGTAAAGTGGTCATTGATGTTGATAAGCATGCCCGTGAATGGCTCTCAGTCCACGGCTACGATAGAAAAATGGGCGCGCGCCCCATGAGCCGCCTCATTCAAGAAAAAATTAAAAAACCTCTCGCTGAAGAACTTCTCTTCGGCAGCCTCAGCAATGGCGGCCACGTGACCGTGACCGTGAAAAACGATGAAATTAAGTTCTTGATTGAAAATAAAGAAACCTCTGATGTTAATTAATTCCCTTCTTTGATATACTCTGACACAATTTATTAGAAACCAACTTGGGGTTTGTGATGGCATTATCTCGTGAAGCATTTGATCTTGTGGAATTAAATCAACGATATACTAATCTTTTGACCTTAGCGAAGGCGAAAGGTTTTGAGCATTTCAAAGAAAAATATCTCAGTTTTGATGCATTTTTCCAGCAAGCAGTGCGTTGGGAAGACAATGAAGTCATGCAAAAACGTATTAATCAGAAAACCTTTGAAGATGCGTTGGCGTATGTGTCTACCATCGTTAACGATATTACCGAGATGCTTCAACGGGAAAATGCAGCGCAGGAAGAATTACGCTCTAACCTCACTCATTACTTATTCGATACCAAGCGCGTTAAAGCTGGCGCAGCCCTTGTTGCGGCGCTAGACAAAAACACGCCCAAAACGAAACGCTTTAAAAAGAATTTAGGCTTAGGTTTGCTCGGTATCATTGGCGGTGTTTTACTTATCGCTGCGATTGGAGCAAGCATGGGTATTTTTCTTGCGCCTATCATGGCTACAATGGGCGCCGGCGCATTTTTAATTACGTGTGGAAGCGTTGTGGGGTATGAGCTATTAATAATGCTTGCTCAAACTGCTATTTACAAGTTGGCGCCTAAGTTTCACGCTCGGCATGCGGATAGCATTAGTGTGATATCGTGGATGTTTACCTTGCTTCCCCTATTGCCATTGGCCTTATTAGCTGCACCAATAGCCGCCGGTATTGTCACCCTCAAACGTTTACCAGCGCTTGCTAAAAACAGACACGGCTTAAGTCTTGGCTTGGCAAAATCATTTCAGCAATTAAAAGCGGCTTCGCATTGCGATGATGATAAAACGAATTTATTCACAAGAGATCGTGCCGTGCTTGAAAATACCTACGATGCGAAAATTGCGAAAGCTGAAATGAAAAAACAACGTTTTGAAGATGAAACGCTTGAATATCCGCAAATGAATGCTGAAGAGTTTGATGATTTTGTAAAAGCAGGTCGTAACTATTACGGTAAACGTGTTGAGGCCTTAAAAGCCATGAGAACCTTTGAAATTGAACGGGGTTTGGCTTTATCTCAAAATGATTTAAAAGAAGAACGGTGTGATTTGAGTCAGGCAGAAAGAGAAGCATTAACAGCATGCCAAAAACCCAATAAAAATGAATTATTAGCAGCCAAGCACGCATTTAAATTTGGCAAACAGTTTGAGGGGGCTGAAGGTTCAGTGCAAG
Organism: uncultured Gammaproteobacteria bacterium; assembly: GCA_965653045.1. Taxonomy (GTDB): domain Bacteria; phylum Pseudomonadota; class Gammaproteobacteria; order DSM-16500; family DSM-16500; genus Aquicella. Next base: position 34,088 of record CBFGYM010000022.1, read on the forward strand.
CTGATGTGCAAACAGCCCTTGATTCATTGCCGACAGTGAATGACCACACCGTTAAACCTTCTGCATATCATGCGGGAAAAAGTGAGGGCTATATTCACGGTCAAACCAATGCAGTTAAAAAATTGTTTATGTTTGAACGTTCTGGGTTGTATCACAAGGTTCACGCGGAGAGATTTGAAAATTTCAAGCAGCAACATAAATTAAAGTAAGATTCCTGCCGGGGCGGGTAAACTGCCTGAAGGATAAACGCAAAATTTAATGAAAAGAAAAACTTTTACTGCTGGTAGATCATTAGCACAAAGCGAAGAAGTGCTTGTAGCCGTTACTAAATTCCTCGCATAAAGACGAGCGCCGAGACGTGAAGCTGAATCTGCCGGCGGTGCGCGGGATAGCACCGAGTGGTCGCCTCGCCGGGAGCGAGTCGGCCACGACGGCAGATTCAGCGAACGGCGAGGGCAGTGCGCCTTTTGCACCGCGAAGTCCGCGAGGAAAATAGTCACGGCGGAAAGCACGAATGAGCGTGGTCAGATAATGAGGCTTTTTAAAAACCCAAAAACTTCTCACGCGCTTACAGCGCTCAAGGCGGGTGTGGGTTGCGCCTACCTGGAGCGTCGGTTACGCTGCGCGCAACCTTTGCCCCAGGCTAAGATGTTATTGGCTTAC
>CBFGYM010000023.1:0-31573 GCA_965653045.1 uncultured Gammaproteobacteria bacterium
CTTGTCCTTGTCCTTGTCCTTGTCCTTGTCCTTGTCCTTGTCCTTGTCCTTGTCCTTGTCCATTATTAGCATAAACAGTACCCATCAAGCCTTGAAATAACACAAAAACAGTTACCAATACGAACCATCTAGCTTTCATCAATTTCGCCATATGAACCTCCTTGTTCGGCTAAATAATAACCAAATCTATCATAGCTCAAAATAAGCTAAAGATACAACCGCACAAAGGCAATAGTAGCGTACGCATAAGCGCCTTTGAACTGATCGTAGATTTCACGCATTGAAGCATCAACCGCGCGGCTGAGCGCATTTAAAATAATGTTAAAATCTTTTTCGGGTACAAAATCGTTCAGGGTTGGAAATTCACTCAATTCAATTATTTTCAAATCTTTAAGTTTTTCAAGGTGCGCAATGATAGTGCTTAAAGTCAAATCGCGCGTTTTTGCGATGTTTTGTAGTGATTGGTTTTCTTTTAATAAATGTAAGGTTTGAATATGTGTAGGTATTTTGTCTTTATCACTGGATTTTCGGCTCTGTTTTTTAGCCGGTTTTACACGGTTTGCTTCAAAACGACTATTCAAGGTTTGTGATAATTCATTTTCAAGTTCAGCACTTGATAAACTTTCAAGCCAATTGACAGATGTATCAGAATTGGCTTGAAACACCGCATCGTGCGCTAAAATTTTAGGGTGAACTTTTAATGCCATCTCATTCAAATTCATTAATTTTAAACCGCTTAATTTACGCACGCGTGATAATGCCACATAACCCATGCCAGGCTCAAACGCATCGCCCAAATCAACCTCCACCGCGTCAAGTGTCATACCTTGACTTTTATGAATGGTAATAGCCCAGGCCAAGCGCAAAGGAATTTGACGAATAGCCGCGCGTACGGCGCCGTGATCTTCATATTTCCATTCATCCGGTTCGGCAACCACCGTATCACCTTCATATGTTTTTACAACCGGCCAACCGTTTTTGCGCTCAAACCCGACCACTGTACACCGTGTGCCATTCACGTAACGACCTTGCACGTCGTTTTTAATAAACATGACTTGCGCGCCTATTTTCAAGCGCAAATTCACAGACGCCAAACACGATTTTTTCAAGCTTTCGACCAAGGTGCGGTACCCATGCGACTCCATGTAAAATTGTTTCTCCTCGCCGGGCAGCGCATTTAATTCACGCTCGTTAATCGCATCAACGTTGATATTGCGTGAATATAGCAAGGTTGGGCGTGTGCCGCCTTCAGGTTCTTTTTTATAACGTGTGCGTAGTGGCACTTTAGTATGCTCACCAGCTTTACCTTGTCGAATATCATTTAAAATTTGGTGAAGTGCGTCATTTTGTTGTCGATGTTGCTCGCTTAAATAACACACTTGAAAATTGCTTTCTGCCCATGCACTAGACTCAAACGCAAATTTCTTTTCTTCTATAATATTACCCGTGGTCACAGGGGGTAGTTGAAAAAAATCACCGCATAAAACCACTTGCAAGCCACCAAAAGGCTTATCTTTCAATATACGTCGTGCAACTTGGTCAACCAAATCAAGTTGATGTGCGTGCAGCATTGAAATTTCATCGATGATTAATACTTTGGTGTTTTTGTAATTGCGTTTAATACGGCTGTCTGTTGCTAATTTTTCGAGTTCTTTTTCATTTAAACGATCGTTAATGCCAATGCCCGACCAAGCGTGAATAGTACTGCCTTGCAAATGCGTGGCTGCAATGCCGGTTGAGGCGGTGACGGCAACGCTAACCTTATTTTCTTTCAAATATCGAATATATTCATTCAATAAATACGTCTTGCCTGACCCGGCCTCACCGGTGAGAAAGACATTTTTACCTAGCTTTAATAACGCCAACGCTTGAGATTGCTGCATTTTTTGACTTCTTTTTCAATATTTTCATCTTACACCCACACTACCACAGCAGCCAGACTTTTCAAGTTTAAAAAATACGGTTTTGCTATGGATTCAACAATAATTTCGGTAGAATCAAATTTGGACAAGACGTCCAAAGAATCAACCTCAAAATGGAGTTTTGAATGAAATTATCAATTCCCGCAACCCTTGTTATGTGTGCATTATCCTGCTCAGTTTATGCTGCTGAGCCCGCGATCAATTCACAACACGCAGGTCCTTTTTACGTTGGCATTTTCGGCGGCGTAGGCGCCTCTAATGAATTCAATGTAAGCCAATACGGTACGGCCTATTACCTTGAAGCAAGTGATGGCCCATTAGCCGTCAATGCCTTTGGTCACGCGAACAATGAAACCTCGGGTTATTTTGGCGCACAATTGGGTTACCGTGGACAAAGTGTTTTGATGAATCCTTCTTCACAGTGGCTTTTAGAACCTGCTGGTGAATTAGAAGGTTTTTCGATGAATAGCACAACGTTTAATGGCTCTCTCTCAAACAATACTTCACGTGCACCTGAGCACAATTTTTCAGTGTCATACCCTATGAACCGTACTATATTTCTTGCCAACGCAGTCATGGGCTTTAATAACCCACATTGGGTTGTGCAGCCTTATGTCGGTTTAGGCATTGGCGGCGCCCTACTTCGCATTTCTAGTGCATATGCCGCGCAAGTTGCACCACCTGAAGCGAATGTAAACCACTATAATGGCAACCCAAATGCGTCTAATTCAGCTTTTGCTGGGCAAGTGAAATTGGGCTTGAATTACGATATTAACCAATATTTCAGTGTGTTTGCAGAATATCGTTGGTTATATATTGCAAGTTCCAACTTTACATTTGGCTCAACTGTTTATACCGGCCATCCAGAAACGAGTAGCTGGCAAGTCAATATGGATGCTCAGCGATACAATATGGCAGATATAGGGTTGAGAGTAAGTTTTTAATGTGAAATAACAACGGTCATTAACCCATTGGTTGATGATCGTTGCTGTGATACCGTTCATTTGATATTAAGACAGTTTTAGTTGGGATATTTTTTGCAAGCATTCATCTGCTTCATTCAAGACGCTTCTCATATGCAATTGATTGCTGGCTTTTCTGAAAAAGCTCGCGCTGCCTGTTACCTTATAATGAATGAGATTCGCTGAACCGAGGCTTAACGCGGAGAGTAAAATAAAAGCTATTTTATTCAAAACATATTTGAAACCGACATTATCTTTATTGATAGATGCCTGTTGAATACGAGTAACGATAGCATTAGATTGTGCTTTAAACCTATCAAAATCAAGTTTACTGTCAGTAAAATCCTTCAATATATTTTGCAAATCGGTCATAATCTTATTGCACTCTGACGTATATCGATTTTTTGGTAATTGTATTAGTTGCGCCATGTCATTCAATAAAAGTTTCAGCGCGTAGTAGTCAGAAAATACAGCATTAATGTTGTCACTTATTTCTGTACCCTCGCTTGATATATTTAATTTTTCTTTTTTAACCTGCGCAACGAATTGTTCGATTACCAACTCACAAGCGAATATAATATCTTTTGTAACATCAGAGGACCAGTTTTTTTCCTTAACCATTCTATTTAAAAATGATGAAGCAGCGTGATAACGCAGCCTCATTGATTTTTCACTGATCGCATCATAAACGGATTGATTGTCATTTTCATCTTTTGCAGCTAACAAAAGACCTCTTACGCGGTTGCCGCGTAATTCACCGCAATTATCAGATCGATTAGAGAGTGTCACCGTACGCGTGTTATCTGCACTATCGAATAAGGTAAATGTATCAGCAAAATAACCATCATTCATCTCTGGCACAATAAAAACCACATTACTAAGCTTAATTTGCTTCAAAATATCAATTTCTTGATCAGATAAGCCGTTTTTATTATCTGTAATTTGCGTATTTTTAATATCAAACGTATCATTCGCCAACGTGCCTATGTAAAGGGCAAGGTCAGCAACGAAATAAGCATCTAATGAATACAACCCCAATCGACTCGACATAACACCCTCTACCTTCGTAAAATTCACCCAATTACGTGCATTTTACTTTATAAAGATTAAACTAACCTTAACTGTTCCATCGACTGGCATTATTGTTGATTGCCTGCCGTCGGCTTTTTGTAAAGTTATTATAATCAATAAGATAGAGACTCTTTGGTGACTAGCTCTATAGTGATGCGCGAAAATGCTCTACCCGCACTGCTTCACAGAAAAATGTTGAAATATTTGCTCAAAATAAATGTCCAATTATCTTTATCTTTTCTGAATCAAAATATGTATACTTTAATTCGATTTTCGGCTATCCTCCATCTCCCTCGTGACCTCTGTCACCCTATAACTGCAATATTTCTACCCTCCATGCTTATCTAATTGCATTTTTTGCAACTCAATATTTCACAACATTTCAGTGGATTAAACTATGCAAAACACATTAACACCAAACCCAAGCCAAATGAGCATTAATAAATTTTCGACATTTTTGATGGGTCATCTTAGCAAAGAACACATCGCAACACTTGATCTTTCTTATTTAAAAAATAGCATTAGCCAATGGTGGTGTAATTCCGATCATCTTGAACCGATTTTTCAGCTAAAATCTGCCTTCACTCAACACATTCTTTCTGAAATTTACACCTCACATCTAAGCATGTTTTCTGAACTTGGCTTAGCTAGCCAACATATTTCAGGAATATGCTTACAAGGGCTTTTCGATATCGATGATCCAAAACTTGCCCTGATTATACATGAAAGTCTTTCAGAGCTTTTTAACTTGACTGATATTCCTTATGAATATGAAGAACATAAAACTCTGTACTTAAAAGATACTTCGCTGAGTTATAAGAACTGGGGTAGCGGATATGGTGAAATAACACCACATTCAGACGATCTGTATGAACGATTGAATGTTGATCTTCTCTCATTAACAGTTTGTCGTGATCAAACACTAACACCAACACAATGCTACTTTCCTCGTGATCTTTTAAAAAAGTTCTCTAATGCTGAGCTAGCCGCACTAAGGTCACTTAAAGCTACTTTCAAATCAGGTAAAAATGTTGACGGTATGATTACTCGAGAGAGAAATATCCTTCAATATGATGATAAATATGGCTTTCGATTTTATCTTGATTTCCGTATTGACAATGACAGCGGAATGCGAATGCTCGCAATAGATCCTTCTAAACAATACTTACTTAATAAAATGAGGGATGAATTAAATCATTGCCCTTATACAAGCTCAACCCCAACAACAGGCACCTTCATTGTATTAGCGAATAACAAGGTTTTGCACGCACGTGCAGTAATGAGGCTCGACGAGGTAATTGCTAAAAAAGTTGCCAGTGAGTCGAATTTACACAATACACCTCGTTTACTATATCGAAGCAAAGGACCGAGGAGAGAATATTTATCAATTTAGCTTTACTTTAAACTCAAAAAAATACATTATCCATAAAAATGAAGCCAGATTAGGCTGGAGAAAAGAATGAAGAATGCAATTTTAGTGTTAGGTTATAATAATACACGCATCAATGATGTGAAAAAAATTCGTGAAAAATCGCTCGCGGCAGTTGGAGCGGTGACGGTGTTATGCAAAAAAACGCCGGTTGAGGTTGATTTTCAGGCAGCTGATGCGGTCATAGATGTTGGGCTTGAGTCTTGCCATGAGAATATAGCAACAATTATTAATTTTTGCATAGAGAATGAAATTAATATTATCGGCATTTTACCCTTTTCTGACCAAGGCACACAGCTGGGGGCAAGTCTAGCAGAAAAATTGGGGTTACCTGGCGCAAACCCTGCGAAAATTGAAGCAGCATTGAATAAACACACATTTCGCGCGCAAGAATCTTTGAATGTCGCGCCAAGTGGTTATGTGCCTGTCAATGCAGTTAAAGTGACTTCATTGCCTGAATTACAAGCTGCCTTCAATCGCTTCGATGATGGTGTCTTTTTAAAACCCATGGCCGAAGGAAACAGCCGCGGCTGTATCGCCATTAAAACATTCAATGATTGTGAACCAGCATGGCGCGAAGTTGAAAAATATTTAAATGGTGGCATTACTGCTGAACGTTTAATTCAAAACGCGCAAGAATACAGCTGGGAACATGTTGCTGGTTATAGCTGGATTACTGAAAAACAAACCACACAATCACAATATCGTGCGGAACCGCAACATATTTTACCCGCCCCTATAAGCACAGACGAAGCTAATTTAATCAGCAACGGCACACGCTTTATGGCTGATATTTGTGGTTATAACGGTTGCGCGTGCCACAATGAAATTTTTCTATCTAGCACAAAAACAAACGTCTTTGCCGTTGAACCCAATTTAAGACCCGCCGGCGGAAAACTTTGGGATCTTAGCATTCACGCGTTTGAAGATTTCGACCCGTGGACGAATTGGATTTTATGGGCAACCGGCAAATTAGACCACACCCTTAAACCATTAAAACAAAAAGCCTTTGCTGGAATGCGATTTATTTCAGCGAAAATAAGCGGTGTTTTGAAAAACATTAAAATTACTTCATTAGCTGAATTACCTGCAGCCAGCAAAGGTGACTATATTGAGTTAGTGTGGACGAAAAAATTAGGCGACACCATCACAGACAATATCCGTGATAATTCAGATTTTATGGGTTATATTACTGCAAAATCCGACGATTATAATAGTTTAGTCGCCTTACTTAACACTACTGAAACTAAACTAGCAAACGCCTGCGTTATTGAACTGAGTTAATTAAATGATATTTCTAATTCGTTTTATTTCTGCCACTGCATTATTCGCCTTTCTTGGGAAGGCGAATGTGTGGTTATCGCCGTTGTGTAATACTATTTTAGCGCTGGGGTACCGTTTATTTTTGGTGTTTTCTCCATTGTTTGAACGCATTGCTGGAAAGCATGCTTTAACGTTAGCAATGGGCGTGACGACACTTGGCACTTTATTGTTTTGCGCGCATTCACAGGTGTTATTAGTAATGGGTGCGTTACTTGTGAGCATTGGGTTTAGCGTTAGTGGGTTTTTGATTAAATCAGAAGCCGCCGAATCTCCCAAGGGGGCGGCACACAACAAAATTGCAATGAATGTTGGTAGTTTAGCTTCGGGGCTCGTGTTGCTTGCCACGTTTTTATCAAGAAATGTGTTCTTTATGGGTGGCGCTATTTTATTTTTGTTATCAACAATGATCGCTTATGTTTCTTCTAATCGTAAAAAACACATTATTTTACCCAGTGTAGAACAAAAAAGTCTTTTAACGAACCTTATTTGGGCAGGTATTGGTATTGCGATTGGCATTAAATATTTTGGGGTATTGTCAGTATTACCGCAATATTTACTAGCACACCGTCACCAGTTGCCTTCTTGGTATGGCATAACCCTTTTCATTAATAGTGCGACGATAATTTTATTTCAGCTACCCATTATTCATTGGGTTGAAAAAATGAATCATGATCAGTCGGGTAATAAAATTACTTTGTTGATGATGATGCTTGGAATGGTATTTATAGCGTTTCCGAGTTTGTTATTTGCGAATACTTTAGTCGGCGCAGTGCTTTGGTCGCTGGCGTTAGCACTAATTGAGTGTTTTTCAAGCTATCTGGATGTATCCGCCTCGCGCGCGGGTTGTTTATTTGTGAAAGAAATTTGTGTGGGGGTTGGTGCGGGTATTACTGTTTTATTTAGTCGGTTGTTGCCGATTGAAGTTGCAAGTGTTTTACTCGGTTGTGTTGGGCTAGTCACAATTGCTGCTGCGTATTTATATTTCTTTCCTGTGAAAGCATTGATGGTAGCACGCAGTTCAGATTAAAGTATTTTATATTTTTACAAGCCTTCACCCTTCGTGGCAGTTGCTATTTTATTCCCACTCAATTCATACCCGTCTTCTGGATGTAACAAGCAAAACACGGGCATTGCGCACGCGGTGATGAGGGTGAGGATGTAGAATACGTGGTGGAAGGTGGGTACAGGGATGTTGAAGGCGTTGATGTTGGTTTTGAGCAAGCTCGTTAAGATAACCGCAACGATTGCGATGCCGAAGCTCATGGAGAGTTGTTGAATCACGCTGGCGATGCTTGTGCCTTTGCTAATTTTATTTGAAGGTAAATCGGCGTAGCTAAGGTTATTCATGCAACTAAATTGCAGCGAGGCAATAAAGCCATGTAATAACATAAAACCAACAATAAATGGCATCGGTGTTTGCTTTGTCACCAGAGAAAATAAAACCATCGTGGAGCTTAACAATAAGGTATTAGTAATCAAAACGCGTCTAAACCCGAATATCGTCAATATTTTTTTCACGAAGAATTTCATTGTGAACATGGCAATCGCATAAGTCGCAACAATTAAGCCAGATGTCATTGCAGACTTACCTAGGCCTAATTGAAAAAACAAGGGTAAAACAAACGGCATGCCGCCAATGCCACAGCGGGTAATAAAACTTCCTAACACAGTTACGCTAAATGTTCTCACCTTAAAAACGGAAAAATCGATAAAAGAATATTTTAAATATCGGGCTCGTAATATATATAGGCTCAAAAAAGCAACCGAGGTGATGAAAATAATAGAAACTAAATTTTCATATTCGAAATGCTCACCCACCGATTCAAAGGCGAATGATAACCCCGCCAAACCTAGTCCGAACAGTAAAAAACCTAAGGTATCAAACTTACTGTGGGCAGTTTCTTTTGAGTTCACCAATACTTTTGAAGCGATAAATAAAGCACAGAGTCCGAACGGTAGATTCACTAAAAAAATCCATCGCCAACTGACGTAAGACACAATCAACCCGCCAAACAACGGTCCCAACGCAGGCCCCATTAAAGCAGGCATGGTTGTATAATTACTGACTTTGACCATTTCAGCTTTTGTAAACATTTTCAAAAAAATAATACGCCCAACCGGCATCATACACGCGCCACCAAAGCCTTGAATAATGCGCGAAACAACCAACATTTCTAAATTAGTCGACAGCCCACAAAACAAAGACCCGAGCAAAAATATGCTTAACGCCGACATGAAAACCGTTTTTGTGCCAAACCGGTCAGCCAGCCATCCGCTGATAGGAATAAAAACCGCTAAACTTAATAAATAAGCCGTTAAAGAAATTTTCAAATTAACCGGATCAACACCCAAACTCGCTGCCATTGTCGGCACTGCTGTGCTAATAATGGTTGCATCTAAGGTTTCCATGAACAAGGCAAAGGCAACAACAAACGGAATTAAGCTTCTTAATGGCTTCATCGGATTTTTCCATTGTTATGATAATTTTTAAATCACCCCAAATCACTTCGATTTTCGGGTTATTTATACATTTTTCAAGTTTATTGTCAAGTGTGCTTTAGGATTTTATCAACAGAAAAAAGTTATAAAATAACACCCCAAAACAGCAGCCACTGCTATTTTGGGGTGTATAAACTTAATGCAGTCTTACCGTGTGTTTTGTAGCCGGCTTGATAAGAGATTTTGCCTTGTTGGCAAACAGGGTGAGGGTTGAGGGTTGTTTGGCGGGAGGGGTTTCGGTTGCACGCGGTGTGTTGGGTAGAAAAGTGATATATTCTTTATCGAGTTTAATCTCTCTGCCGCAGTTTTTTGCGAGCTTTTTAAATGTTTGTTTTTCATTATCCTCCGAATGATACGGTATGAAAACTTTCACGTTTGTTAATTGTGAAATTAGGTCAGTGATTACCTCATTCTCGATCGCCCCATAGCTGTGACTATTCCACAATTCAATAATAACGCTTGATCTTTCATTTAGCGATTCCCCAAGAAAAAATAGATCATGCGAAGGCCAGCGACTAGGTGAACAAAGTTTTAACGTTAAGTTTTGTGGTTTTGTTAATAGATGATAATAGTTATTTCTATTAAGCGGTGTTAGCTCATTTTGACCTGACAAGATCAAATGCAATTTGATGTCATTCGGATAAAATTTAAAAATAGCGTCAATTTGTTCAACTGTTAACGCCGACTGACCTACACCACTCAATGTAACGCGTTCACAATAAACGGCGCGATAAGCTTGAACTAGCATTTTTAACATTGCATTAACATCGTCATCCAATAACTTAAATTCACATAGCTCTCTATCACCAGTCGTTAGTAAACTCAAAATACGAACAAAAAGCACGGCCGGTGTATACGATTTATATTTAACAGCGAAACTTACAGCCTGTCCGATATCATCAATATTCTCCAGCGACTCTGGGAGTTTAGCGAATTTTTGACACAGTGTATGTATGTTATCTATTAGCAAATTACGTATACTATCATCATTCATTAATTCAACATATTGCGAACTCAACTCAGACGAATCAAATTTCTCAGCTACTTTCGCCGCAACATCTTTCCCTCTCCAAAGCAAACTCTCCACAAACACATCACAGACAGCTTCAATATCTTTATATCTTCCTGACTCTACATTTTCTTTAACAATACCTTCTAATAAAAAATAAACCCCATGTTCCGTATTAAGCTTTACTCTTCCTTTCATAGCTCACTCCTTATGTTACGATCACGCACGGTGCTTGTGTTTATGTTCAACGTGATGTGAATCTTCGTGATGTCGTGAAAATTTCCTTGCAAAAAGAGAATGTATCGATTCTTTCTGTTTCACTGGCAAAAAAACAACACCATTGCTACTAAGCTCGCATTTCCGGTTCGCGAATTTAGCCATCTGTTTATAAAACTTATTGGCAACGTCTCGCCATGAACCGCCATGAGAACGCCACAGAGAAACGCTGTCTTCGACAGTAACTTTAACATTCGTTATCTGGCAGATTAATTTATTGCTTAAATACCCATCCACATAACCTTCGCTATGAGGAACCATATCACAACAGAGTGTTACACTTTTTCTCGTGCTTAAAGCCTTTTTTAGAAATTTAACATCTTCAGGCTGCCACCCACTCCCTTCAACCAAGGTTAATACTAATTTGTTTTCGCATCGCAGTAAGGCGTCATAATCAGCACGATTTTTCTCATTCAATGTGTCAGCTTTTATTTTTACTGCAATAGGCGCATCGCCAACAAATTCAGTGAATAGCTCTTCCATGTCATTACCGGAAAATGTGCTATATTTGCTATCAACTTCAAACCTAACCCCACCGAGTATTTCTGCTAAAAAATGAAATAACTTTCTTTCATTGTCATTCATCGCCAGTAAGTGCTGGCCAAGATAGCAATCATGATTAAAACTATCGCGCAATATTGTTGAAACAGCACGACTCAACCCGGCCTGGTCGACACTTGCACCTTCTGCAATATTGGTATAGTTCTTTACCAACCCACTCAAGGCCGGTAATCGGGGAAGATAAAGTGGTTTCACATATTTTTGACATAAAGCAACGATTGCCCTCAACAACAACACTCTACTTTCTTCGTCATTCAATGCCGCTGAAAATTCAGCGTAACGATGCGTTTTTTTAAATAATTCTTTTAATGCGGCTTCTCTTTCTTCGTCCGATAATAATAAACTCGCTACAATTGCATCACACGCTTGCTCATTATTCTCAAATTTTCTTTTTCGAACATTTTCTTCCATCAATTTTTCAACTAAAATATAAGATTCATATACAGAATCATTTCTATCTCTCATCTCACGCTCCTTGTTTACAAAATTAAACACCAGCCGCATTCTAGTCCCGTCTCTCAAACCGCGTCAATCATCATTTTTTCGCTACCCCCTACCGTCTTTTTAAAAAATCACGTACTATCGGTAAGACTCAATCATGGATGATTTTATGAAACGGATATTGTGCACCACTGCGTTGTTGTGTATTACAACCAGCGCTGTTAGTTTTGCTGCGGCAGCCAACCATAATGCCTGGTATGCCAGTGGCGGTGTTGGTTTAGACTACCCTCACTTTAATGCCAATTGGCGCGTGAATAATGGCTCGGGCTTTGCGCCACCGGCCAACGAAGATATTTACACCTTCCAAAACAACCACCACCCGTATTTAATGCTGGCAACGGGGTATCGGTTTGTGCGTAACAGTGCGTATTTGCCGGCGTTGTCACTTGGCTTAAATTACCAATATTTACCGTCGAATGATGTCGGCGGACAAATTGTTCAATATTCTACGCCCAGCTTCGCTAATTACAATTTTAAATGGGATATTACTGCGCAATTATTGCTGATTAGTGCAAAATTAAACATTTATAATTACCGAAACTTCATGCCTTACATCAGCGCAGCCGCAGGCCCGGGGTACATACGCGCCAGCAGTTACGGTGAAACCGCCTATGCCGACGTCACACCTCGCACGAGTGCGGGGTTTGCTGAAAGCACCAATACACAATTTGTTTATACACTCGGCCTTGGGGCGGATTATCAACTTAAATCTAATTTGCTCGCAAGCTTAGGGTATCAATATCTTGATTTAGGAAAAATTCGGTCGGGTAGCGGTGCGGGCAGTTGGCAAAGTGCCACCTTAAATTTAGGACGATATCGTTCTAACGAATTATTCTTAAGCTTAACCTACCTTTTTAATTCAGGGAAGAAATAATGAAACACGTTTTTAAAATCATTTCTTTAGGTTTATTATTATGTGCTTCACTGCCAACTTTCGCTGCAAAAAACCCTATTAGCTGGACGCTTGATAAAACCTTTCAAGTACCTATGCATATTGGTCGAAGCTCAACAATTACCTATCGCTTAACTAATCAATTACCGTTTACGTTAGCAAAAGCGTTAGTCATTACGAAAAACGCCGCACCTGCGAATGCGTTTACGTATGTCGACAATTGCACGGGTGTTAAACTCGCTTCACGTGCTAGTTGCACTGTGAAAGTCACATTAGCACCAACAACCCCCGGTAATATTAGTTTTCAATTAATTATTGGTGGTTATTCTAACGATAAAGTACCACTCCCTTTATTAACCACACGCACAGCCGGTGCAAGCAGTAGCAAAGTGGTTGGTACTGTCACGCAATCTTTACCTGCAACTTTACAAGTGGGCACACCTGCTAATTACGGTTTTTCATTTACTAATAATGGGAGTGCACCTGCAACCAGTGTTGTGGTGACATCGAATGAATCAAGCAACCCGAGTTATACCACGTCAAATTGTGGCAGCAGTTTACCGGTTGGGCAAAGTTGCATGGTGAGTGGTACGTATACGCCGACTTCTAATTCACCTACGGTTCAAGATGTTTTTGCAACGTTTGCTTATCAACAAGGCAGTGCGGTCACACTCACCACAAGCACGAGTGTGAATGCTGCTTCCGATGTGGTGGGTTCGTTTGTTGCGCCGTTTTCATTACCCGCGGTGATGGTAGGTGGGCCAACACATACTAAAACCGTATGGTTTAAATTTAATAATTACGACCCAACGAATGATGCTGTAATTAGCTCAGCCGTTGTGAACGTGAGTGGTGCAGGCGCAACGTTTACACCCGATGCTAACCCTGCTTTTTATAATTGTTCAGGTACACTACCGCACGGTGGTGCAGGTTGTAATATGAAAGGCACGTTTGAAGCGCCAGCGGTGGTAACAGATACGCCTTATACGGTAACAGCCACTTTAACTTACACCGGCGTTGCAGGCAGCCCCGCTTCTATTGCTACTAACACGACGGTTGTGCAAACCATTAATACGTATCGTGTAATTAATTTTGTGAATGATTGTAATTTTCCTGTGTGGTGGTCTTTCCACGGTGCTGCGACGGGTGCAACGTGTACTGCTGCTTCATCAGGGCAACAAGGGTCGTGTACAACAGGTTCAAGTTGTTATAAAACCAGTAATAGTGCACCGAGTGGCACGTGTTTTTGGAATAATCCTGCACCGCAAACAGGTTCTTATGAGTTAGGAACAACATTCGGGACGAGAACTGCTTCTGCGCGCATTCCTTTAACGAGTGTTGATCCGAATAATCAATGGAGCGGTACTATTTCTGCAAGTACCAATTGCACGTCGGGTTCTTCGTGCGTGCAAGCAGATTGCGATAGAGACGGTGGCAATGATTCGTGCGCGGTTGGCATTGGGTTTTCTCAGCCTGCCACGCAAGCAGAATTTACCATGTTAATTAATAATCCTGATACTTACGATGTTGAGACGATTAATGGTTTTCATATTCCTGTGTCTATTACACCGGATGGCACCGTGAGTGCGAATAATTATTATTGTGGTGCATCTGCTTCAGACACAGCGGGTAATGGGTTTGGTGCGTGTCAGTGGGGCGGTGCTGCGCCACCTTCTGCTTATTATAATTGGGTAACGAAAACGGGTACGCCGTGTTCTGCGGGTAATACTTGCACGGGTGCCGCGTCTGGGCAAGTGTGTGGTATGGCAGTTGATTCTAGCACAGCAACGTTAACTGGCTTACAATGCGGTGCATTTTTAGGGTTTTGGACACCGGACCAAGCGTGTAGTTTATCTAATGCGCCAGCCAGTTTTAATTGCACAACCAAATTACCAACAACGGGCACATCCTTCCCCGCGGGTTCAACGTATTACGACATTATGGCGTGTTCTGTGCCAACCTCAGGCGACACAAACCCGCTGTATAACTCGTGCTATATCAAATACGACACCAGTTATTCGAGCTCGCAAATTGCAACATGTTGCGGTTGTGTTGACTGGTGGAACACCAGCCAAACGACTGGCGGTGAAACCATTGCAGCGAATCCGAACACAACAAGCTGCACACAACCTTCGGCCTCATCGCGTCAAACAGACCCACAGTGGAACCAAGTGATTCAACCGCAGGTACAGTGGATGAAAAAAGTCTGCCCGTCGGCCTATGTTTACCCGTTTGACGATAAAACCAGTACCTTCACTTGCTCGAATAATACCGGCAATGCACCAAACTCTGTCGGTTATACCATCACCTTTTGTGCGGGCGGTGATACTGGCTTGCCAGCAGGCGTGACTGACGATGGGCGCGTGCCGTAACGCTTACTTATTGAATAAAAAGGCGGATTTTTCCGCCTTTTTTATTTTTCAAAATAGATGCTTGACAGATGAACTTACCGGCTGTTATGTTGAAAGTAGAACAAAACGAGAATATAACAATGCAACTAACTTTATTTATCTTCACATCAGCTCACTCTCTCCGCTGGCGCTAAGCGCCTGATACTTCTTTTTTTCAAAATTATTCAATTATATTATTTAATTATTTTCTATTTTAAAATTTGGAGAAATATCATGAGAACTCGACCCGAACCTATATTATTTTTTAGTGAGCCTACCACATCATATCGGGGGTATATTTGGCACATCAATTAGAAACGTGACGTACATTAGAAAAAATATATACCCTGGCGTTGATGACGAAGCAAGCCACACAATTTATCCTGAAACAGGGATACTTGTCCGCATGTTTGAAGCTAGAGCAGGGACGGATACGAGTATACTAAATAAAATACTGAATGAGATAAGTTATTTTGAAGATAGAATATCAAATCAACACTCATCTTATTCCCTCCATACTGCGCAGAGAAATGCAATTAATAAATGTCTTTCTGAGTATCCAAAATTACTTTATTATCATGGTGCACATTTAAATGCTTTACGCGAAGATTGCAGTTTGAGAAACAGAAAATTAGCATTTCTTGGGTTCAGCATGCATGACCCAAGCCAAAAGTATAACCGTCATGTTCGCCAAGATCCTAACGTGCGTGATTATCTTCTGTCAATCGGAGCAGGCATCGGTCTAGACCATGATGCGTATTTAGGCACACTACATAGAACGCACGATAGAACGCACGATTTTCTGCTTGTGAATCCACCAGTCACCTCAGAAGATTATCCAGCGCAGTTATTTATTGGTGCAGATGAAAAACTGTTATCTTTTTTTCAAGAAAATGGTTTTTATCGTAATGGTGTGGACTCTGTTGAAAAGCTTCATACACTTCTCGTTGAAGAAAAACTCACTGAAGAAGATCAAGACAGACTTGTCAATCAAGCACTCTTTGCAAGAAAGTTGAATATTTTTAATAGTGAAATTACACGGTCACTCGCTTGTGTGTTAGGACGCTTGTTATATCCCAACCCAGCATTTCACAACGTTAAAATTTTGAAAGCCTATGTTGATTTCTACAATGCACTGATTATCGCTTATCACGAAAAATCAGCCACTGAGAAAAATTCATCGGGCGCTCATCTGCTACAAACCGTATTGCATGTTGGCACCGGTTTGACTGATGATGAGTTTCCAAAGTTGCTTGACGCCGTAGAAGACGTGAACCGCGGCATGTGCCTCAGGCGTTAATAGTGCTTGCAACCTCAGTAGGGATGAAATACGATAGAATCGTTGGCCGCCAGGATGGTAACCCTAGATGCAAGCTAAATCGCTCTGTTTACTTTTCACCTTGTTTTCAGCCTGCTCTTATGCGCAGGCTGAAAATAATTCCGCTTTATCACCTTTTATTCTCGATAAATCACAAGATATTTTCTTTGAAAGTTTATCGGTGAGTACATTTACGCAGAATATTTTTGGTGCGAAAAATAGTTACGGGTTTAATCAAGTGGTGTTAGGGGGTATGGCAGAGTTTGATTGGCAGCATTGGCAGGGAAATACGCTTTATACGCAAGACCCAGGTGGCACGTATTCGCATGATACCGCTTTATATTTCACACAAACAGCTTTTGACGTGTTAGCCAATTTAAATCCGTGGACAACCTTATTTACAACCGCCTCGTTAAGCGCCATTGGTCAAGGTGGTGAAAGTGGGAATTATTTAAATTTACCCTATGCTTTTTTGTTGTTTGGCAATATCGATAAATGCCCTTTGTATATTTACGGTGGTTACAATGCGATTAGTTTTGGACGATTTGCAAGTTCTGGCGGGTGGGACTACCCACTCACTTCCACTTACTTTCAACCCCAAGTGGCGCCGGGTGTTTCAATTGGGTATCAAACTTCTCAATTAAATATCAGCACCACGGTTTTTACAGATCAAACACTGTATGAAAACCACATGGTTTATAATTTAACCTATCAAAACAATGATCATGCCATCAATTATGGGTTTGGCTTTGGATATTTAACACATCTTGATTTAAACACAACGGGTGATGTGAATATCAACCGTAATTTGATTAAAGGTTTAACCAATATGCAAGCGGGTAATGTTATCGATATCAATGCAAACATTGGTTATAAAGCATTATCATTAACGTCTGAATGGCTTACAGGTTCAGAAAAAATATTAATGAATTATGAAAAACCCGTTGCGTTTGGCACAACGTTAACCTATTCACCGATTGTTGATGATATCTATTATTCCGCAGGTTTAAGTTATAGTAAGACCATTCATTTAAAAGATGTGTCAACAATGTTAGCCGGACAAGATCAAATTCCATATGTTGCTATTGGTTTGCAAAATTCCTGGACGGCAAGTGTTTCAAGAAATTTCTTTGGAGACTGGTTTTATTTGAGTTTAAATGCGCAAAGAGATGGCACTTACGACAATTTAAAAACTTACACTTTTACCGTCGATGCAACGGCGTATTTATAATTTTTGGGCATCAAATAAGCAATAACTCAAAAAAATGATATTTCTTTTATTGGGTTTTGAATTTAAGTATAATCGCATTCAAACAATTCTAATGGTTCTAACCACATGAAAAACGATAAAAAATTATCGCTGATTATTTTTTTAGCAATGCTAAATATCAGCATCACCCTTTGCAAAGGTTTATTTAGCTACCGTTTGGTTCAACTTGGTGCACATACACTCCAAGCTGGGCAATTCATTGCGCCATTGTGGTTTATTCTTTGTGATATAACGGCTGAGTTATTTGGCTATCAAATTTCAATGTTTATTATTATCAGTAGTTTTATTTGCCAAACACTGTTTACACTGGCTTGCACGAGTATTATTCAATTGCCCTTCCCTGCGCATGCCGCAGAGGTTGCGCAAGCGTATCAGCTGGTTTTTCAAAACATGTGGCAGGTTGATTTGGCGGTGTTAGCAGCCTATATTTTCTCGGGCTATATTAACATTAAATTATTAACGCACTGGAAAATTTTATTAAACGGCCGATATTTTATGTTAAGAAGTTTAGGCTCGTCAGGCATTAGTGAATTACTGTTTTCATTTTTAGCGACTTTCTTCATTCAGTTAGGCAAACAACCACTTTTGTTAATATTACAAATGGGCTTGATGTCGTTTGTGTTAAAAATTATTTACTCTGTTGTACTAACCCCTTTAGCTAACTTTTTTGTCGCTACCGCCAAATATTATAAACTTTCTGAAGAAACGCGAGGATAATCATGAACGCCAGGCTATCAACTTTCCTAAACCAAGCCTTATTTCTTTTGAAAAATTACAATTCAAAACAAAATGAGAATGATATTCATCCATTTCGCATTACTGAAATTAAAGAAACAAACGATAGTACGACCATTATTTTTCAATTAGTCGGCAAACACGTGTTTCTTGAAGCAACTATTGAAGAAATTTTAGAGAACGATGAATTCACCAAACGTTTTCCTAGCACTGATATTCGCAAAATCACTAAACTCAGCTACGAAAAAAAACTTGCCGCACAACAACCGTCTATTCAAATTCAAAGCAAATCCATTAACCACGAATTAAATAAAATGGTTATCCACTTCAAAGACGCAAACGGCACCAACCACGAAAAACTCGCCTCGGAAATTGTACTCAACAACGAACTTATCCAACAAATATCATCAAAAGACGCGATTAGTATTGGGTATATCGCGGGGTATGAGCATGGTGGAGAAAATTAACCCTTCAACAAACGGTTAAACCAATGCTGAAGGGTTAGCTTAATAATTAACTATTCTCAATGCCAGCAATATAACCTATCTTCGCGGCGTCGCGTGGGGTCAGGGAGTCGATGAGGGTGGGGTTTTGCAGAATTTGGGTAGCGAAAAGTTCGAGGGTGTTGCCGTCGTTGTCTTCCATGAGGAATGCGGTTTTACCGTGGGTTGATTCAAAGCATTGGCGTTTTAGGGTGATATTGCTTGTTGCTGCTTGCATGGTGTTATCCTCTTTTTTGTGTGGGTGTTAAAACTTGAAATAATATTACAAGTTTTATAGGCGTTTTGCAAGTTTCGCGCGAGATGCTATCTTATTGTATTATAGTGATAAATTTAAATTCATTATTTAAATTTGTCAAAACCTGTAATTTCTGTTACTATTCTTGCAAATAATGAATGGTCACCACGATGGCTAAAACCTACCCGAAACTTGGCGCAACCCTTAAAAAGCTTTTGTTTGATAAAAACATGAAGCCCAGCGACCTTGCGCGGGAAGTGAATTTGCCCCCACCCACCATTCACCGGCTAGTCACGGGCAAATCAAACCGGCCTTATCAGTCTTCTTTAGCCCCCATTGCCGCGTTCTTTAATATCACCGTAGAGGAACTCACCGGCGAAGCTGAGCCCACACAACACAACAAAGCCGACCACATTCCTATCATTACTTGGCAGCAGCTCGCTTTATATTTCAAAGAAAACTTCACACCGCAAGATTATTTACCTTACGCCAACGCCACTGATACTATTTTATGCGTAACGCTGAATGATTCTTCAATGGAACCCGCCTTCATCACCGGCTCAAGTTTAATTTTTAACACTGAAATAACCGCAAAAGACCGCAGCTACGTCTTGGCTCACATTCAAAAATCTAACGTTTATTTATTCAGACAACTCATCATCAACGGCGACATGCAATACCTCAAAGCCCTCAACCCCGACTTAACCACCTTCCCCATGCGCGAACTCACCCCTGATGACACGCTCGTTGCTGTGTTAGTCGAGTCACGGTTTGTACATCTTCCCTAGCAAAATTGACAGCATTAGCTGTGCTAGCATACTATAAAAGCTCTCATCAATTTAGCAAGGACTGCTTATGATATTCAAGAAATCGTTAATTTGTGCTGTTGTCGCTTTGGGAGCGAGTAGTGGTGTGTTCGCGGCGAATTTGCCGAGTGGTGATTTGTTGAAAGACCCAAATATTAATCAAATTTGGCAGCAGCATTTGAAAGATGAAAAAGCGGCTTCAATCGTTTCTAAAACCGTGTTAGATAAAGTCAAAGAAATTCAGCAATCACAAGCAAAGTTAGTGGATGCGAATTATATGAGAATTGAAAAAGCCTTAAAAAGCCGTGGTTTTTTCGACTCTAAAAAGATTAATGTGAGTACGGACGAAGGCATTAGTTTTAATGCGTTAAGATATCAAATCGCGGATTGCTACGCCATGCTTGATAATCTTGCCAGCGCAGCTAACAGCACACGCTCCGTATTACTTGTGATGAGAGACATTGCCACGGCAGCGACAAGTGGCGTTTATTCGCAAGAAGAACTCAACGCCCTCAATGCTAAATTTCAATCATACAAAACCATATTACCCTACCTTCAAAGTGCTGACCTTATCGATGGGCATAAAGTATTGAATGGTGGAACAGTAAAGATTACCATTGGCGCAACTGAAACTAGCGACAACACTTTAACCTTGAATATGCCTGCAATTAATTCTGATGCACTTGGCATCACCAATTTAGCTTTCGACACGCAAGCTAAAGCACAAGAGGCAGTCGATTTACTCAATAATGTTGCTATTCCGCGCGTAACAAATGCATTCATCATCGCATCTAGTGACAGAGCTGTCGATGCTGAAACGATGCTGCAAACAATAGCACCACGACTCGACTATAGCTTCGCCTTGATTGAGAGAGAACAAGAACTAGCCGTTCAAGCCGCTAATGGCATTTATAATGATGAAGACCGTGATTATCTCAATATTGATTTCACAGACACACGAGACACCATGACGGCTGTGCAATCATACATTTCATTATCTGGGCTTAAAAAATTAGGTGGTGGTGATATTCACATTCAAATTGGTTCGCAAAAAACACCAGAAACCACACTTACCGTTAAATTGCCAGTGACTGATGTGCACTTAACCGGCTTTGATACGCAGAATATCAAAACGCAGCAAAATGCCTATCATTCATTAGATGCAACCTACAACTATAAACATCATTTAGTTTACAATAACTAAGCCTAACAACCGCCGGTTTAGATACTGGCGGTTTTTTAACGCGTACGACGAAAACTTTTCCCGCTTAAAACATCAATTGCATTTGCGGGTTTTTCGTGTAATTCATCAATAATCGCTTTAAGCTGCGCACGATTGACTGATTCATTAAGCGTATTCAGGAATTTAAAAAAATGAATCACATCGTCAATCACGCAGCGCTTATGCGGCTCACAAGTAATTAAATACTCCATGAAATATCGCAGCCCAATGATTTCTTTCAATTCACCCCTGCAAATATTCGACACCTCGGGAAAAATTTTCCGTATAATGAATGACAATGCAAAAATATCATCAACCATTTTTGAGTGTTTTGGATTGCCATTGTATGGGTCAACATACTCTATTGTAAATGCGTGTTTTTTTCGCGTATATTCTCGATGCGCAGAATTATAATCAATTAAATGCAATATTGATGGCATTTCATAAATCACATTTCTAGGTTTTATATCACCATGTACACGGCCTGCATGATGCAATTTTTCGATTACTTGAAGCAAAGGCATGAAGGCAAGTAAACGTTGATGAAATGAAATATTTATCATCGCTTCGTCCGTGATATCACTTAACACTTTCCCCTCAATCCACGGCATTAACACAAAATAATTTTCATTATCAGCATATGCGCTAGCAGAATGATTCAAAAAATTTAAATACTTTGTTTCACGCTTGACTAAATCGAGTGCATCGGGTTCATTGTAATGAATTTTTTTAACCGCAAAAAAGGTTGATGAATTAGCCTCTATTTTTAAGACTTTATTAACGGAAGCCAATCCACCCATGATTGAAGAACCTTTCCGCTCGCCTTCAACATACCAATAAGTTTCATCATTAAAAGTCACTTTTCTTTGCGGATTATGCTCATCAATACAACCAACATAATCATTCACCACACCAACAGCTGGTTTATTCAGATGATTTCCCACACGATCTACTACTAACTTAATAGCCGATGAACTCAATACCCCTTCTGATATCAGCTTATCTAACTCACAAAAAAATGTCATCATACGTTTTTTGGAGAATGATAAAATTTTTCGCTGCAAGACCGCATCACGCTCAGCAATTGAATCATTACCAGTGACATGCATACTTAAATATGCTCTTATACGCATAAGTGCGTCTATTGCGTGCACATAATCTTTTGGATGCAGCGCCCAAGCCATATCAACCTGATCGACCACATCTTTTAAAGCCGACAGCTTCATTGGTTACACTCCCGAAAATCGAAATGCCAGACTCGCTCATTGGTAAGACACACGTATTCTACCGCCCAATATGTCTTCCAATGTCAGTACTGATCTATATATTATTTTTTTAAGCTCATCAAGTACTGCCTCTTTCGTCAATTGCGCACAATGCTCATGCAAATATTCTATGAATTGAATCACATCGCCAATGACTGCGCGCTTATCCGCATTACATTCTATTAAATCAGCGACAAAATTACCTATACCATATATAACTGGATTTTCAGTATTATCACTCATTTCAGGAAACATTTTTTTAAAAACAGGCGCCAAGGTATAAATGTCGTCTGTCATTTGATTGTGATGTGTGACTCGTTTAGGGTCCGCATACCGATTTGTAGAACTATAATAGCGTTTGGACATTTCACGGTGTGCCGAGTTCAAATCGATTAACTGTAGTTTTCTACTCCAAATATCAAAAATGATGTTTTGTGGTTTAATATCACCATGTGCACGATATTTTTGATGTAGCGTTTGCACCACGCCTAGCAACTCAATTAACATACTTAAACGAACATCGAGAGGCAACGTCAACATAACTGATTCAGGCACATGTTCCAATTGGATGCCTTCGTACCAAGGCATCATCACATAGACTTCTTGATAAGCATTATCGGTATGATACGCTGAATATCTGCCCAAAAATTGATTATACCTTGCTTCACGTTCCGCAATATTTTTTGAATTATCCCATCCATGTCTATCAACATTCATTTGTTTTACTGCGAAAAACTGCAAAGGGTTACTATCAACTTTCACCAACTTGTCTACCATGCCGTAGGCACCCACTAACGCTCTTTCATTTTGGCGTAAATTAAAATTAGGGTCAATATACTGGTAAGACGCTGTATCCGTTTTCAATTCATCTCTATCATAATGGTCGATATACTTTATTGATGAAACCGGGACTTTACCTAATCGATTTTCGACCTTATCAAGAATGGTCACCATCGAATCGGTGGTCAGCACCCTAAAATTACGTGCTTTTTCTAATAATTGCTTAAATTCATTTAAACGTTTCGCGTTCAAATTAGCAATGCGCTGTAAAATATCAACAGTAAAAATAATTTCATTTTTATGTAATTCAACAAACAATTTAACTAACTCAGAAAACAAAAGCCTTGAATGCCTTAGCCTTAATTGAATAACAAAATCAATACTCAAAAACTGAGTCTTTACAGACTTTAACACCGCTGAAAATTCCTCAAAATCGCTAGGCAATATCAAGCACCGGCCTAAATCAGACAACATTGTGTCAGTCACAAGACCCGCATCCCAACCTTTAGCGAGATATTCCAATATCGTAGCAATATTGATTTGACTTTTAGCATCTCGGATAGCATAAACCACCCAAGAAGTTAACTTGTCATTTAACTTCACAAATAATTCATCATTTTTACGATGCAAACGAATAACGCTAACCGTACGATATAAAAATTGATAAAATAACTCATGTGATATGACTCGTCTAGCGCGACTACCTATTTGTGCATGATATAAAGCCAACTCGTCAATCACATCAGCATCTGCGCGCGTAAACGCAATTAATAAATGTGTTACCGTATACCGATTACCACCAACCTGAGAGGTAATACTGAAATTACCTGAAAAATAGTGATTTAACCACCAATCTATCAGTGGCAGTGCATTCGCACGAACAAAAAGAAGTTTAAAAGTTTCGATATTGAATTCGTTATATCGTTGTAACAAACACATTAGGCGATATAATGGGTGAAGATTGTCAGCATGCTGAATAATTAAAGCCATCAAAGGCGGCGTCATCATTGAATGTCGATTTAATATCGCGAAAATAGGCTCTGGCAGTTCTAAAAAATGCATTTTTAAACGACTAAACCGTGTTGGTGCTGACTCCCCGAAAAACTCAAGCTGCGGCACAACAACGCGCAAATCAAACGGTATGGTATTTTGAAGATTATTCAACGCAGGAAATACACTATCAGTCGCAATAAGGCGTATAACTTTATATTCATCTGCGGCTGTCAATTCAATGTTAGGGGCATGTGAATATAGCGCTATGATTTCCGCTAATGCTTTCATTCGTGCCCACTCACCGTAATATAACCGCGACCACCACCACAACTGATGATACGCCTGCACAGCCTTTCTGACATCCGCTACTTTCATCGCTAAAATTCCATTTTATGATTTAAAAAACTACGTCAACATCACGCCTCTGCCGCATAAAATCGCGTCTGTTGTTAATCTTACCTCAGATTTAAATAATTGCATAATCTCATCCGCACGTTCATGCGTCATTGTCAGAAATTCAGCCTTCATGATATTCATAAAATCAACCACGTCAGATATCGTAAGACGCTCATCACCAAGCGGTTCCTGAATAAAGGTTTTGACAAACTTATCCATTAGCCCCCAATTTGCTCGTGTAAGGTAAACTTGAGAATTCACAAGTGCGCGTCGTGGGCTTTGTGGCGAACCAACATTCAAGCCCAACTCAGGAAATACCGCTTTGAACACATGCAACAAAGAATAAATATCTTGTGTCATACGCACAGGTTTTGCCGAACCTTGCGTCCGTTTATCGAATAAACCAGGTGTCTCAAGCACCTGTTTTTTAGAAAGCATCCGTAAAGCAGACCCAAAGTCAATCAGTTGCAATTTGCGATTTTCAAGATCAAATATAATATTAGCGGGCTTAATATCAAGATGCATGCGACCATTTTGATGCATGGTTTGAATATCGACTAACAGCGCAATGAAAGACTCTATTCTCACGAGTTCATCATAATCACGCATGTGCCGTTCATTAATTTTGTCAAGCGTTTTGCCTCTAATCCAGGGCATCACAAGATAAATGACCTCTTCACACTTAAATAGCATCGTCTTGCGAGCAAACAAACCGTAATTATATTTTGCATCTCGCTCAGAAATGATTTCATTATTTTTAGGCATAATCATTTCTTTTAATGCAAGATACTCTCTGCCTTCTGGTGTTTCAGTATAAATTTTTTCAACGCGACCCGTTGCGCCATAAGTTCCTTTGTCACGTTTTGTGTCCGCAAAATAATGGGGTTTGCCGTCTATCAAAATGCCTGCTCTATCACCACGCGCTTTAATTTTAATTCTTTCAGCGTCAGAAAAAGTAACACGCGTTAATCTTTTCGAAATGCGTCTTAAGACCTCATTAAATATTTCCACCGTTAACGTGCTACGCTTTTTTACGAGTGTTAATTGAAGTAACAACTCGTTAAAGCGTTTATCATTCAGGGATAATATTACATCCATTGAAAGCTCATCAACCGAGCCCATCAGTGCCTCAAGTTCCTCAATGCGTCGCTGTACAAGTTCACCCTGCACATGGTTCGCTAACCCTGTCCTCATCTCAACTCCCCTATGGTTGAATAATGATCAAAATTTGTCTTTATATAGTTGTTAATGATTCCCATTCAACCACATTGCCTAGGGGATTGGCAATTCAGGTGCGGCATGTTTTGTATTACTAATGATCAGAAACGGCAATATATTTTTAAAAATAGATAAAAACCACCTCAATTAGATACCTAACGCGGATTTAGCTAAATAATCTCACCGTCACGGGCTGAACTAGCTTGATGACACCCATAAAAAAGCCGGGCAACGAACAGACAATGACTTAGCTTGATTTACAATGCATTAAAACTGGCGTATAATTGCACAACTTTAATAATAATAGACACATACAAAACACTATGTTTATCATAAATAACGATAATTTCTCGACATACGTTCAGGATATTCTGAACGATTACTACCTCCAGCCGCTTGCTGGCGCGCGCAAGGCCAAGCCACAAGATGGGTATCTTGAACGACCCGTGCACGGCGCCATGCATGCCACACGCGCAACCGTGTGGGCTTTACTCATGCAAGCTGTTTTAGCAGAAATTACGCCGGATTATGTCAACATATCACTTGAGAAAATTGCGGCATTTACCGGTGAAGATGTTAATACAGTTAAACTAATTATGCTATTGACCATGCTTTGTCATGACATTGCACGTAAAGGTGAAGGACAAGATGCTTGGGAGAAACAAAGCAGCGATGTCACTTTTGAATTATTGAAAAAATTCGGGTTAGAAGATAAGAATGCACGCTTGTTTGCAAATGCCATTGTGTTTAAAGATAAAAGAAATGACTATTGTCGTGCTTTAACAGAACTTGGCGTTTCGGAGCAAGATATTAATGCCTTTGATTATATCCGCAAAATAATCAACTTAGGAGATAATTTAGATATTCTACGTTGTGTCGGTACATTTGATGCTAATTTTATTTTTAATACACTTTCCACTGTTGATGGTTACGATCCCGCGAAACACGATCAGATCATTATGCAACTCATTATTGCCATTCATGAATTTATTTATAACCAAGGTGACATGCTTTTTGCATGCGAGGTTAAAAATCGCGCGCGTGAAATTGTTGCTGAACATCAAAGCCACATTTCATCACATAAAAAAATAATGCGTGAACATGCCGACAATGTATTTGATGTGATGCTCGCGGAAGCTTCCGTGCACCCTTTATTTCAACCTTACTTAACGTTTTTAATTGCGAAGCCTACCAGCCATTATGCGGGTGAACTTGCATTCGACCCTTATATTCACGGTACCAATTCTTCCATTTTTTCTGTTTTGCAAAAAACCAATTTCCAAATTATGTCGCCGATGGAAATGTTAGATGATTACCAAGTCGCGCCTATGACGGGTGAATTAACGGAAGGAGGTTTTTCACGTGTTGGCTCCGCTGCAATTAAAGACGAAAGAGAACATGGCAAAACATCGTTTGCAAAAATGTCAGCGAATGGAAACTGTAATGCTTATACGCTGGAAAAAGTCATTAATAACTACGCCGCATTAAGAGAAGACTCGCAAAATAACAACCACTTGGCGTTTTTTAAAAAAGAATTAGAACGTGGGTTATCTCTTGCATTCTCAAACATAAATTTGCTCGCCATTTATTTTGTCCGAGCACGACTAACACATGACACTTTAGTAAAAATAATGACACAAGATGAGCTAAAATCACTTGCCATCAATTTGGATGCAACAGTTCAGTTCTTTTACTTCATTCAATTACTCGGGATACACATACACCCTAATTTTGAAGCACTAGATGCACAACCGAATCGATCACTGCTCACAGAAGCAGTGCGCCATGTGTTTACATTCGAGCACATTGTTAGTCAAATTATCAAACATAATATCGACATGAAAACGATTGTTGAAAACCCAACAGAACAAAACCTCGAAAAAGCACTGGTTGTTTTAGAGTTACCTGAACGTATTGTGTTTAAACATTACAATTTAGATTTAGAAGGTTACAGAAAGAAAAATATACTAGAACCAACCATCAGACAATTATTTTGCTTAACTCCCAATTATACAAGTACAGGTCGTGAACTTGAGCCCGTCTATACATTTGGCAGACTGTCAGAAAATAAAATTCAGGGATATTTAATCAATGATGTTTTATATCGCGCGCTTAGAAAAGAAATTGAGCCCGAAAAATTCTTTAGAAAATTTACCACATTACCGAAAAAGCACATTGTTGCATTGAATGACAGAATTCGCTTATTCTTCAAGTTATTTGAAACGCCCCAAGATGCTTTCGCCTTATCAGCTCTCGAAAAAGCATTTCTCAAAAATCGATTTCCCGTTATTCTGATTGCTGAGAATGATGGCAAAATGATACTAGCTAACTTTACTCACCAAGAATTTCGCGGTACAGCACCATTAAGACTAGGGACTGATATCACCATGATTGCCACAAAAAGCGAAGGTATTCGCTTATTCGTGATGAAATATCTAGCGTTAATGGGGTTCAAGCATATTGAAGTAGTGTTATTTGATGATTTACAAAAAAGCAAATTATCAAAAAAACGACCTCGCAACCCTTACCAACATCACAATGGGGTCGCAAAACTTCAGTGGTTATGCGCGCAGCAAGCTGAAAAGCATTTACCGCAGTACACAACACATTACACCATTTCACCGGATATAGACTCTGTTTATAGTGAGAAAAATGTTTTAGCATGCATGGGCTTGATGAATAGTGCCGTCTGTTACAAACATATAACGCTCACTGGTAATATGCCTGCAATTTCATATACGGATGTTTCTAATTTTATGCGCGGTTATATCCACAAGCCAGTGCCGCCTAAAACTCGCACTGAGGCTGTTGCTGAAGTGCAAACAGAATTCGTAAACAATACGCTGGCAAAGTCAGAAACAGTTAATACAGCAACACAACACGCATCAACAATCGTGTCACCTTCGAGTAAATTAGCTATTTTACAAGACTTAAACAACTTCTTAAATACGCCAAATCTCACCAAAGAAATGATTCTTGATCGCTTTGATCAATTAAAACAAAAAAATGGTTTATACAAAGCCTTGCACGCACAAAGAAACCCGCACTTCGATCGTTTTCGTCTGTTCTTCAAACGCAATGTGAATGCCGGTGAGCATTATTTCTGGCACACACAAAGTTATCAAACGGCTGTTAAATTGCTGAAAAATGCTTACGTGAAAATTGATGCCAAGATTAACGCCGATGATGCCGCTAGGGAAAATGCTTTCATCGATTACGTTCGCGGTAATGCACTCATGCACCACCGCAGAACGTCAACCAGAAAATTACTGCTGAAATAAAAACGTCACGTGCTGAAATTAAAAGCCTTCACCGCTTCACGTTCAATATTAATCAGTTGTTTTTGCCTTGTGGTTTGATTGAAAAACAGTGATATGCTACCCGTGGTTACTTTTGAATGAATCGCTTTAGCCGCTAACAAAAACAACCCTAGACCGCTTAAGGCTATTAACACATTTCCCACAATCGGCGCCCACTGCGGCCTGAATTCATTCA
This sequence comes from uncultured Gammaproteobacteria bacterium, assembly GCA_965653045.1. Lineage (GTDB taxonomy): Bacteria > Pseudomonadota > Gammaproteobacteria > DSM-16500 > DSM-16500 > Aquicella. The sequence continues at coordinate 29,072 of CBFGYM010000023.1, forward strand.
TTTTTTCATCTTGACTGTGTAGTAAGGCTTTAAATGCCGTTTCAAAAAATTTGAAATCTCTTTCTGGTTCAGGCAACCCCATAAAATCTTCTAAAAGCTTATGTAAATTATCCGCTAGTTTTTCAGCAATTTCTCCTTTCTCTGTGTCTTTTTGTTTTAAGGCTTCACCGTATTTTTTCATGATATCAATGTTAGTATACAAGGTATAAAGTGAATCTTGATTAATGTTAAATGCTACGCCGGGTTTGTCTTGAGAATATAAGATATGATACTCTCCCTGATGATTTCGACTTTTTCCCAGTTGATTGTCTAAATTGTAAATATTCCCTTGCGTAAGATCATCACTATCATGCCCGTGAACAAAGTCAAGTTGATAGCCTTTATGCACGGCTGGACGGTTTTTTTCTACTAACCAATGCTGTCTATTCCACATCAAAAATACAAATGGATGCCACATTTGTGAAATTTGATAATTAGCATCTCGATATGCAGCGTCCATCACTTTATGATCATATAACTGATGGACAGTACGCTCACAAACATACTTCTGAAATGCGGTATTAATACTATCAATGGTTGAAGCGAGATTAAATGCTGTGGTGTCACGATAGCTAACATCAAGCCATTCTGCGATTCTAGCAATCGTTTGAAGGCCAATGCCCGCATGGCTGTAAATGGTGATTGCGCGCCCATCTTCACTCACAGTGTAACTGAGCGCTCTTAAAAAAGGGTTGTAGCACCTACCGGCCATCTCCAGCACTTCTTTTCTTGTAACAACACCGCGTTTAACCAGATCATTCAAACGTTGTAATGAAATAGCATGATTCAGCCCCATACCATTCAATAAACGCGGCGCTTTAAAATCTTTTTGTTTTTCGCAGGCTTCTAAAAATTCAATGCCGTGATTAGAAATGAGAATTTCAACATTAACGCGATGACGTCTCAGCATTTCAAATATTTTCAAGGTTAAATAATCATTCATGCCGCGATCAGCCATTTCATCGCCGATTAAACGAACGGTGCCAACGGGCTGTACGGTCACCCTATCGAGAATCTCGGAAAATTCACGCAATAAATTTTTAGTTAATGTTTCAGTTTCGTAAATGTTAACAATGCGATTATAATCGGCTTCATCAAGGGTAATGACATTTTGACGTACAAGAAAATAAATTAATTTTAAGGCATTACCGTGCAGGTCGCCTATGGTTAATTGATTTTTTGCATTCGCAGGGCGTGCTGAATCTCCTTGAGGACAGACTGATATATCGGCATAATTATTTTCAACCAGTAAATTTGGCATGATACACTCTCAATTTAATAAAAATATTTAGATGCTACAATAATTTTTCCATATTCACACAATCAACACCAACCCTTGAGCAAGGGCGGCAACTGCTTTTCAAATTTTCATTACATTTCTGTCTTTGTCATACGCTTGCATTAAATTGATATTTTGGTAAACGAGCCTGTCAACGGTTGCGTCCAATTCTCATTCAGTCTGTTAATGATACTCCCCGGAAGCACCTTCATCGTTTTTTCACCGCTTGTTTGTAGAATAATATAAGTAATACCATCATCAAAAGGGAGTGTAATGTAAACAGAGCCATCAGACAGCGTTGTGCATTGCGTTGCGAGATTAGCCGAACCATCAGTGATTGTATAACCTTCGTACAATGCAGCGCCTAAAGTGTAATGAAGGATAATGCCCTTTCCACTGGAATCGGTCGATATCTCATGAAAGGTAAGGTCTAAGTGATTGTACGGTTTTTCATGATCATCTTTCCACCCGGTTTTTGCTAATTGTTCACACGCTGTTAAATCTGTTGCGAACACAGTGTTGGCATTGATTAATAACACAATCGTGGCTATTAGCCAGGCTAATTTGTTCATATATAAAGCTCTATCGTGAAAATACACACTCAACCCTATTTCGATGGGTTGAGTTTGTCAACAATTTTCTGGATCTTATTTACTTGGCGCTCACGTTTTGTTGTGGTGCAAAACAATGAACATTTACCGGTGGTGATTTTTGATTGTACTAACTTGCCTGCAAGCACGAAAAGACCAACCCCAGTCAATGCAATTGCGATATTTAACACAATCGGCCGCCAAAACGCACGGTGCTTGTTCATTATTGCATCTTTGCTGTGTAACAGTTTCAAAAACTCATTTTTAAATTCATCAAAGGTGCTTGTTGGTTTTGGATTTTCAAAATACGCTTGCGCGAAATTCCGCAATGTATTAGCTAAATCGATAGCAACTTCCCCTTTTGTTGTATCTTTCACACTTAAACGCTCGCCGTATTTCTGCATCTTGTCAATTTTATCAAATAACGCTTTTACTTTTGATTTTAGTAGTTTTACTGTTTCTACTGTTTCTACTGCTTCTACTGCTTCTACTGCTTCTACTGCTTCTACTGCTTCTACTGCTTCTACTGCTTCTACTGCTTCTACTGCTTCTACTGCTTCTACTGCTTCTACTGCTTCTACTGCTTCTACTGCT
>CBFGYM010000024.1:0-27907 GCA_965653045.1 uncultured Gammaproteobacteria bacterium
GAATGTGGAAACTGCCTCGTGAAATTTATTTCACAAGACAGTTGCTACGCTTTGTGGTTACTTTTCTCTCGAACGATGGGTAGGGCGCGCACGACAAACGCGTTCTTTGCGTTTGGCGTAATCCGCCATCATTGAAAGCTTTTAAAAATTTTAAACGCTTTTAGGTTTTAGGGTTATGTTATGCTAGGGTTGAAAAATTTCGAAAGGTGATGGGTATGGATTTGCTGTTGTATAAGACGCTTGCGGCGTTTTTAATTTTTGTGGTGGCGTTTTTAATGACGGTGCCTGTGTTGTTCACGAAACGGGGCATGCAACACAGTGAATCCATGGAATTAGGTGATGCGTTTGCGAGCGGGGTGTTTCTAGGCGCAGCGTTGTTGCATTTATTACCCGATGCCTTGCAAACGCTGGGGAATGCCTATCCGAATTATCCGGTGGCGGAATTTGTGTGTGCGCTTGGGTTTTTGGGGTTGTTGTTTTTAGAAAGAATCACACTGTCATCGAATACACGAGACACCTTGAAAACCTTACCTTATTTATTAACAGCGACCTTGATGATTCATTCGTTTATTGAAGGAGGCGCCTTGGGGCTAAGTCCAACTTTAACCGAAACCTCTATTTTATTAATTGCCATTATCGCGCACAAAGGCGCTGAAAGTTTTGCATTAACAATGCTGTTATTAAGACATCGCTTGGCACTTAAAAAAATATTATATCTTGTATTGGCTTTTACCTTAATGACACCGCTTGGCATTGCGGGCGGGTCTTGGGTAGCGGCGGAAAATCATATCGGGTTATTAGCAGGTTATTTTAATGCATTTGCGGCGGGAACGTTTTTATATATTTCAACCTTGCATCACGGGCATTTTCACGAACACGCCGAAGGGAAGCAAGGTTTACTCGAATATTTAGCGCTCGCCGCCGGCACATTGTTAATGGCCGGCGTTGCGATTTGGACTTAACTCGCGCTCACGCTTTCTTTAATCAACCCTAAGGCTTTCACGGCGTCACGTTCTTGGCGCAGTTCGTCGAGGGTAATTGCAATTTTTTCTTTCCCGTAAGCGTTTTGTTCAAAGCCGGTAATCACTTTCAACTTACCGCCTTCGGTTCTGCAAGGCACAGAGAAAATCAACCCTTCATCAATACCGTATTCGCCTTGTGAACAACGCGCGACAGAGAACACTTCCCCTTGTGGGGTGTCGTGGGTTAAATGATAAACCGTCATGAGGGCAGCGTTTGCGGCCGATGCTGCTGAAGAAGCACCACGGGCTTTAATCACGGCTGCGCCGCGCTTTTGAATCATCGGTACAAAATCATTCATCAACCACGATTGATCGGTAATCACATCAATCGCCGGCTGGCCGCCAATTTTCGCATTGTAAAAATCTGGGTATTGCGTGGCTGAGTGGTTGCCCCAAATAATCATTTGGCTGACTTCCGACACGGGGCGGCCTGCCTTAATGGCTAACTGAGAACGCGCACGGAATTCATCTAACATTGTCATTGCATAGAAACGATCACGCGGTACGCGTGGCGCATTGTGCATTGCCACTAAGCAATTGGTATTGCATGGGTTGCCTACCACAAACACACGCACATCATCAGCCGCGTGGTCATTAATCGCTTTCCCTTGCACGGTGAAAATTTTACCATTCAAGCCTAACAAGTCTGAACGCTCCATCCCGTCTTTACGCGGCATAGACCCCACCAAAATAGCCCAGTTCACGCCTTTCATCGCCACATTCACATCAGACGTAATGGTCACTTTTTTCAACAAAGGAAAGGCACAATCTTCCAATTCCATCGCAACACCTTGCAAAGAAGGCAAGGCTTGTTCTAATTCCAATAAATTCAATTCAACATCAGTATCTGGTCCAAACATTTGGCCTGACGCAATCCGGAAAATTAAAGCATAGCCAATTTGGCCTGCCGCGCCGGTCACTGCCACTTTCATCACACGTTTTGTCATAACTCAACTCCTGCTAGGTGGATAAACTGCCATCAAAAAGGTAGAATGCTGGCCTATTCTAACCGCAAGCCTGCCTTATGCCAATTTTTACAAAAGAAATTCCCCTCTCACTTTACATTCACCTGCCTTGGTGTGTGCAAAAGTGCCCGTATTGTGACTTTAATTCACATGCGCTGAAGGGAGCGCTGCCTGAAGACGCCTACGTCAAAGCGCTATTGGCTGATTTTGATGCACAACTACCCCTGTTAGAAAACCGCTCCTTGACGTCTATTTTCTTTGGCGGCGGCACACCCAGCTTATTTTCAGGTCAGGCGATTGGTCAAATTTTAACGCATATCGACCGTGCGCTGCCGTTTAAGCCAAATCTCGAAATCACCTTAGAAGCCAACCCCGGCACTGTCGATGAATCGCGCTTTCAAGATTTTCGCGCCGCCGGCATTAATCGCTTGTCCATCGGCATTCAAAGTTTTAATAACGAACACTTACACATACTCGGCCGCATACACGATCATAACGGTGCTTTTCGCGCCGTCCAAGCAGCCAAACGCGCAGGGTTTACCAACTTCAACCTTGATTTAATGTTCGCCTTGCCGCATCAAACCATTGAACAAGCTTTATCAGACATACAAACTGCGCTCAGCACTGAACCCACCCACCTCTCGTGGTATCAACTCACGCTAGAACCCAATACTTTATTTCACCATTCACCCCCGCCGCTGCCCTCAGACGATGCGACATTAGACATTCAATTGGCCGGGCAAGCCTTACTCGCACAAAACGGATTCGAGGCTTATGAAGTGTCAGCCTACGCTCACAACCATCAACGCTGTGAGCATAATTTAAATTATTGGGAATTTGGAGACTACCTCGGCATTGGTGCTGGCGCGCACAGCAAACTCACGCATCGCGACACCCACGAGGTGCATCGTTTCATGCGACCCAAACATCCGCAAACCTATTTAAGCATGCCGACAAAAACACCCGACATCACTCGCGTTGACGACACTTCATTAATATTTGAATTTATGCTGAATGCAATGCGACTCACCCACGGGGTATCGCTTAGCCTATTTACTGAACGCACCGGCCTAGATCACACCGTACTCAAGCCCACGCTTGAAAAAGCCATTGCACTAAAATTATTAGAAGAGAACACCGAACGCTTACAACCGACCGCACACGGCCGGTTGTTTTTGAATGAACTCACGGGCTTGTTTTTACCCGACAACTAACACAAGAACTGCCCGCAATACATATCAACGAAGTGATAAGAAATACCCAGCGCGTACATATCCATGCTATTAACTGGAGAAGGCACCATCACACGATTCCAAGACGCATCAACCACCCAATTTTGACTCATGTCGTAACTCACCCCCGCACTAAATGCCGGCTTCACTTGGGTGGTGTAAGTACTTTTACCGCACTCTTGACCCAAATCAACGTTAAAACAACCCGAGGTTGTCATATACGTCATTGCAGCACCCGCTTTGCCGTAAACATCAAAGCTGCGTGTAATAGGGTAAGAGGCTACGCCCAAAAAGTCGAAATCACGCACCCGAATATTCGGCGTTGAACACGTATTCGCATCACCCGTATCGTATTTAATGCCTGAGAAATACGCAAGACCCAGTTCTGCACCAAAGTTTTGGCTGGCTTTATAACCCATATAAATGCGCGAACCAAACTGCTGCGTTGCGGGCTTTGCCTCCACCGTACTCGGCGGGGTTGTGAGCGCTTGTACTTGCGCGTTACTACTATTATTTTTGGAAGGCCCCAACATCAAGCCCATATAAAACCCTGGCAGCGTCGCATACGCATTGCTCACGCAGCAAGCTGCACCGAGTAAAACGCTTAATAATCGTTTTTGCATGTGGCTTATCCTTTTCCTTAATCTTAAGAAACATAACCCCCGCAAGCGGTGTAACACATATTAAATGCAGGAATACAATTGCACGAATGACGGCATTGTGCCGTGCGTTGAAAATCTTTCAAACTTTTCTTGATGGGCAAGCCTTTGGCCTGCTGTTGTCGCAAATAATCGTTGTAACGCGTATTAGCATCTTTCGCCGCTTCTCGCGCACACGTTGGGTTTTTCAAGGCGCAAATTTGTTGGCACGCATTGCGGCCTGTCCAACACTGTGAAATGCAACGGTCTGTGCCTGGGGCGGTGGGCGGCGTGTAAGTATATTTTCGGTAATAAGAAACACCGCAACCCGATAATAATACAATTAATAAAGGCAAAATAACCAAACTCGCGTAGCGGCGCATATTCACATCCTAAGACCAAGAGGGGTCAATTATAATTTAACCATCGAAATATTAGCAATCACTCGGCCTTCATTTATTGCGCGTTGCTCAAATTTACTTAAGATAGGACGGAAACGAGAACGTTCATTGTGTTGCGTGATGTGCTTGAGGCCGGGCTCTGCATTCACCACTTGGAACATGTGCTTGGCATAATCTTCCCAATCGGTGGCTAAATGTAATTCGCCACCTTGTTTTAATTTCTGCAACAAAGTTTTGATAAACGCCGGCTGCACCAAACGACGAGCGTGATGTCGGCGTTTTTGCCACGGATCAGGAAAGAAAATTAAAATTACATCTAAACTATTATCGGGAATCGCTTTGGCTAAGACATCAACAGCATCTTCATCGAACACTCGCAAATTTTGCGAATTTGTCGACTCCATTGATAATAATAACGCGCCTACGCCCGGCTTATGCGTTTCAATGCCGATAAAATCGTGGTCAGGAAATGCTTGCACGGCGGCGGCTAACGAATTCCCCATGCCAAACCCAATTTCTAAAACACGCGGCGCTTCACGTTTGAAAATAGTTTGCCAATCACATAACCCCATTGCGCAGCTTAAACCAAATGTAGGCCACAAACGCTCACGCGCCCGGGCTTGGGCGGTGGTCAACCGGCTGTCACGCCGCACAAAACTGCGTAAACGAAATAATGCTCGAAGATTTTCTACTGTCATGACCCACTCATTTTTTATAGGTTTTAGGTAACTGTTTCGCTGTGTGCATTAATGCTTGGAACGTCTTAAACCGTTCGACGCCGATCTTACCATGCTGCACGGCCGTTTGCACCGCACACCCCGGTTCAACCACGTGGGAGCAATCGCGAAATTGACAGCCCGTCATGAACGCTTTGAATTCTGGGAAGGCGCGCAACACTTCTGGCGCCGGCAGTGGCCACAAACGAAACTCACGCACACCAGGGGAGTCAATTAAAGCACCGCCATCGGGTAGATCATATAAACGCGTCGCCGTGGTGGTGTGCTTGCCCACCCCTTTTGCTGTCACCTCACCGACGCGCACGGCATCGTTCAAGGCAAGCTTCGAGATAAGTGAAGATTTACCCACCCCCGAAGGGCCGACCAACACGGCCGTACGGTGGGCAAGTTTAGCGAGCAAAGCTTCTAAGCCCTCACCGGTTTTTGAACTGGTCATCACTACCGTGTAAGGCACGTTTTCATAAACAGCTAAGACAGGGGCAATGGCTTCTCGTTCAGCAGGGGTCATTAAATCGGCTTTGTTCAACACTAAAATGGGTTGAATACCTAATAACTCAGCGGCGATGGCATAGCTATCGACTAAATCGACCGTGAAAATCGGCGGGGGCGCCATGACAATCACTAAATAATCTATATTAGACGCGATGGGTTTGGTTTTATCCCCTTGGTCTGCCCGCATTAAGACAGTTTTGCGTGGGCAAACGGCATCAATCACGCCGCCTTCACCGGTTTCTTCAAGCGCGTACATCACCCAATCACCAACGACTGGAAAACACTGATTCCGGCGCCAGTGACAAATAATTTCACTGCCATCAGGCTGGACGACGGTCACCGTGCTGCCAAAATAGGCAACAACACGACCCTTTAATAAAGAAGCATGGCTTTTTTCTGTCTTTTTTGGCATGTTAACTCAACAGTATTGGAAGAATAGGTCGTAGTGTACATGAAAATTTACCTTGTCGGCGGTGCCGTGCGTGATGAATTACTAAATCGCCCCATCAAAGAAAAAGATTGGGTCGTGGTGGGCGCCACAGAAAGCGACATGTTAAAGCTTGGGTACAAGCAAGTGGGCAAGGAGTTTCCGGTTTTTTTACACCCTGACACCCGCGAAGAATACGCTCTCGCCCGCATGGAAAAGAAAGTCACCGCTGGCTATAAAGGCTTCACTTTTGATACGAGCACGCACGTCAGTCTGGAAGAAGACCTGCTGCGGCGCGACCTAACCATTAATGCCATTGCCAAATCAACAGACGGCGAGCTCATCGACCCCTATCACGGACAGGCTGATATTAAAAATAGAATTTTACGACATGTTTCGCCGGCGTTTGCGGAAGATCCCGTCAGAATATTGCGCGTTGGACGATTTTTAGCGCGCTATCAACCCTTAGGTTTTAAAGTTGCCCCCGAAACCATCACCCTTATGCAGCGCATGACTGATGCCGGCGAGGTCGATGCCCTGGTTGCTGAGCGCGTCTGGAAAGAACTAGAACGGGCATTAGCCGAACCCGCACCCCTGGCCTTTTTTGAGGTGCTAAATCAAGCACACGCCTTAACGCGTCTTTTCCCCGGCCTCACCCTCGATGGCCCCGGCTTGAAAGCCCTAGCCGCCGCGAGCACCCTCACCAAGGCTGCGCCTGCTCGCTTTGCCGCCTTACTGTATGCCTACCCAGAAACCGCTGCCATCAACCCCGAACAAGCCATACATCAACTGTGCCGACGCTATCGCGCACCTAATGCTTATCATGAACTGGCGGTGCTCACCGCCAAGCATTACCGCGCAGCACTCCAGGTAGAATCTGCCGAGCCCGAAGATAGGCTCAGACTTTTAAATCAGCTTGATGTTTACCGACGCGAGCCTCGTTTTCAACAATTTTTAATTGCGGTTGCCGGCATTGCAAAAAGCTTGCATCGACCCTTTAATGCAGAACACTTACTCACTTGCGCACATCGCGTGAAACAAGTGCCTGTCGCACCCTTACTTGCACAAGGCCTTGCGGGTGACACGCTCGCAAAAGCATTATATGCAGCACGTTTAGCGGTGTTAAAGCACAACTAGCACCACACTAAACACTTTGTTATGATCGGCAAACGTGCCTCGCGCACTCATTACTTCAAGGAGAACTTCATGAAAGCTTTTGCAACAAAACTGATGCTTGGCGCAGCCTTGCTCACTTCCACCGCCACTTTCGCGGCTGACACCTTCACCCCAGCTCAAACCACCCAAATTGAAAACATTATTGCGCAAACGTTAAAAGACAAACCTGAAATCATTATCAATGCACTGCAAGCCTTCCAACAAAAGCAATATGAACAAGCCGCGCAAACCATCAAAAATACGCAACAATCAGCGACTAAATATATTACCGCTTTATTCAACGCGCCTAACGACCCCATTGGCGGCAATGCAAACGGCAAACTCACTGTCGTTGAATTCTTCGACTACCAATGCCCTCATTGCGTTGATATGAACCCTGTATTAACCGACTTAATGGCAACCAACAATAACGTGCGCGTTATTTTCAAAGAATTCCCCATTCGCGGACCACTTTCTGAATTTGCGGCACGTGCTGCGCTTGCCGCTAACATGCAAGGCAAATACCTGCCATTCCATGATGCGTTAATGAAAGCACCTCAGCCTTACACCCAAGAAAGCATTTTGGCTATCGCAAAAACCGTTGGTTTAGATTTAGATAAATTAAAAACCGACATGAACAGCAACACCGTCGGCAAGCAAATTGATTCGAACATGAAATTAGGTCAATCCTTAAAATTATTAGGTACGCCCGCTTTCTTCATCGGAAAATCAAACGCAACTTCTAGCAATAACTTGCTCTACATTCCTGGTCAAATGACAAAAGACCAACTCAACGAAGCGATTGCAAAAGCAAACAGCTAATCTCCACACCCCTTTTGCCCGCCAAAAGGGGTTTCTTTTTTCTCCAAATCATATAAGGACTTTATGATGAAATTTACTCCCATTGTTTTAGCAACCCTCACGGCATTTGGTGTCATGAATGCAAACGCTGGCACGCTCTCGACTTTAATTGTGCCTAATTGCTTAATTCAAAAAGCCGGCTTAACGGTGAAGCCGCTGGCCACCAAAGCAGGATTTCAACTGATACAAGCCGACGAGGCGAATATTGAACGCTTAGCACTGGCAAAACACGCAGCTAATTGCGGCGGGTTTAAAGATGTGAGCGCTGAGTTTACAACAGCCGCCCCAGCTGTCTCTTTTTTAACACAATCTTTAAAAACAAAATCATTACATGACACAAGCTACAGCATTCGCTATCCACAGCAAACGGCCGCTTTAATTTCACAGTTACAACCGGAAACCATGTGGAATAATTTAAGCATTTTATCAAGTTTTAAAGATCGGTATTCAAACTCAAACTACGGTGTGCAAGCGGCAGAATGGATTAAAGCACAAGTCGATGCAATCGCTTTAAAAACGGGACATGCGGGTGATGTCACTTCGTATTACGTGCAAACCGGCAGCAAATACAAACAACCTTCATTGGTGGTAAAACTTGGCACCAGCAATGCCCCCGGCATTGTGATTGGCGGCCACATGGATACGCTATCGAGTAAATTTCAAGACATGCCAGGTGCAGACGATGATGGTTCAGGCTCAGTCACCGTGCTTGAAACCGCGCGCGCTGTATTAAGCAGCGGTATGAAATTTAACAAGCCTATTTATTTCGTCTGGTATTCCGCAGAAGAAATGGGCTTAGTGGGCTCTTCTTATGTGGTAAAAGATTTCCAACAGAAAAAAATTCCGGTGGATGCCGTGTTGCAAATCGACATGACCGGCTATGAACATCAAAATGATCCAACCATGTGGTTGATCACCGATCATGTGAATACTGGGTTAACGAATTTTATCGATACCCTCATTAAAACTTACGTGGGTCAAACGGTAAAACGCTCTTCTTGTGGTTATGCATGCAGCGATCACGCCTCTTGGGATGACGCCGGTTTCAAAGCGGCTTTCCCATTTGAAGCCAGAATGAACGACGACGACCCAGATGCGCACACTGCACAAGACACGATGGATAAACTTTCGCTCAATCACATGAAAGACTATCTCAAACTCGCTGCCTCTTTCGCCGTTGAAATGGGTGAACCTATCGCTTAACCCCCGCTCGCTACACAGCCCTTGACCTTCCTCGGGGGCTGTGTATACTTTTCGCTCATCATTCGCATCATGAGGGCGTGACCCGTGCCGTTTTCTTCGCTATCCCATATCTTTAAAAAGCTAAGCTATGGTTTTATTTTATTTCTTTCCAATGAGTTAATGACTGCACGCGCGCTAACTGAGCCCGTCGGGTTTGTGCCTTGCTCAGGTGAGCGACTCAATACCAACGACCCCATGGACTTGGGCATTTTATTATTTGCCCTCAGCAAACACATTCCAACCACTGACATTATGGACAAACATACCAACCTTTTTGCCCAGTGCACGGACGAAGACGAAAATCCTTTACACTTAATTGCGCAATCAGGCACAGACAGCGATTTTCGAACCGCGCTCATTAATGCACCCCGCGTTTTACTCAATGCAAAAAATAAAGCTGGGAAGAGCGTTGTTGACACCCTCATCGATAATCAAGATTATGCAAAAATTGCAAGCTTAGTTACGCACCTTTCGCCATCCTCTGCTGAAGCGTATTTTTATACCGAATTAGAACTTGCCATCATGGAAAATCGACGAGCGTATAATCTTCGTCTGCAAGCGCGCATTAATTTGATTAAACTTTCATTATTGACCCACGCAAAACCTAAAACCAAAGCAGAAAAGAAAATTTTCAAATGGGTAACTAGCAGCATTACACACAACCCTGAATATGAGCTCATCTATCTTGATGCTCAACTGATGTTAAATGATTATGAAGCCTTTGCTAAAAGAATTGAAAATGTTTTACTAACCCCTGAAGAAGCTGTGAGTGATAATCATATACTCCAAACCTTATTACGAAAACGCCTCATCAGCTTTAAAGCAAACTTCAACGCTCGCAACCAAACCTTAGCTCAAAAACTACAAACACTACAAGCGTGTGATCTTCAGCATACGCTTAGCAGTCTTTTATTGAAAGAAGCCACTGCCCTTGATGGCACGGAAAGCGGTGCTCAACGCAGCCTTTTCTCGGACAGCATTGCTTACCGTTCAGGCGTGCCTAAATACAGAAAAATGCTCGCATTACATACAAAAATAGAGACCCTTATTTCCGACTATATCATCACGCCTGAGAAAAAAATACACGATGCCGTCGTTTTACTTGAAAGCATGCAAAGCCTTGAATCAGAAATGCCCGATGACATTGATTACACCGTTGCTAAAACCATCGCTTTAACGGGAAAAACGCTTGCTCATCTTGCGCTAGTGCAACCCCGCGAAGCGCTGGAAACATTCCTAGATAGTTTTGCGCTAATGTCAAAAGTGAACCCGCATCAGGCCGATGTATTGACACTCAGCCTCGCGTATCGACACACCGCTTTTTCAACCGACGAACGTTTATTATTAATAAAATTCTTTTTTAAGCAACCTAAAACACTTTGCCCTGAGATTGACCGTGACACTTTAGCCGCTGAATACGCACGCGATCTGCTAGCACGCGAAAGCGAAGAACCCTTATTTTCAGTTTATAATCGAGTAGATGAAAATATCTTGCTGCATTATTACACGGATGCAAACACTCGACTCGAAGTCAACCGTAAAGAATATATCAGCGCAAACGAAGTGCAAGATCCGCAAGGCAATATTATTCGAACCTGTTCCGCAGACACATTCTCACAAAAAACAGGAACCTACGAAAACTATGATTGGGACAGCCTTTCATTTGATCTTAAAATATTTGTTCCTACGTTCCTAACCCTCGCCTCTATCTATCATTGCGCTGTTCGCATGCCGACGCTGAATAACGATACCGACCCCGTCGATGTTGTCTTGATGAAACAATTCATTAAAATTTATTGCACGAAAGAATTCGCTGACGCTTATCAAAAAGGCATGCCGCTTGAGGCACATCACCTAAAAGAACAAGCCGTATTTGTGGGTTGTAAAAATACTAAAATGTCTATTAGACCTAATCGCGAAAAATTCGCGGCTTACGTCAACATGAAATTGGCGCAATATAAAAGTCTTTATCAATATTTGGGCGGTAATATTTTTTGTGAACTCAGCAAGGATAAAAAATACATTAAAACGGAGTTGTTTAAATCTTTCCTAGAACATATACACGGGCACCTGAACAGAGAACACCATGCAAATCTTCATGCCAAAGAAGATAAAACAAACCAACCGACGATCGCACAGAAAGTAGATCAACCCTCAAAGACAATAGGCGCAGGTGTAAAACAAAAACGTCAAACACCCGTGCTCGTTAAAACAATGCCTTCGCCGTCTCAAGCCGTTAACATTAGCCCTATGAGCGCGACTACCATGCAAGCAGAAAAATGTAAGGTATTACAAGACACTGCCATGCACGAATTAACGTCTGACCTATCTCAACAGATACAGTGGTCACATACGCCAAACTTTCAAATGAGCACCATTGAATCGAAAGTGGAAGGCATGCAAAATATCCCCGACGTTAAAAAATGCTTACGCGCTCTCGATAACGCGTTTGGGCAATTCACTTCTTACGTACAAGCGCAAGATAATAAGCGCGAAGCTTATCGCACTGCACGTCAACGGCTTGAAGCTGCAATGCAACAAGCAGAATTTGAACCCTTGCGTAAAGCGTTGTCAGACTATCAAACCAAAGTCGAAGAAACCAAGAATTGGTTAAAAATACGAGAACATAAACTTAATGCGCTAACAACATTACGCAGCGAGCTTCAATTGGTTGTCAAAACGCACCGCGAAAAACAAGCTGCTTTGCCGCAAGTGGCCGCCAAAGATAATGCGCGCAAACGTGAGGCTGAGCAAAAACATTTAGCATTTATGAGAGAGCGAACCGCGGCAAAAGCAGCAAAAGAAGCTGAAAAAGCTGCGGAAAGAGAAGCAAAAATTAGAGCGGCATTTATTCCTCCAAGTGACGCCGCCGGCGCGCCATTATTACTCATCGAAAATTTATTAAATCAGCTCAGCCGCCTTGCCGCTGAAACACAAACCATTGCTAACAAACTGCCAAATGAAATCGTTTTGCAAAAAACAACGCACTTGTCCCAACAATTCATTTATCTACAATTGTTCGAAGGCTTAACCGCTTTAGCGCGGTCAGAACTTTCAATTCATCTGCCACACCCACTCGCCTTAGCCACTGTCCGAGACAAATTTGCACATGAATTTACAACCTTAAAGCGCAACATACACTGGGAAACCTTTGCTGAAATCACCACCACCACTTTCACGAATTTTACGAAACATTATTTATATCATCACGGCATACAACCAACACCTGGGCCCATTCAGTTGCCGGATATTTACAAAACATTATTTACCGCCAATACAATACCCGATTGGAAAGTTGAATTCGGGAACTTGCAAGAACTTTATAGACTCTTATGCAAACGCTTAAATCAGGATGAAACCATCACGCTTGATTCCCCTATTTGTAATGCCATGCGCATGATCATTGTGCAATTAGATAAATATATTAAACTGCATTACCACGATATTGACGCCCCACACGGTGTATCGATGCTTGTGGCTTATCGCAATCAAGATGCACATTTTATGTTGCAACACGACATGGCGCGTCAAACCTTAGTGAATCTTGCTGAAACCATAGACAGCTTGTCCGTGAAAGCCTCACCACACCAACGCTATCCCGTAGTAACACTCTTTCGCCCATCAGCGCCTAGCCCCAACCCCAGTCCGCTGCCAAGCATCAGGCGGCCGCAATGAGGTCAGACCGTTTGCTTTCGTTGAAAGACGCGCTACAATGACCCACAACTTTTGTTCTTGTCGGAGCAGTTATGTTAGAAACATTTGAATCACGCCAATGGACCGATGCGTTTTCTGAGTCGAATCAAGCACGTGCGATTGCACAACTCGAGTCTGGCTCCGTGTTAATGTTCCCACAACTGCCCTTTTTATTATCGCAAGAAGAAAAAAGCTTTCTCACGCCTGATTGCGCCGACCCGCATGCGAAAAATATTGGTTATCACCCCGAATCTAACCGTCTTTGGGGGGTTCACCAATTACCTGACGAATCGCGCATTCAGCTTAAAAAAATGTTACACCGTTTTGCCAATAATGCACTGACGCTTGTAATCAACCTATTACCGCACTATAAATCACAATTAATTATCGGCCGCACGAGTTACCGCCCCATTGAAGTTGTGGGTCGCGCCTCGTCGTATCGCAAAGATGACAAACGTTTGCACGTTGATGCTTTTCCCTCTTCACCTAATCAAGGCAAGCGTATATTACGCGTTTTTTCCAATATTAATCCGGACGGTAAAGCACGTGTCTGGCGTATTGGGGAACCCTTCGAACAGGTCGCGAAACGCTTTTTGCCAACGGTTTCTAAACCCTTACCGGGGTCTGCGGCGCTTTTAAATTTTCTGCGTATCACAAAAACGTATCGAACACCCTACGATCACATTATGTTGCATATGCACGACAATATGAAAGCTGACGAACACTATCAAAAAACAGCACCGCAGCAAACCGTTCATTTTCCGGCAAATACCACGTGGATAGTGCAAACCGACCACGTATCACACGCTGCGATGCAAGGCCAATTTTTGTTAGAACAAACTTTTTATTTACCCGTAGATGCCATGAAAAACCCTGCGCACTCCCCCTTAAAAATTTTAGAGTCGATGATGAACCAACCCCTTATTTAGGAGTATGATATGCCACGGATTGCTTTTTTAATTTCTGTTTTAAGTCTTGCAAGCGCTTCTGCGCAGGCCGAAACACTGGTGTTGCCCGATTGTTTATTAAATCAAACGCACATCCCCTACACTTCACTTGCGCATGAAAATCAATTTCAACTCATTAAAACCGATGAGGCTGGGTTAAATGCCTTAATGCAAACACACCATCAAAGTGGTAAACACTGCGGCGGGTTTATCAATGTGAGTGATGAAGTAAACACCAACCCAACACAATTACTACATGCAAACATTACGAAACAAACTGAGCTTTCTTCCCTCTCAGCACCAATAGAACCTAATCCCGTCATTATTGCCGCGGTGAATAAAGTGTTACCGCAAAACATTTGGAATAATTTAAGCTTGTTTTCAGCCGCGGAAGATCGCTTCGCCAACCACGACAGCGGTGTTGCAGCAACCCAATGGATACAAGACACGGTTCTCAGCTATGCAAAAATAGCCGGCCGTGAAGACGTGCACGCCTTTTTAATTCCCACCCCGAATTACAAACAATCTTCACTCGTCATCAAAATTGGTAATGGAGACAACCCCGGCATCGTGATTGGTGCACACGCCGATGGCATTGCCGCCAAGCGTAATTCACAAGCCCCCGCAGCCGATGATGATGGCAGCGGTGCAATGTCTGTGGTTGAAGCGGCGCGCGTTATCCTTTTAAGCCAACCGCTTAATAAACCCATTTATTTTATTTGGTATGCCGCGGAAGAAGAAGGCTTGTTAGGCTCGAAAGCAACGGTTAAATATTTCAAGAAAAATAAAATTGCCGTGAAGCAAGTGATGCACTTTGATTTAACCGGTTATGAAGCGCGCAATGAAAAAACCCTGTGGGTGATGGATGATTACACGAATAGCAAACTCACACAAACCGTTGTGAACTTAATGCGTACCTATATTAACTTACCCATCAGTCATTCAGAATGCGGTTACGCTTGCAGTGATCATGCCAGTTGGTATAACGCGGGCTATGCCACTGTTTTACCGGCTGAAGCTGCGTATGAAGACACCAACCCTGCCATTCACACGCCGAATGATAGCATCGAGAAATTATCGTCCGAACACATGGCCGAATATGCGAAGGTTGCAGTTGCGTTTGGGTTGGCGTTAGGCTTGCAGTAATTAAGCGGCTTGGGTGAGTAAACGTTGTGGTTTGACACGACCGTCTTCTGTGACCTCACCCACGCCAAGAAACTGCCCAGTATCGGCAAATAACTGAACCAGCGGTGACGCAATCGGAAGCGTTGCACGCACAGGTTGGCCTTGACGCAAATAAAATGCAGCAGCCGTTGTTAACTGAATCGCGGGCAATGCCGCAACCGAGGTTTGAATGGGCAACAAACATTGTTGCAAACCCGTCATCCCACTGGCTTCAAGAATTTGCTCTAATTCCGGCAAGGTATACATGCGTTTATTCGCATAGGGCTCAACCATCGTTCGGCGTAATTCAATGACATGCGCACCGCAACCGAGTTGCGTGCCAATGTCTTCAACCAAGGTACGAATATACGTGCCTTTTGTGCACTTTACATTCAAGGTCAGGGTTTGTTCCACAGCATCGTAATGATCTAACACTAATTCATGAATCGTCACTTGTCGCGCAGCACGCTCAATTTCAACGCCTTGTCTGGCTAATTCATATAAAGGCCGGCCTTGATGCTTAATGGCAGAATACATAGGGGGAATTTGTGAAATCACCCCTCTAAAAGACGACAAAATACTTTCAAGCTTGTCAGTCGTGAGGTCGGCAGGCACATCACACACGGCAATAATCTCACCTTCTCCATCGCCGGTATTCGTTCTTTCACCCAATTTAGCTGTCACGGTATAAGCTTTATCAGAATCAAGTAAGAATTGAGAAAACTTGGTCGCTTCACCAAAACAAAGCGGCAACATGCCGGTCGCTAGCGGGTCTAGGCTGCCTGTATGGCCGGCTTTTTTCGCGCTGAACAACCATTTGCAGCGTTGCAGTGCACCGTTAGAAGAAATATCGATGGGTTTATCCAGCAATAAAATGCCGTTAATCGCAAGTTTGGTTCTCATTCTTTATTTTCTTTTTTCATCGCTTCATTAATTAAACCCGAAAGGTGGAACCCACGGGCAATAGAATCATCGTAGACAAATTTCAATTCAGGCACGATGCGCAGCTCGACCAAACGCGCTAATTGAAAACGCAGGGCTTTCGCTTCTGCATTTAAAATTTCAACCAATTCTTTAATTTGCGCGGCGTCGTCGTTTAATAAACTCACGTACACTTTCGCAAAAGAAAGATCGCGGCTGACGGTCACGCTGGTAATCGTCATCAATCGGAAACGACTATCGTTCATTTCCTGCATCAATAAAGGTGCCAGCGTTTTTTGTAGTAAATCAGCCACGCGATGCGCGCGGTCATAGCCTCGTTTCATTGTTAAATCTCTCGTTTTACTTCAACTTTTTCATAAACTTCAATTTGGTCGCCGGCTTTCACGTCGTTGTAGTTTTTCACAGCGATACCGCATTCCATGCCTGCACGTACTTCACTGGCATCGTCTTTAAAGCGTCGGAGTGATTCCAACGAACCTTCAAAGATAACCACGTTATCACGCAGCACGCGGATTGGCAGATTACGCTTGACGTGACCTTCAAGCACCATACACCCTGCAATGGCACCTGTTTTAGATGAATTAAACACTTCACGCACTTGGGCAAGGCCAACAATCCGTTCGTGAATTTCAGGCGCGAGCGCACCGTTAATGGCTTTTTTCACCGCATCAATGGCTTCGTAAATGATGTTGTAATAATGCACATCGACACGATTCGCTTCGATTAACTTACGTGCTTCAACGTTCGCACGCACGTTAAACCCAATGACGAAAGCTTTAGAAGCCATGGCTAAGTTAATATCGCTTTCACTTAAGCCGCCAATGCCGCTAGAAAGCACATTCACGCGCACTTCCGCATTGCCTAATTCGCTTAAGGCGTGTTTCAACGCTTCCACAGACCCTTGAACGTCGGCTTTAATTAAAATGTTTAAAGTCACGCCTGATTTTTCAGATTCAATGCGCTGCATTAAATCTTCCATCTTCGGTGCAACACGGGCTAAACGTAATTCGCGGTGTTTTTCGCGACGGAAAGCCGCCACTTCACGTGCGCGTTTTTCATCAGGGGTAACGACAAAATCGTCGCCGGCTTGTGGCACAGAAGGCAAGCCTAAGACTTCAACCGGAATAGAAGGACCTGCAGAGTCAACAGGTTTACCGTTTTCATCAAACATGGCACGAATGCGGCCGTATTCTAAGCCCGCTAAAATAATATCGCCTTTGCGTAAGGTTCCTTGTTGAACCAACACACTCATCACTGCACCGCGGCCACGATCAAGTCGAGATTCAATCACCACGCCTTTCGCGGGGCAATTCACCACCGCTTTCAAGTCAAGCACTTCCGCTTGCACCAACACAGAATCAAGTAAGTTATCAATGCCCATCCCGGTTTTTGCAGAAATAGGCACGAACATCACATCACCGCCCCATTCTTCAGGCACTAACCCGTATTGCGTAATTTCGGTTTTGATGCGATCAGGGTCAACATCGTGTTTATCCATTTTGTTCACAGCGATAACAATTGGCACACCGGCTGCTTTTGCATGCTGAATGGCTTCAACGGTTTGCGGCATCACACCGTCATCCGCTGCCACCACCAAAATAACGATGTCCGTTAATTTTGCACCACGAGCACGCATCGCGGTAAACGCCGCGTGGCCTGGGGTATCAAGGAAAGTAATGGTTCCTTTCGGAGTTTCGACGTGATAAGCACCAATGTGCTGGGTAATCCCGCCTGCTTCAGACGCAGCCACTTTCGCGGTGCGAATGTAGTCAAGCAAGGTGGTTTTACCGTGGTCAACGTGACCCATAATGGTAATAACCGGTGGGCGATGCGCACCTTCACCCGTAATTTCAACTGACTTTGCGAGCTCGTGTTCAATTTGATCAACGCTGACCGTTTTTGCTTTATGACCCAATTCTTCAACCACTAACACGGCTGTGTCTTGGTCTATCGATTGGTTGATGGTGACCATCATGCCCATTTTCATGAGCGCCTTCACCACTTCAGAGCCTTTGACCGACATTTTTTGAGCCAATTCGCCGACGTTAATGACTTCGGGCACTTCAACTTCGTGAATGGTTGGTGCGGTTGGACGTGTAAACGCTTGCGTTTTGATTTTGGCAAGATGACTGTTACGATGCTTACCTGATTTACGAATAGAAAAGTCCGTGTCATCGTCTGATTGCTTGAACACACGGCTCAAATCTGCCCCACGCGACAACATGGCTGCAAAGTTCTTATCATCACCGCCACCGCCACGGTTTTCACGTGATTTTTTACGTTTTTTACCCGGTTGTACAACAGCACCGCGGTCACTCTCAGCTTCAATGGGTGCGACATGATGCTTTTCTTTACGTTTCGCATGCGCGCTATCATCAACGGCAGGCGCTACTTCAATCACAGCCACTTCTGGCGATACTTCTGCAATCATTTCAGGTGCTGCTGGCACAGGCGCTTCAACGCTTGCGGGGGTTTCAACCACGGCAGGCGCGGCTTCGGCAATAATTTCGGGAACGGGCGCTAAGGTTTCTTCGGGGGCTTGCGCTTCATCTTCTGTCGGACGCTTAATATAAGTGCGTTTTTTACGGACTTGAATGCTGACGGTTTTACTCGCCCCATGTCCGCCGCCAACTTTAATTTCACTGGTTTTTGCCCGCCGTAAAACAATTTTATCTGGCATGGTATCTTGCTTTGCACCGTGGTGCTGTTGCAAGTAACGTAGTAATTGTTGTTTTTGCTCTTGTGTAACGGTGTGATCTGCCCCGGCGACTTTAATGCCGGCATCTTTGAATTGACTCAACAAACGATCTGGCGAAACGCCAATTTCATCTGCAAATTGTTTCACGGTTACGCCGCTTTCAGACGACTCTTTCACTGTTTTATTCGACACGCTTGCCTCCAAAGGCCCAGCGCGCAACCGTGCGCGTCAGGCTAATTCATAGTCTGACTTTCTGCACGCTCGTTTGTTAAACCCAAAACCTCCGCGCAGAAGGTCAGATAACACTGTTTACTTTTCATCTTCGAACCAAATTTTTCTGGCTGTCATGATTAATTCAGCTGCTTTTTCTTCATCAATGCCGCCAAATTCTAAAATATCGTCAACGGCTTGTTCCGCTAAGTCTTCGCGGGTAATCACACCATTGCTGGCTAATAGGTAGGCTGTGTGTTTATCCATGCCTTCCATTTCTAATAAGTCAGCAGCGGGTTCTTTATCAAGCGCTTGCTCTTCGGCAATGGCTTGTGTAAGCAAGGCTGCTTTCGCACGCTCACGCAATGCCGTTACTAAGTCTTGATCAAAGCCATCAATTTCTAATAACTCTTGAACGGGCACATAGGCAATTTCTTCTAAGGAAGAAAAACCTTCATTGACTAAAACTTCTGCAATCTCAGCTTCAACACCTAATTTTTCAGCGAATAAACTCAATATTTTTTCGCCTTCCGCAGCCGATTTCGCTTCAGCGTCTTCAATCGTCATTACATTTAAGGTCCAGCCGGTTAAGTCTGAGGCCAAACGCACATTTTGACCGTGTCGGCCAATGGCTTGTGACAGTTGTTCAGATTTGACCGCGATGTCCATGGTGTGGGTGTCTTCATCAACGACAATAGATGCCACTTCAGCTGGTGCCATCGCATTAATCACGAGTTGTGCGGGGTTATCGTCCCAAAGCACAATATCAATGCGCTCGCCGCCTAATTCGCCAGACACAGCCTGCACACGCGCACCGCGCATACCGACGCAAGCACCCACAGGATCAATGCGGCCGTCATTGGTTTTAACAGCGATTTTCGCACGAGACCCAGGGTCACGCGCGGCTGCTTTAATATCAATGAGCTCTTCACCAATTTCGGGTACTTCAATTTTAAATAATTCAACCAACATCGCGGCACGGGTACGGCTCACGAGAATTTGCGGGGTTTTTACGCCCTCAGTTTGAATTTCATATAAATAAGAACGAACGCGGTCACCCACGCGGAAAGCTTCGTGCGGAATCATTTCAGTACGATAGAGCATTGCTTCTGCGTGATTGCCTAAATCAAGCACGATGAATTCACGGGTTACACGTTTCACGGTGCCGTTAATCAGCGAGCCAATTTTTTCGCGGTAAGCACTAACCATTTGGTTGCGCTCAGCTTCTAAGACTTTTTGAATGATCACTTGCTTTGCTTTTTGCGCAGCAATACGACCGAACTCGACAGATTCCATCGGTTCTTCAATATAAGTGCCTACCTTCGCGGCAGGATTACGCTTTTTCGCCTCGGTTAAGGTTAAGGTCGTTAAGCCGCCATCGTCTTCTTCGCTTTCATCGTCAACCACTAACCAGCGACGCACGGTGGAATAATCACCGACTTTGCGGTCGATTTTGACTTTCACGTCAATTTCTTCATCCGCTCTTCGCTTTGTTGCAGTTTCTAAAGCAGCTTCAATCGCTTCAAAGATGACTTCTCTATCCACCTGTTTTTCGTTGGATACTACTTCAACGACTAATAAGATCTCTTTATTCATCAGTACGACCTCAACAACGTTATCCAACAACCAAGATTAAAAAGTGACTTTGCCCACCAAATTTGCTTTATCAATCGCATCAAAGGGCAAAAGCACCACCTCACCCGACGGCAACATTAAATGAATTGCCTCTTCTTCCACTTCTTGAATAATACCGCGAAATTGGCGGCGATCTTGAAGCGGGTGTTCCAAACGCACTTTCGCTTCTTCACCGACGTATCGTTGAAAATGCGCAAGCGTAAATAGAGGACGGTCTATCCCAGGGGATGACACCTCTAATACATAGCGGCCTTGGAACGCTTCTTCTACCTCAAGCAAGCCGCTGACTTGATGGCTGACGCGGGAACATTCGTCCGCGCTAACCCCTTGAGGCGAATCAATAAACACTCTAAACACCAACTGACGACCCATCGGCTGTTGTTCACACCCGATTAACTCGAAACCCATTGCTGACACAATTTGGTTCAACCGCTCGTATAGTGCTGGATTAATTGTTCTCATTATTGAACTCCAGACATAAAAAATGGGCTTACGCCCACGTTTTATAAAGCAAAAAACCCCAATAGGGGCTTTTTGGTTCTTTTAATTTGGTAGCGGGGGCAGGATTTGAACCTACGACCTTCGGGTTATGAGCCCGACGAGCTACCAGACTGCTCCACCCCGCAGTAACGGCGCTATTCTATGCAATTTTAAGTACATGAGCAAGCGATTATATTACTTTAATTCTGGCTTTCGGGCTTTTCCCGAAAGAGACGCTATAATATGATAAATAAAGCCAAAAGCAAAGAAGGAGTTTGAAAATGAAGGAAAAAATGTCGGTTGTTAAGAAAAAGCACAATCTGGTCATTGATGGCTTAGCCCATTTATTGGCCGATACCTATGTTTTAGCCTTAAAAACCCAGAATTTTCACTGGAATGTGTCAGGGCCTCATTTTTATAGCTACCATTTGCTGTTTGAAACCCAATATAATCAACTATTTGAGTCGATAGACTTGATTGCGGAGCGCATTCGCGCCTTAAAAGCCCCCGCCCCAGCAACTTTTCATGAATATTTAAAAATGGCTGCCTTGCGAGAAGCCGGGCATCACTTGAGCGCCGATCAAATGATCCGCGAATTAGCTGCCGATCATGAAACCATGTCGAAATCGATAGAAACCCTCTTTCACGTCGCAGAAGACGATAAAGACGAGGTCACCCTCGACTTATTAATTCAGCGCAAAAATGAACACGATAAAACCGCTTGGATGTTGAGAACCTCTCACGCCCGCGGATAAGGTTAGCGGCTTATGTTATTAGAGCGACTGATTCACAGCCTTAAAACCGTACTTGCGGTGGGTATTGGTTTTTTGGTGGTTCACTTTATTACCTTTCCCTCTGATCAGTGGGTCATTATTACCATTTTGGTGGTGATGTGTACGCAGCTTTACGTGGGCAGCGTGCTGCAACGCTCTTTTTTGCGATTTGTAGGTACGACGGCGGGGTGTTTGTTTGCGATTATCTGTTTAGAGTTTTTTGGGGTGAGCACATTTAATATTGGCGTGGCATTGGCGATTAGTAGTTTTTGTTTTAGCTTTATCGGGTCGAGCCAAGAAAATTTAGCTTATGCGGGCACCTTGGGCGCAGTGACCGTTCCTATTATTTTGCTGGGGCAACACCCGACCGTGTTATTTGCCGCATCGCGATTTTTAGAAATTAGTTTGGGGCTGTTAATTGCAACGCTGGTTTCGCAGTTTGTGTTACCGATACACGCGCGCACGCATTTAAAACGGGCGCAAATTGCAACCCTCAAAGAATTACAAAGCTATTACACAAAAACAATTATTGATGCGAACAATCATTTAAAGCACGAAGAACAAGATGAAAAAATTGTGAAGTCTTTATTAAAACAACGTATGCTTGCGAAAGATTCTGCAAACGAACCCTTTGGTCAGCGCCTAAACCCTAAACATTTCGCTTTATGTTTATATAGCGAACGTGAAATTTTACGCGCAATTACTTTCATGCATTTGGCGCAGATGCACTTAATTCATGAAACGGACGCGGTGAATAATGAATTAAAATTATTTCATGAGGCGGTGAATAACGCCTTCGCGCAACTCATTAATCTTTTGAAAACAAAGCCCACCAAAACTGAATTTGCCAAAATCACCCCGCCCACCGCCTTACTCACGGCCAACACCGCCGATAGACTCTACCTCGATGGCTACCTCTTTAATGCTGAAATTTTATCTGTTAATTTAAATCGATTGGCGGAATTATTTTCGGGACGCTCTGTTTCATTGGCTGAAGGCCTAAAACATAAAAGCCTAGCGTAAGGCACTAACCCCTTTAAAAAATTTCGCCTTTCCACAACTGCGCTAGAAAATCAGCCCAAGGATAAATTGTAATGGTTAGTTTTTCATTCACAATCAACTGTCGCGGTTTTTTATCGTTTGAAACAACGATTGCTTTCACTTTAGGATGTTCTTCGCTAAAAGCCATTAAACCCTTAAGATCTTGTTGATGGACTTGAGAGCTAATTTTAACCTCGATAGCAACCTCTGCTTTTCCAACAATAAAATCAACTTCCAGTCCTGTTTTTGTTCGCCAGTAAGTAATATCGATACGTTTGCGCGCAATGTCGATATAAGCTAGTAATTCCATCAAAATATAATGTTCAAAACATTTCCCTGCAACAACGCCTTGTAAGGCGGCAGGAAACTGTCTTGCAAGATAATTTGCAACACCGACATCAAATAAATAAAATTTAGGGGTGGATGCAATCAAATCGCGCTTGATTTTTTTTCGATAAGGGTAAATATAATAACCCATCAAAGTATCTATCAAAATTTGATAATAAGATTGCACCGTGACTCTATCAATACCGCAATCACGCGCTATATTAGCAGCATTAATCATTTCGCCGTTAGTCAACCCGGCAACATCAAGAAACTGAGCAAAACCACGAAGATTTCTGACAAGGCCTTCATTTCTAATTTCTTCCGTCAGATAAATTTCAACATAGGCTTGAAGATGGTCTTGAATATATTGTGCAGTTGATAAGTAATGTTTAGGTATTAAGCCGTGCTGTAATGCTTTTAATAAATCAAGGTTAGGAATTTCAGGGAAGCATAAAGGATAAAAATGATAAAGCCATGCACGCCCTCCTAACAAATTGGTGGATTGTAATTTTAGTTTACGCGCGCTTGAGCCACACAAAATAAATTGTAAATTGTGGTCTTCAATAAGTTTTTGAACCTCATTGAGTAACTCAGGTACTTTTTGAATCTCGTCAATAATAATAAAACCATTTTTCGACGTTTTTGGGTGAGCCAAAATTTCTTCGCGAAGAAGATAGGGCGCTTTCATCAGTCGAATGGTTTCATGTGTATCAAGAAGGTCGTAATAAATAGCATTTGGATAATGACTTTTTAAATAAGACGACTTACCCGTTTGTCTCGCTCCCCACAAAAAAGCAGACTGCCCGCTAGGTAATTGAATTTTAAGTATTCTTTTAAACATTCTCGACCTCTAGCATCTATATAAACAAATAGTAACACTAATCGATATATATATCAACATTTAGTTGATTCTGACTTATGATGCCCGCGATGGAAACTATCAGTCCGACTGGAAGAGATAAAAAGGAGGCAACACGCGCTCACTTGCCTCGACAGAGGCGGCATGTTTAAATCCCCTCAGAACATCAAATATAAAACGGGGTTGGGATGTTAGATCTTAATTTGTTGAAAGTCATTAATGCGCATGAAGTCGCTCAGGCTGGTTATTATTTACCCATGAGCACGCGGCTGAAGATAAATAACAAGTTGGTTGATGAGCTTATTCCCTTGGGTAATGAAGACCACAAGGCGGCTTGTTGGATATTGGCGCAGATTCACCCAGATGCTAAAGAAAAACGTTTGTGGTTAGAAAAATCGGCCATGCTTGGGAATGCGGCTGCAATGAGCGCACTGATTGATGAACGCGATGAAAGCACACCCATTGATAGTATTCTCGACCTACTAATTCGTCACATTAAATTCTCTGAAGTCTTATATCAACACACCTTTACTCTCGATCAATATTTAAGCGTCTTCAATTTAGTAAAGTATGGTCAACTCGCCTACCAAAAACTCTCCGATTGCGTAATGACTGCTGAAGAACTTAAAACGGCCTATTCACTTGAGCAAGAAATTGAAGCTTACACCACACCCAAAACAGACGCTGAACGTGGTTTCATTGAAGCCATTAAGAAAGGTGATTTAGCTTTTGTCAAAAAATACTTAGCCGAGGGTGGCAATCCACTTTTATACTCGGCTCATAATACGCTCACTTCTACACTGCATCTTGCAATCACATATGATCACTTAGCCATTTTTGAAATCCTAATTAAAGCTTACCAACAATATGGGGTTAATCTCGATTTGCGTGCCATAGGATCACAATATAACTTTGTGTTAAGATATTCTATTCAGCAGAAAAAACCAAACCATACGCGTGCATTACTCCAGGCCGGTGCCGACCCGCGACATGTGCCCAGCCAATTACGTATGGCCGATCTTCAGCCACAACATCGACCCCCTCACATGCACTACTCCAATGTCGAAGAGTTTTTAGCATCTCGCACGGAAAAATTCAGCATCGCTGTCTTGCCGATCGTGAAAGACAAAAACGGCAACCCACAACTTGAATATTATGCGTTACACGACGGTTCAAGACCCTCACTCGAAAACATCGGTCGAACCACTCACAAAGATTTTGCTTGCTTCAAACGCCTGATCCTAACACAAGATGCGTTTATAGATGTTTTTGAAAATAAATTCACTTATGAATTTAAAACCGTTAACGGCTATGCCGATGAGGATATGTTTCAATTAACACTTGCTTCTAAATTATTTAACTATTCACTCGATCGAAATGGTTCCACTTATCTATACTCTTGCTTTCCGAGGGTTTTTCATCTTGCTGTGGGTAACTATTTACATGAAAAAAAATTACCGTTCGGCAACGTGACGTGTAATGAATATTACGCCACGTCATTTATTATGAATTTTCCACGCACTTACTTACCCGACATATTGAATTTTATATTTGAATTTCATGAACACCATTTATGCGCTGTAACAAGCGAGATAGATTTAAATAAACTCGCGATGCTCGATTCAGCGTTTATAACACCTCTTGAGCGCATCAATGCCATGACCTCGCATTGTGCGCCGAATGCGGAAATACCTATGCTTTACGATGCAGGCTATTTGCGAATGATTAGCCCGTGTATTAGTAAAGAAGAACGGGAGATGTACGAGTGTTATACAGAACTTCGCCTGGTTGCGTGGGTGTTGTCATCAATGCTGTTTGCAAAGCAAATTAATTTAACGTCAGATGTTTTAACTTATATTGCCGCATTCACGCACGATAACTCCGTTTTTAATCACACAACCGCAATCGACATTGTCAAACCGTGCTTCAACCGCCCGATTACATCAACCTATACCCCGCGACTATTCTTACCAGCCGCGGCTCCGCCGGCCTCCTCCTTGCTTGTTTGCACTAATGAGGTGTGTTTAAATCCTTAAAATTTTAGAAAATAATACGGGGATCTATTATGTTAAATGAAAAATTCTTAGTCGCAACAAATGCTTATGCAACTTTGCTTACGAGAACAGATTTATCAGATATCACCTATCACCGTGTTGCGATACGCGAAATCCAGAAATTATTACCGCTCGCAGAAGAAGGTTACACACCAGCGATTGATTTATTGTCGATATATCACCCCGACCCCGTACAAAAAACTTATTGGATAAACCATGCTGCTGCGCGTGGCAACATCGACGCTATCGAAATATTAATTACAAACATAAAATCTAAGCCAAACTCGCAAGAACAACTTTTAAATTTGCATGCACGCCACTTTCAAACCATTGACTTTCATCAGAAAATGCAAAATTTTGAATATGTTTCACTAGAGGCTTACGCCGCTCGTTATCAATTGAATCCAACCTCCTTTCGTGAAAAACTCGCAGCATCAACACTTAGCAACGAAGAACTTGCTTTAGCCCACCCAAGTCTTTGGTGGTTCCATCATGAGTTCATTTGCAAAACAGACCATGAACAACAATTTCTTTCTGCAGTAAAGACAGGCGACCTAACCTTTGTTCGTGATTATTTAGCATCAGGCGGCAACCCTTTTGTAAGAATGCATAAGCCTGATTGTGCATGGTCGATCTCGGGTTTATATCTCGCCATTAAATTTAATCATTTAGAAATACTGAAACTATTAATTGAAAAACACAAACAACACGGTCTTTCATTACAATTACCTGATAGCCGATTTCATCTACGTCCTATTGTTTTTGCGGCTGAGTTAGCGGATAGAAAAGAACATGTTCTCGCTTTATTGAATGCCGGTGTTGACCCACGCACAATGTTTACCGCTGTTTACAGTACAGCGTTATCCGCTCAAAGACACGAGATAAGAGAAACGTTTTTAGAGGCAAGAACAGAAAGATTTTTTCTGAATGTTTTTCCATTTGTGGCTGATGACGATGAAAATTTTCGCTTAGAATGTTTCAATTTTACCTTAGATGCTGACCCTGACAAAACAATCACATCACGCACCCGATTTTCCATTGGCGACCTCAAAGGTGTCAGAGACGCTGCACAAGTATTTGGCATGACTTACACGCTTAAAACCATCGATGGATATGCCGATGAAGATGAGTTTAGCTTGAAACTCCACGTTCAGAATTCCCACAAGCGTGAAAAATTTATGAAAGATATTTATTTAAATTTTGCACGTGTACTAAGGCACAATCTAATTGTGATTTTAAAAGAAAACAATATTAATATTGATCAGTTACGCGTCACTCAAACAGATTCGGGTGTTTTTGAATTTTCCCTTCCACGCATTCTTCTACCCCTTGTTGTCGATTATTTATTTCAACAACATCAAAAACATGTTTTAGCTGTCAAGAGCGATAAACCTTTGCAGACTGTAAAGATGGCAGCGCTTTTTTCCGATGCGGTGAAAGCACACATTAATAATATGACGCCAGATTATAAAATAAAGGAAACGCAA
Source organism: uncultured Gammaproteobacteria bacterium (assembly GCA_965653045.1). Classification (GTDB taxonomy): domain Bacteria; phylum Pseudomonadota; class Gammaproteobacteria; order DSM-16500; family DSM-16500; genus Aquicella. The sequence goes on from CBFGYM010000024.1 coordinate 27,483, forward strand.
AATTTTTATTTCGGCGCGCATTATATGCATCTATTGCCCCCAAATGAACTAGACGAAACTATTTACCGAAACTATGGTGAGATACGACAAATTGCACGCATGTTGGCTTATATTATGTCAGTCAGAACAGATCGCCTTAAGAATGAACCTGATTTACCTGAATTGCCGGAATTCGTATTAATTCACATTGCGACAATCACGAGTAACTTTGAATTACTTCCTGAAGATGACGCGAAAGTGGCTGCACGACAACACTTATATCGCCCTCGTGATACCTTGCGTTTGTTTTCACCCAAGGCAGAAAATGCGACACCACCTCAACCCCGAACAACTTCACCGACACCGGTTTGATTTTTTAAAAGCTTTAATTGATGGCGGATTACGCGGCGAAAAACATGCCGCTAATCACGCCCTTGTGTCTTAAA
>CBFGYM010000025.1:0-24927 GCA_965653045.1 uncultured Gammaproteobacteria bacterium
AAGACACAAGGGCGTGATTAGCGGCGTGTTTTTCGCCGCGTAATCCGCCAACCTTGCTCCGTTCAGGGTAAGCACAAAATTTAAAAGTTTCGCCCCCCCCTCCAAACCCCAGTCCGTTGTCATGAAATGACGTAGATCTATTTGGAGGGGGTAGGGGGAGGCCGCTTTTCAAGGCAAAGACTATTCCACCTTCAATCCCACCACCCCACGGCAGCCGCGGGGTAGTTTGTTGCCCCGGCGGGCGCGTTCACCGAGGTAGTGTTTCCAGTCGGAAGGTTTGAGGGTGAAAGGTTTTCCATCGCCGAGAATTAACAAGTTCTGTGTATTGTTAATCACAGCGACATCAATCACGCGTTCAGCTTGTTCATTCGCTTTCGGCGTTGATAAGCTCATTAATTTATTCCCCTTCCCTTTGCTCATTTGCGGTAAGTCAGACAATGGGAATATTAATAAGTGACCTAAATTAGAAGTCACTGCTAAATAATGATTTTCAATGCTCATCACTCGCTTCGCGCGTAAGGCTTTTTGCCCGTCTTTCAAAGTTAGCACAATTTTACCCGCGCGGTTTTTCCCTTGTAATTCTTCATACGGCACAATAAAACCATACCCCGCATCTGAACTCATGACATAAAGATCGGTAGATTCGCCGAAAAACACATCGGTAAATTCAGCACCTGTCGGCGGATTTAATCGACCGGTCAAAGGCTCACCTTGGCCGCGTGCAGAGGGTAGTGTGTGCGCTGGTAAAGAATACGCACGACCACTCGTATCTAAAAACAAGGCTGACTGGTTACTTCTTCCCATCGCTGCCGCGTGGAATTGATCACCTGTTTTATAATTTAAACTGGTTGGGTTAACTTCGTGTCCTTTCGCAGAGCGCACCCACCCTTTATTTGAAATCACCACCGTAATTGCTTCTGTTGGTAAAATTTCCGTTTCTTTCATCGCGACTGCTTCTTTGCGTGCCACAATCGGCGACTGACGTTTGTCACCGTGTTTATCAGATAACACAGTAATTTCTTGACGAATTAACTTCTTCAAGCGAGCGCTAGACCCTAAAGTCTTTTCAAGGTCGTCTTTTTCATCAGAAAGATTTTTTTGCTCTTTCCGAATTTGCATTTCTTCTAATTTCGCTAAATGACGCAGCTTCGTATCTAAAATGGCATCAGCTTGATCGTCAGATAACTTAAACTTCTTCATCAACACTGGCTTTGGTTCATCTTCTTTTCGGATAATACGTATTACTTCATCCAAATTAAGATAAACGACCATTAAGCCTTCTAAAATATGCAAACGATGGTTAATGACTTCTAAACGGCATTCTAAGCGTTTTGTCACCGTCGCGGTTCTAAACGCCAACCACTCCGTTAAAATTTGTAACAAATTCTTAACCTGTGGGCGGCCGTTTAAACCAATCATATTCAAATTAACACGATAACTTCTTTCTAAGTCAGTCGTTGCAAACAAATGATCCATCAGTGCTTGCACATCCACGCGATTTGAGCGCGGCACAATGACTAAACGTGTTGGATTTTCATGATCAGACTCATCGCGCAAATCAGACACTAAGGGTAATTTCTTCTCTTGCATCTGCGCTGCGATTTGCTCAAGAATTTTACCGCCCGACACTTGATGCGGCAATGCGGTAATAATAATTTCATCATTTTCCATGGTGTAAATGGCACGCATACGTAAGCTGCCGTTACCAGTGCGGTACAATTCACGTAAATCTTTTTTCGGCGTAATAATTTCTGCATTGGTTGGAAAATCAGGTGCAGGAATAATGTCACAGATTTCTTCTAAAGTTGCTTTAGGATTATCTAATAAATGGGTTAAAGCTTGCACGACTTCACGCAAATTATGTGGCGGAATATCAGTTGCCATCCCGACGGCAATGCCCGTGCCGCCGTTTAATAACACATTGGGTAAACGAGCCGGCAATAAAGACGGCTCACGCATTGTGCCATCAAAGTTAGGCACCCACTCAACGGTACCTGATTCAATTTCAGAGAGTAAAACTTCAGCATAACCCGACAAGCGAGATTCGGTATAACGCATCGCCGCAAACGATTTCGGGTCATCAGGTGAACCAAAGTTTCCTTGCCCTTCAATCAATGGGTAACGATAAGAGAAAGGCTGTGCCATTAATACTAAGGCTTCATAACAAGCCATATCACCGTGCGGGTGAAACTTACCCAACACGTCACCTACCGTTCTGGCTGATTTTTTAAATTTAGAAACCGACTTTAACCCAAGCTCAGACATCGCATAAATAATGCGGCGTTGTACGGGTTTTAAGCCGTCGCCAATATGCGGCAAAGCGCGATCTAAAATAACATACATGGAATAATCTAAGTATGCGCGTTCGGCATACTCGTGTAACGGAATGTGTTCAACAGAAGTAGACATAAAATAATTTTCCCAAGTTAAGCTAGTTCAGCTAAGTTGCCTTTCTTTTCGAGCCAGTTTTTGCGATCAGCCGCGCGTTTTTTTCCAAGCAGCATATCGAGCATATCATCGACTGATTTTTGCGAAGGAATGGTTAGCTGCATTAAGCGTCGCGTGTTCGGATCCATTGTCGTTTCTCTTAATTGAATGGGGTTCATCTCACCCAAACCTTTAAAGCGTATGACATTAATTTTACCGGTTTTATTGCGGTTTTCAGCACTGATGCGATCGAGAATACCTTGTTTCTCAGATTCATCGAGTGCGTAATACACTTCTTTGCCGTGATCAATGCGAAATAAAGGTGGCATTGCAATATAGATGTGCCCGGCTTCGACCAGGGGTCTGAAGTGTTTAACAAATAAAGCACATAATAAAGTAGCAATGTGGTTACCATCTGAGTCCGCATCGGCGAGTACGCAAATTTTACCGTAACGTAAGCCTTCTAAATTCGTTGAGGCTGGGTCCACACCAACAGCGACGGCAATATCGTGAATTTCTTGTGACGATAAAATCTCGCTAGAATCCACTTCCCACGTATTTAGAATTTTACCTCTAAGCGGCATAATGGCTTGAAATTCACGATTACGTGCTTGTTTAGCTGAGCCGCCCGCCGAGTCGCCTTCGACTAAAAACAATTCACTGCGTTTTAAATCTTGTTGCGTGCAATCTACTAATTTACCAGGCAACGCAGGGCCCGAAGTCACTTTTTTACGCGCAACCGCTTGTGAGGCACGCAAGCGCTTTTGCGCATTGCTAATGGCAAGCGCAGCAATTTGCTCGCCTTGTACGACGTGTTGATTTAACCATAAGCTAAACGCATCTTTCACCACGCCTGAAACAAAGGTTGCGCATTCACGCGAAGATAAACGTTCTTTCGTTTGGCCAGCAAATTGCGGGTCGTGTAATTTCACCGACACCACGTGCGCGCATTGCTCCCAAATATCTTCAGGTGATAATTTAATGCCACGCGGTAATAAATTGCGGAATTCACAAAAATCACGCAGCGCATCAGATAAGCCTTGTCGAAAACCATTCACGTGTGTGCCGCCTTGAATGGTAGGAATCAAATTGACATAGCTTTCGCTAATAATATTGCCACCATTCACTAACCAACAGGTCGCCCAATCTACGGCTTCATTCTCGCTGCTAAAAGAGCCTAAAAACGGTTCTTCCGGTAAGCGTTCTGCTGAGCCTATGCTTTCTTCTAAATAATGGCTTAAGCCGTTTTCGTAATACCACTCTTCTTCGTGGTTCGTGCTTTCGTCTTTAAATGTGACGCGCAAGCCTGCACATAACACCGCTTTTGCGCGCAGGGTATGTTTTAATTTATTCACAGCCACTTTCGGGGTATCGAAATATTTTTCGTCCGGCCAGAAACGCACACCCGTACCTGTATTGTTCTTATCGGTTTTGCCGATGACTTTTAACGGCGTGACTTTGTCACCGTTGGCAAAGCTAATGTGATAAATTTGTCCGTCGCGTCGAATAGTGACTTCTAATTTTTTCGACAAGGCATTGACAACTGAAATCCCCACGCCGTGTAAACCGCCTGAGAATTTATATTGTTTATTTGAGAATTTTGCGCCGGAATGTAAACGCGTCAAAATAAGTTCGACGCCTGAAATTTTCTCTTCAGGGTGAATGTCCACCGGCATGCCGCGGCCGTCGTCGATGACTTCGATGGAGTGGTCTTTATGTAAGATCACATCAATGCGATGCGCATAGCCTTCTAAGCCTTCGTCGGCACTATTATCGACGACTTCATGGATAATGTGGTTGGGATTGTCTGTGACGGTATACATGCCTGGACGACGACGTACCGGTTCAAGACCATTTAATACTTCTAGCGCATCTGCATTGTATGCGCCTTTGACTTTCGATTTTATTTTGTCTGCCATAATTGCCTTAGCCATTCACGATTGAGTTTTAGCCATTGTAACGAAATAATGGCGGGAGAGGTTTTAATGCGTCCTTCTTTTAAGCATTGAAATGCTTCTTCGGAAGATAAAGTGAAGGCGCGAATATCTTCGTTTTCTTCCGCGAGCCCGTGAAGTCCGCCAGACTCACTCGCATCGATGCGTCCGCAAAATAAATGTAGATATTCATCGCTGCCGCCGGGGCTGACGTAATATTCACAAATGGGGTACAAATCGAGCACCGTTGAGCCAGACTCTTCTTGGGCTTCTCGTTTCGCAACCTCAGTGACAGGTTCATCGGGGTCGTAAACGCCCGCGACCACCTCCAACAACCAAGGTGCGTTGTTATCATGATCAAGCGCGCCTGCCCGAAATTGTTCAATGAGCACAACTTGATCAAGCATTGGGTCGTAGAGTAACACAGCAACCGCTGATTTGCGTTTTAAAATTTCACGCGTGAAGGTGTCTGACCACTCGCCATTAAATTGGCGGTGGCGTAAGTGCTTACGCACCAGCGTGAAAACGCCGCGATAAAGCACATCTTCTTTAATAAGTTCAACATCTTGCCCCGTAAAAGGCATTGTGATGGGTTCCATGCGCGTCACTTATTTTTTGGGTTTATTTTTGATAGAGGCTTCGAGTTCGTTCAAATGCTTCTCAAGGGCTTCCAATTTTTGGCGCGTGCGTAGTAAGACTTTGCTTTGGGTGTCGAAGGCTTCTTTGGTAACTAAATTGAACTTTGCAAAAGTTTTGTTCAAAATTTGATGGCAATTTTTTTCAAAGTCTTTTTTGAGCACGCCTACTTGGGGTGGCAAGGCATTGCTCAGTTGTGATGCTAATTTTTTGAGAAAATCAGGTTTCATACTCGCCCCCACAGTTTCAAGATGGAGGTTAGTATACAGGAAATTATGGCGGTCGTGCCAACTGATGCTATGATAGCCTGCAAATGAATAGCGCACGTGAGCAAATTATGACAAAACGCCACTTGGTGATCGCAACGCGTGAAAGTCCGTTAGCGATGGTACAGGCAGAATGGGTGAAGGCGCAGTTAATGGCTTTGCATCCGGCATTATCGGTGAGTTTGCTGCCACTAACAACGCAAGGTGACAAACGCTTAGAAGTGAGTTTGCGCACGCTGGGCGGAAAAGGGCTGTTTGTGAAAGAGCTTGAACAAGCGTTGCTCGATGGACAGGCCGATATTGCCGTGCACTCCATGAAAGACGTGCCGATGACCTTACCCCCGGGCTTAGCAATGCCCGTTATCACCCACCGTGAAGATGTGCGTGATGTGTTTATTTCAACACAGTATCAAAGTGTGATGCAGTTACCCACGGGCGGGTGTGTGGGTACAGCCAGTTTGCGTCGTCAAACGCAGTTGCTGGCACTGCGGCCAGATTTAAACATGCAAGTGTTGCGCGGCAATATTCAAACGCGTTTAAAACAATTGGCTCTGGGTCGGTTTGATGCGATTGTGTTAGCGGCGGCTGGGTTGATACGCATGGGCTGTCAATCTGATATTACCGCTTATTTTTCGGTGAAAGAGATGTTACCTGCGGCAGGACAAGGCGCTTTAGGCATTGAATGCCGTGAAAACGATGCGCACACACATGCCTTGATTGCTGCTTTGAATCATCTCCCCACGTTTCAGGCCGTGACGGCGGAACGTGCGGTTTGCAAAGTGTTAGACGGCGGATGTCAGGTGCCGATTGCGGCGTATGCAACCGTGCATCATCAACAACTCAGCCTAGAAGCGCGTGTGATGAATGAAAAAGGTACACGTATAATACAAGCGCATTTATCAGGTGAGGCAACACAGGCACAGACATTAGGAACGCGCGTGGGTGAGCAATTAAAAGAACAAGGCGCAGATGCCATTTTGAAGGCCTTTCATGCAAAGCCGTGACGTAGGTGTTTTGATCACACGACCAGCTTCCCGCGGTGAAAAACTGTGTGATGCCCTGATTGCACGTGGGTTTGCAGCATTACATTACCCGTGTTTAGATTTTTTATTATTAACGAATACACCGGCGTGGCAGGCGGGGGTGAAGCAATTAGCAACACAAGATTGGTTAATTGTCATTAGCCCGCAAGCCGCCGACATCATTTTGCCGGTGTTAAAACAGCAAGCTGATACGACCTTGAAAATTGCTTGCGTGGGCGGCGCAACGAGCGCGACGTTGCAAGCAGCGGGCGTAAAGGTTGATTACCACCCCACAACCGATTGGTCGAGTGAAGGGTTGCTGGCTGACCCGATGTTTCAAAATGTTAATAATGTGAAAATTGCCGTGGTACGGGGTGAAGGCGGACGTGAAAAAATTGATTTAAGCTTGCAAGCACGCGGCGCTCAGGTGTTAACCCTGGCGGCGTATCAACGCATTTTGCCTAAGGTGACCGCGGCAAAACAAATGGCTTTGCAGCAGTGGTTGAATCAACCCATCACACATATTGTTTTTGCTGCATCGTTTCAAACGCTCACGCATTTAGAAACCTTAGCGGGCGCCAGCGCATGGCAGCAGCTTAAAAAAACGTGTTTAGTGGTGATGAGTGATCGCATTAAGCAACTCGCAGAAAAAAATGGGTTTGAATCGGTGCTTGTGTTAGACCGGTTCGATGAAGAGAGTATGATTGAATTTTTGTTAAAGAGAGGGCAGTCGCATGTCAGATGAAAACACACCGGTGACAGAAACAGAAACCACCGTTGAAACAAGGCAATCGTCGCGATCAGGAAAATTTGTATTTGCATTGGGTGTGATTGCGGTCGCCTCGGGAGTATTTGGTTACGGTTATTTTCAATTAGTAAAACTCAATGCATCATTAACAAATGAAGTGCGTGATTTACAAGTGAGTGTACAAACCAATGAAACAGCTTTATCAACGTTGAAAGCGGCATTTGCTTCACAAGCGAGCAATGAACCTGCTGCTTCGCAAGTGACTAGCGCAGAAACACCAAACTTATTAAGCGATAAAAATCGTTGGGTTGTTGTAGAGGCACAATATTTAGTCAATGCCGCGAATGATCAATTACAATATTTACATAACCCAGGCATGGCTTTGGTGTTGTTGCAACGTGCTGAGCAAACTTTAGCAGAAACGAATGATGCGGGTTTAGATAGCCTACGCCAAGCAGTGCAAGGAAATATTACAACCTTAACAGCTGCACCCGCAGCAGATATCACAGCACTGTATAATCAGCTAAATACCTTAAATGCAACGCTTGATCAAATTCCCTTACCAGCTGCCCCCTTACAAGAAAATGCAGACGACAATGACAAAGTGAATGTGGATGGTTTGCCGTGGTGGAAAGCACAGTGGCGTCGCACCATGCACACCTTGGGGAGAGTCGTGATTGTGCGCTACAACAGCGGTAATACGCCACCCTTAATTTTGCCGGAAGAGCGCGTGTTTATTTATCAAAACTTACACGCACAAATGGAAAATGCGATGTGGGCATTGTTAAGTCGTGATCAAGGCATTTATCAGGCTGCTTTAATGCGCATGCACGCCTGGGTTGCACAATATTTTAATACGCAATCGTCTGAAACCTCCGCCGTATTAACGCAATTACAAAGTTTAGCCTCTCAAAATATTGGGGTGCCGAGCGTGAATTTAGCGGGAACGCAGCAGCAATTCGCCAACTATTTAAATAAACAGGGAGGCGTCTAATGCGTCGGTTAATTGTATTGCTGATTTTTCTAGTTACATCGGTTTGGCTGGGCTTAATGGTATTAAAACACCCGGGCTTTGTCTTTGTGGTGTATCAACCCTGGATGATACAAATGCCGCTGTGGGTGGCTTTAATTGGGTTTATTATATTATTCGGCACGTTTTATGCTTTAATTGATAGTATTGATCAAGTGCAGTTGTGGTGGTTTCGTTTAAAAAATTGGATGCGCTGGCGCCGTGAACATCGTGCGTATAGCAAAACCCAGCACGGTTTAGCTTTATTAATTGAAGGCCGTTGGTCTAAGGCTGAGAAATTATTATTAGCCGGCGTGAAAAAATCGATAGACCCGTTAATGAATTATTTAGGCGCTGCACGTGCGGCACAAGCACAACTTGCCCTCGATAGACGCGACCAATACTTGCGAGAAGCGCATCTTGCTGCACCTAATGCTGAATTAGCCATTGGGCTAACCAAAGCGGAATTGCAATTAGAACAGCATCAATTAGAACAAGCTGCGGCGACCTTATCGCGTTTATTAGTGTTATCACCCAAGCACCCGCGCGTGTTGGCCTTGGCTGAGAAAGTGTATATCCACTTAGGCGATTGGAAAGCCTTGCAAGCCATATTGCCAAAATTAAGACGCTCACGTTTATTGAGCAGCGAACAAGTGCAATTATTCGAGAAAAATATTGCTTGTGTTTTGTTAGATAGACCGACGGCAATGACCTTAGAAGAATTAGAGGCGACGTATAACGGCCTACCGCGCGGGGTGAGAAAGCAAGTACCGGTGATGATGGCTTACGCCGAAGCGTTATATGCCCACGGTGAAATGGAAAAAACAGATAAACTCATTCGTAAGATTATGAAATTAAACTACGAACCGCGTATGGCTGTGCTTTACGGTAAATTGCCGGTAGAGGATGTGAATGAAGGTTTGGTGCTGGCAGGTGCTTGGGTGAAAAACTACGGTTCTCAGCCTGAGTTATTGTTATTACTCGGTAAATTATGTGTGCAAGCGCAATTATGGGGTAAAGCCAAAGATTATTTCGACCGCTGCCTAAGTGCCGGCGAGAACCCCGAAGCCGCACTGGCTTATGGTAAGTTGTTGGAACAATTAGGAGATCGTGAGGCGGCACTGGCGGTTTACCGTAATGCGCTCAGTTAAGCCTAGGTTAATATTATCTTAAGATTAACGTGGTTTAATGCTAACAAGAAAAAACTGATAAAAACGAGGGTAAGGTTGTGCAAAGACAAGAACAAGAAAACCAGATGCGTGATGATCGCGCTGACTATAATACATTTGTAAAAAATGCCATTGAAAAATTTAAGGCTGAAAAAGACCCCGAGAATAAAAAAGCGCAGGGTGTTTTTCTTGCTGAGTATATTCATCACCGGCATCGTGCTGAGTGGTTATTGAGTAATGATAACAAACTGGAATACGTCTCCATTTTGCAAACGTTGATGACGAACCGAAAAGCGGCAAGCTGGGCGTTGACGGATGACGAGTTTAATATTGTTTTATTGGAAGGTGTGCGTTTATTAGTGTCGAACATTTTAAAGTATTATATTTTGCGTCAGTTAACGGGTGAAGAGCCGGTAGAGGTGCTGCCTAGAGGGCGTCTTCAAATAAAAATAAAACCTAAAAACCTCGCTGAAATCCGTGAAGGTTGCCGTGCTGCTGCGAATTGGGCAAAGCATTTGCGCGATAAATTTTCGGCGACCTTAAATGAATACAACGTTTCGAGGGTTATCAATCCGGATGCCTACCCCACGGAACGCGCTTATATACACCACCTCGGTGTGTTTTGTCGTTCAGAATATTTTGTGTTGAATGAACCTATTACACCGGATATGCAGCAGGCGTTAGCAATGGCCATCAAGGGAATTGACGTAACAAATGTTTTCCAAATCGCTGATGATTTGCAATATCCAAAATTATATTTGATGTTAGCGCAGTATTATGCAGCGCGTGTAAAAGCACAGCCCGAGCTCAAAGATGAAGTTGATCATGTCATCAGAGCCTATAAGGCCTTAAAACAACTGAATCAATATCCTAAAGAGATGCAAATAGTGATTGCATCAATAGATAAACAATTAGTAGAACTTTCTGAAGCGAGATTAAAAAAACAAGACCCCTCTGCCTTAACAGCATCGTATCGTAGCATTGCTGCAGAAAATGCAGGCCCCGAAGCCGTCAAGTCAAAGTTGTTTAAATTAGCGCAAGACCCTTCATCAATCGAAGCTTTTAAAGCAGCATTCAATTACTATTTATGTGTGCTGCCTTATCAGACAGCTAATCATGTTTCACTTGACTTGGTTGATGGTTTAAAGAATTGTGCAGCAAAGGACTTTGTTTGTGAAGCGCGTAGTTATTATTCTAATCTAAAGAAGCAATCCAAAAAATACCCTAAACTGTTGCGATATTCTCATCTGGTTGAAGGCGGCTCGCGTATGTTTGTTGAGTATCAAGGTCAAACACTAGATGTTTCACCGGTGAGCTTCAATAGTGTTTATATGTTGGTGACGAAAACCACCGGCCAGGAAGATAATTATAAATTCTACGCTGCTTTTAACCCGACGGATGCCCAAAACTACGCAAAATGCTGGTCAGTGTTAGTTGACCATGTATTAATGCACGAGAATGTTTACGGCGTGAAAATGGTGAGCCCGAAAGAAGCGGTCACGGCTTATGCATTCCCAGGGTATGAAGCGAAGTGCAAAAAATCAGGGCAGCCTGGCAAAATGGCAGTTGTTTATTTTAAACGATATGAAGATGTGAGGCGGATAAAAGGCGAAAATTATTCTGAGCATGACTACCGGATAGATAATCTTGGTGTAATATTTGCGTTAGAGCAACAGCTTGCTGTCTTGCGCGTGACAAAGAACCCTGAGCTCGTCGTGCCTGACCATAGTTTGCCTTTGGGTGAAAATCCGTATAGTTTTGTGAGCGCTGATACAGGCGGTGAGCACTATGTGGTGAGTGATCAGCGTGCTGAAAATACAATGGAAAATAATCCTTACATGCTAGCGCTGAGAACTGCTCAAGCAGCTCAGGATGCTCGTGCGGCGTTGACATCAACTTCTTCCTCCTCGTCAAGCAGCAGCGAAGATGAACCAAAAGCACAAGTGCAAGCACCGCGTTACCGAAAACGTGACATCGCAAAATATTTTGCCTTATTGTTTGGCGGAATTGTGTTTTTAGCCGCATTAGTCTTTTTAATTGTGTCAACCGCTGGCGCGAGTGTGCCGGTGGTGGCGGGCATTGTAGGCGCGATTGCAGCGGCGTTTAATGCAACCGTACAGGCAACAACAATTGGGTTAATTAGCGCAACAGCCATAGGTGCGATTGGGTTTGTGGCAGGTTATATTTGGACGGCTTATCACGATCACAAAAAACAAAAAGCGCAATTGCAATTAATGAATGAGCCTGTTGTTGAACCTGCGCCAACACCGGAAGCGGTGATTACTTCAACAGCGGTAATACAAGTGCAATTAGCAGAAGCAGCCGTAGAAGAACAACCACAAGCCGTAGAAGCCGTAGAAGCCGTAGAAGCAGTAGAAGTAGTAGAAGTAGTAGAACCAGCAGAAGAAGCAGCAGAACTTGCTGACGATAAAATTGCAGATAGCTTAGAAGAGCCTGAGCCGCCAAAAATGGAAGGTGATGAAAGTCAGTTTGAAGCACCTGCTGAAGAAGCACCACCCTCAAGCATGTGTTCACTGATGTAACGCAATCGCGCTGTGGGTTCTGTCTACAGCGCGATCGCGATAATCAACCACTTGATTTATATAATAAAACTTTTTTTGATTCAGACACGTAATTGGTTTAAAATAAACCATTGCTGAACCATTAAAATTTTTTATAAATGAGTAACTTGTATGGCCATACTTCCCATTTTACAGTTTCCTAATCCACGTCTACGCATTAAAGCAGAACCCGTGACGGTGGTTGACGATGCATTACGCCGTCAAGTTGAAGACATGTACGAAACCATGTACGACGCAAAAGGCGTTGGTTTAGCAGCTACCCAAGTTGATATTCACAAACGCGTGTTCGTGATGGATGTGTCTGAAACGCGTGATCAAAAACAATGTATTTTAAACCCTGAAATTGTGCACCGTGAAGGTAAGCGCTACGAATCAGAAGGGTGTTTATCCGTTGAAGGGGCATACGACAAAGTCGAACGTGCTGAAAAAGTGACTTTACGCGGTTTTACCTTAGCAATGGAACCCATTGAAGTTCACGCCGAAGGCTTAATGGCGGTTTGTTTTCAACACGAACTAGATCACTTAGACGGCATTTTGTTTATTGATCATTTATCTCGCTTGAAACAAGATCGTATTCGCGAAAAAATTAAAAAATTAAATAAGGGCTAAGTGTGACAGTTTCCCCTTTACGTATTGTATTTGCAGGAACGCCTGCGTTTGCTGACATTATTTTAAAAGCATTAATTCATTCTTCACACGACATTGTGGCTGTTTACACACAGCCTGATCGTCCGGCAGGTCGCGGCAGACAATTAACGGAAAGCCCTGTTAAAGTGTTAGCAACAGCGGCCAACATTCCCGTGCTTCAACCAAGCACCTTGAAAGATGCAGCTGTGCAAGCAGAATTTGCAGCCTTAAAACCCGATGTTTTAGTGGTGGCGGCTTACGGTTTAATTATTCCTCAAGCGATTTTAGACATTCCTGCCCACGGCGGCATTAATGTGCATCCGTCATTATTACCGCGTTGGCGCGGTGCAGCCCCCATTCAGCGTACGATTGATGCCGGTGATTTAGAAACCGGTGTCACCATTATGCAAATGGATGCCGGGCTTGATACGGGCGCTTGTATTTATCAAACAACATTCAGTTTGAATGATGAAGTGACGACGGCGAGTTTGTACGATGTGTTAGCAAACGCTGGTGCAAAAGCATTAATACACGTGTTAGATGCTGAAAAAACACAAGCGATGCCGCGCATTCCACAAAGTGAAGAAAATGTCACTTATGCAAATAAAATCTCGAAAGAAGAAGCCTTCATTGATTGGGCGATGCCTGCCAGTGTTTTAAGCTGCAAAATTCGCGCGTTTAATCCATGGCCGGTGTGTTATTTTTCTTTTCAAACCGAAAACGTACGTGTCTGGATGGCAAAAGCCTTGAATACCTCAACACAACAAACACCGGGCACCATCGTGCATGCGTCTGAGCAAGGTATAGATGTAGCAGCAGGTAATGGCACGGTGTTGCGTTTGTTAACCTTACAGTGGCCAGGCGGTAAAGCCTTAAACGTGGCTGATGTTTACCACGCGCGTCACGATATATTAAAACCAGGTGTGGTTCTATTATGAATATTCGATATTACGCAGCGTTAGTGATTGATCAAATCACAGAGGGACGCTCGCTTGATCAAGTCATGCCAATTTACTTAGAAAAAATTGTTGACCCGCGTGATAAAGGCTTATTACAAGCGCTGTGTTACGGCGTTTGTCGTTTTTATACGCGTTTAGATGTGATGGCAAGTGCTTTTCTTGATAAACCCATGAAAGCGAAAGACAGCGATATCCACGCGTTAATTTTAGTGGGTTTATATCAATTAAGTGAAATGCGTGTGCCTGCGCATGCGGCGGTAGCTGAAACCGTCAATGCTGCGAAATTGCTTTCTAAAAAATGGGCGCCGGGTTTGGCGAACGCTGTGTTACGCGCTTATTTACGCCACCCAACCTTAGATTTTAGTGATGATGAAGAAGCAGCTTATGCACACCCGTATTGGTGGATTAGTGCGCTGCGTCAAGCGTGGCCGGGTCAGTGGGAAAAAATGTTGGAAGCGAATAATGCACATCCGCCGTTTGCATTGCGTGCGAAAGACCGTGAAGCGAGTTTAAGTGCACTAGAAGCGGCAGGGCATAAGGTTATGCCAATTAAAGCGACAAACACAGGCTTAGTGTTGGAAGAAGCCGTGCCGGTTGATGAATTGCCCGGGTTTTTAGTGGGTGCATTAAGCGTGCAAGATGGCGCCGCACAATTAGCCGCGAGTTTATTACCGCTCAAACGTGATGCGCGTGTGTTAGATGCCTGTGCCGCACCCGGTGGAAAACTCACGCATATTTTGCAAAACCAACCTCATCTAGCAGAAGTGGTGGCTGTTGAAAAAGACGCATCACGCATGAAAAGCATACAAGAAAATTTAGACAGACTCGATTTAAGCGCCACCTTAATTTGCGCTGATGCGAAAAAAACAGCAAGTTGGTGGGATGAACAATCTTTTGATGAAATATTATTAGATGCGCCTTGCTCAGCAAGCGGTGTTGTGCGACGTCACCCTGATATTAAATTATTAAGGCAAGCCGCTGATATTGCAGCCTTAGCAAAACAACAATTAAGTTTATTAAAAGCGCTTTGGCCAACCTTAGCAGAAGGCGGTACCTTGGTTTATGCCACGTGTTCGGTCTTCCCACAAGAGAACGAAGGCGTGATTAAAGCTTTTTTAGCGGAAGAGCCGAGTGCTGAACCTTGGTTAATTGAAGCGGATTGGGGCGTTGCCACAGGTTACGGGCGACAAATTTTAA
Source organism: uncultured Gammaproteobacteria bacterium (assembly GCA_965653045.1). Taxonomy (GTDB): domain Bacteria; phylum Pseudomonadota; class Gammaproteobacteria; order DSM-16500; family DSM-16500; genus Aquicella. The sequence continues at coordinate 14,577 of CBFGYM010000025.1, forward strand.
CAGGTGAACAAGGTATGGATGGTTTTTACTACGCAAGATTGCGTAAAAAATCTTAAATTATGATAGGAGTTTTATAAATGCGTATTGAAAATGATGTGAAGTTAGATTTTCGTGATGTCTTAATTCGTCCGAAGCGGAGTGTGTTGAAAAGCCGTTCAGAAGTTTCACTAGAGCGTGAGTATAAATTTAAACATAGCCAAACCACATGGAAAGGCGTGCCCATTATTGCTGCGAATATGGATCACACGGGTACTTTTAATATGGCAAAAGCCTTGGCTGAACATCATTTAATGACCGCGCTTGATAAATTTTTACCGATGCCAACATGGAAGCAATTTGTTGCAGAAAATACGTCAATCGTAGACTCGGTTTTTGTTTCATTAGGCACATCTGATGCTGAAATGGAAAAATTAAACGAAGTGATGCAAGTCGCAAAAGTGAAGTTTATTTGTTTAGATGTTGCGAATGGTTATACCGAACGCTTTGTTTCATTCTTAGAACAATTACGCGAAAAACACCCAAGCGTTGTGATTATGGCGGGGAATGTGGTGACCGGTGAAATGGTTGAAGAGTTAATTTTATCCGGTGCTGATATTGTTAAAATTGGTATAGGGCCGGGTTCGGTTTGTACCACGCGTGAAAAAACCGGTGTGGGTTATCCGCAATTATCAGCCATTATTGAATGTGCAGATGCAGCGCACGGCTTGGGTGGCTTAGTGTGTGCTGATGGTGGTTGTACAACGCCTGGTGATGTGGCAAAAGCCTTTGCTGCCGGCGCCGATTTTGTGATGTTAGGCGGTATGTTAGCCGGTCACGATGAATGTTTAGGCGAAGTGGTAGAAGAGGACGGTCGTCAATTCAAACGTTTTTATGGCATGAGTTCGACAGAAGCGATGGAGCGTCATCACGGTGCGGTGGCTGATTATCGTTCAAGCGAAGGTCGTTCAGTGAATGTGCCGTATCGCGGACCTGTGAAAAACACGGTGCTGGATATTTTAGGCGGCATTCGCTCAACATGTACGTATGTCGGGGCGCATCGTTTGAAAGAATTATCTAAGCGAACCACTTTCATTCGTGTTGCACGACAATTGAATGAAGTGTTTGTGCCTTATGATTTGTCAAAAAAGTAAGCAGATAATTTTTTAAGGTGTTCAGATTATCTTAAGAGAGTTACGATAGACTGTGATGGAATTAACTTAAAGTGAGGTTCGCTATGAAAATGTTAAGTAAAATTGCTGTCGCAGTTGTCAGTTTAGGCTTGGTTTCAGTTGCTAGTGCTGAAAATGTAAACAACTATCAGCGTGTGGTATATTTAGATGGCGTTGCAGGGTCGCACGTGATTTCTGTTAGTTCTCCCGTCGGGTCTTTAAATTCCGTAATAACGGGGTCGAATGGGCAAGCATCGTTTACCGTGATGGGTTATGAAACAGACCCCACTAAAATTATTGATGTGATTCCACCGGGCGGCACCGATAGCACATTGTTAAATGGTTCTGTGGTTGTGCGTATTGGTACGGATAATGCGCATTATCAAGACATCACGATTCATACCATGAAACCAGGCGCGGGTTACAGCCCACTCACGAGTATTGTGAATGCTAACAACGCTGGCGGCTATCAACTCAGTGCCGTTAACATGCAACCCGGCGACATGAAAGGCGATATTCATTTAACGTTTATGCAGAGTTAATAGGTTTACTTTTCATTTATCCTGCACTTTCTTCCGTTCGTCCTGAGGAGCGCCTGTTTTTTAGGCGCGTCTCGAAGGATGAACGGATTTACATTACACATCTTCAATCAACGTTAGCTTAACGCCGCTCACTCACTCATTTATACTAGCGATCTATCATTAGGCATTGCCAGACAAAACAATAATAACATTGAAACACGCAAGTTGAGATGATAGCGTATGCATAAATAACCTACGAAAGCTGACTATGGGTAGCCGACAGACACTTGAAGCGAAAGACTATTAAACATTAGGGAATAATCGATGGTTGACATATTTATAAGTAAAAAAGAATGCAATGAACATGAGAAAAGTCTAGAAACATTCAAGGCTGAAATTCAGTTCATGATGAAAACCTATGAAAACGCCGAAGAAAATTTGGGGTTAGATAAAGAAGTAGCGGAAAAACTCAATGCACTGTTAATTGAATGCCATTCATTGACGACCTTTTATGCGTCGAATCAAAAAAAATATATACTTAATGCTAAAAGAATGATTAATACATTGCAATGGACGCGCGAGATGATCACGAGCGGAAATCTTGAAAAGTCTTCAGGTTTGAGCACAGCACAAAAGATAGCCAAGCGTAATATTCTGTACAACTATTTGGCGAGGTTTCAATTCGATTGTGTTTGTGATGTAACTTACCGCGTGCGCCGTAAAAAAATCATCATTGGAGCAGGTATTATAGCCTTTGCGGTGGCTTGCATAACCACGGCACTTGCATTGATACTGTTATTAGCAGCACCATCACTTGCGGTGATTACTATCCTTTCATTCGCAGCTATATTTGCTTATAGCGCAGTGATTATTGGTGGCGTGATGGCTGTTTTGGGTAATCTCAAAAATCCGTGTATTAAAAGTGAGTTGACTTTGCGAGGAGATGTAACTTCGCTTTTCACGCTTGTCATGGACAATATTAATCGTCAAGCAATGGAACTTGAGGTCAAAGCAAAACAAGAAAGTTTTTTTGACTCAGCGTGTGGAATAGAATCATCCGTTGTTTATCGAGATCTTGCTGAAAAACACGCAAATAAATTAGCTGCTTTGAAAGAAGATTTAGAGATGACTAAAAAAGAAAGAGAAGCTATTAATGAGGCACATGTTGCAACCTTAACGTTAATACAAAAGCATTTAACACCTGAAAATGTTAAAGAAGCTAAATTGGAAATGAAAGCGACGGGGTGTAGCACTAATCCGCATTATGTTTATTTAGAACATCGATTTCAGCAAGAAGTGGCTAAAAAACTATGCGCTAAGAAAATTGAAGCGCTAGAAACTGCGATTGAACTGCACCAAGGTAATCACGTTATCAAAGCAAAATACGATCAGTATCGACAAAAGAATAAAATGGAAGTCAAAACCGACCCGCTACACTATACCGTTAAACGCATGGGAGATGCATTGTTTCTCTGGCAAGAGAATAAAGCGATTAAAAAAACAGCCAGCAAAATGGTCGATAACGTTGTGCAAGAATACCAAAAAGAAGCCGCAGCGGAAATCGCAGAATGCCGTAAAACGTGGTTTTAACTTTAAAAAACGGCCTCCATCTTTCTGCTTACCTTGAACAAAGCGTAGGGCGTGATTAGCGGCATGTTTTTCGCCGCGTAATCCGCCAACCTTAAAAGCTTTTTAAAATTTTAAAAGCTTTAACCGTTGGCGGATTACGTCAAATGTAAAAAACACGTTTGCCTAATCACGCCCTACGCTTCGTTCGAGTTAAACACAAAATTTGAAAGTAACGATTAAAATTTAAAAACTCAAACAATGCTATCAATCACCCATTTAAAATACGGCGGTAGAATGGGGCGTGGATACCAGCACAGTGACAGAGGACTAAAGAGTTTTTTACCTTGATTGAGCGCAATAAGTTTTTTGGGTTTTGCAAAAAGCGCAAACATTTCTTTCGTCAGCACTGTATAGCCAACGCCCGACGAAACCAGCTCAACCAATGCCTCAATATTATTCACAAAATGTCGATTTTTATCAGCATTCCTGAGCAAACCATAATGCCGCAAATAATTAAATGTCATATTATCTTGAACATTAAAATCAATAATATGTTCTGATTTAATAACATCTGTTAATTTACGTTTTTCCCATTTTTGCGTCGCAACTAAAATATATTCTTCAGGCATTAAAGTTTTACAAGCCATTTCAAGGCTCACATGCTGAGGTATACAAATAGCAAAATCACATTCTCCTTGCTGTAAAGCAAGATGTCTTGATTCAACATCATTCACACTATAATGCATTAATAAATTTGGAAATTTTTTCATTATCGGAATACAGGCTGGAATAATGCGAGAACGCATGAGGCTGCTTGGCGCCGAAATTTTTAAATCCGTTATATACGTTTGCCCTAACCCTTTAAATTTAGAAAGCGTTTCTCCCTCCATTACTTGCACAGACCGGCAATAGTGTAATAAAGCCTCACCTTCGGGTGTTAATGCCATGCCGCGGCGCGTTCTAATGAATAGGGTGGCATGAAGACGTTGTTCTAACCCCCGAATGCGCTGGGTAACAGCGGTTTGTGTTAAATGAATTGAGGTTGCAGCCGCATGCACAGTGCCTTGCTTCACAATGGCTAAAAAAGCATGTAATTGGGGGTCTAGTAAACTCATTTATTTTCATCACTTAATGATTTCTATTCATTATATTTATAGCCTAACGCGCGCTACTATTCAATAAACAATGAACACAAAGCGAGAATCCCAATGAAAAAACGAGAAATAATTAAAAAAAGTGCTATTTATTGTCTTTCGATTTTAAGCGCAGCAGGCAGCGGCCTACAAAATACCATGGCTATTTTTAGCTTGATAAAAACAGGACCGAAACTGATATTAGGGGTGCTGCATGGTTTAGGTATCGCATTTGGCGGGGTCTGCGGCGGCCTAGTTAATTTATGCGTGAACGTTGATTTATTAGAAAGTTTTTTTGAACGAATCACAAAGAAGAAAAGACCGACACTGCATGGGTGGAAGCGTTTTCAATATTGGTTCGGCAGCGGTGTTTTCATCGTGACAGGCGTCTTATTTGGATTAACAGCTGTTGCATTGGGTCCTGTAGGTGCATTGGCAGCAATCGGTATTATTGCCGGCATATTTGTGGCAGGGCTGATGATTATTCAAGAGCTTGAAACCTGGCTTGAAAGCTTTGATGACCCTGAGCAAAATAAAAAATCCATTAAACAAGTTTTTAAAGAATGGAAAGCATCATTAACTCGTGGAAAAATATTAGGCATTGTCATCGCGATTGGGAATGTGCTTGCGCTAAGTTTATTGTTTACACTGGGGTTGGTTACTTTCATGACGGGCGTTGGTGTGCCTATTTTGCCGGCATTGATTGCAAGCGCCACCGTTGCATTCACAGGCGGTACTTTTACTGAATTTTATTTCTATAGTGGTTTTCTCTCAAATTTTTGCTCAAAACTGAAAGAAAATTTTAAAAAGTTTTGGCAATCAAAATATTCACCCTTGGGGTTGTTGGCCTGCAGCATTAATGCCATTGTGAATGGAGTGCTGAGCTATGTTGGTATTTCGATGGTTGTTGGGTTATTGGTGACAGCGGGCATGGCAATGCCGCCTGTGGGTGTAATTATTGCAGTGGCTGCAACGTTGGCCGTTTTTGCAGCGGGCGCTTCATTCATTTTGGGTCTTAGTTTTTGGGAGAAGAAATTGGGCAAAAAAACGGTGAGCCTGACCCAAGATGTGATACAGCCCGCGTTAGAAAACAAAGAAGAAAATTCAACAGAATGGCTGCTGGATACCATGCCTGAGCAATCATTTTCAAGTGATATGCTCACACAAACGTGTGCAATCGATAAAGTTTGTGGTACTCAGCAAAGTTCACCAACCTGTATTGGTGGTTTATTTACAAAAATTCAGAATAAGTTCAAGGCTGTGCCAGTTTTAACGTGGAGCGTAAAATTTGATAATAACATTGAAACCAAGAGAGTGAGGTGATAGCGTATGACGAATTAGGATAAGGAGAGTCGTGATGGACAGCAGGCAAAAGTTGACAAAAAATGATGAAAAAAAAGATCGTGTACAGATTTTATCTGTTGCTGAAATTAAACAGAACGAAGAAAGGTTTGCTGAATTCCAAGCCTGTGTCCAAGCATTAAAAGCAGAATTTGAACGTGATATTATCAGCGGCATTGATGTTGATGAGGTCACAGCTTTTCAGGCAATATTAGAAAGTTTAATGTCTATCACAAGCCCCAATGCTGCTGAAGAAGATAAAAAAAGTAAATATGTCTTGAAGCTGGACAGTGTGATTGATTGTTTAAACAACATGATAGCAGACTTGCAAGCCATGAAATCATCCACAACCTTTGGCAATGATATCGCGCAGTTAGAAAACGCTAGATCTAATAAAACGAATTTTTATTTAAATTTGACGCATTTATCTGCATCTATGCGTTATTGCTTGAGACAAACGGAAAAAACAAAACTAAAATTAACAAGTTTTCTTACAGCGACCTTTGCGCCAATTGTGTTGATTGGCATTCCAGCGATTTTATTTATTTGCGGTTTTTTAGCAAATCCAATGCTTTTCTTACTCCTTGGATTTGCTGCGCTCTTGGTGTCTACTGTGTTTGTCTCGCGATATTTTACTAATATCAAGATATTAATGAAGCCTACTTTTCATCCTATCAAAGATGCCATTTCGTCATTGATGAAAAAAATATCAGAGAATATTCTGGGTTATCAAAATCAATTGAAGGCTGCAAAATGTAATCAGGAGATTCAAAATAAAACTGAACTTGTACGTGCCATTATTAAAATAAAAAGAGATGAATTTTTTGGTGTGGGCAGAGCAGATCATAAAGATTCACCTTGTTATCAGGGCTTGGTGAATAAACAAGCAGCAAAAATAGCATGCTTGAACGAAAATTTAGTAACAGCACAAAATGAATTAGAAGCCGCACAAACAGCTTTAAAATTCACAGAAGAATTGATCAAAGACGGCAATGAAGAAGCTATTAAGAATTACGAAAAGCGATTACTGTCATATGCCTCAGTCGAAAATGTGCCAGACGATATTAAAAGGCTAGGGAATAATCGACATCAGCAAACTGTTGCTGTGAGACTTTGCACTAAAAAAATAGAAGCTTTAACAGCTGCAATTAAGAATCATCAATCGGAGTACTACGTAAATACTAAATTTAATAAATATCGTAATGAACGATACTCAGAAGCTGCGATTGATAAGCTTTCGCTAAAAAATAACGAAGCTTGCGTGTATGGAAATAAAGAACGCTCTTATTATCGAGGGTATTATGACTTTACACACACACCGCTACAGGTAAAACCGCATGCGAATCACCGACAAGGTTTCTTGTACATTTGGAGTAAAGACGAGAAAACAGACATTAGATTGGTGAATAGCGTGAAAGTTAACCATGAATTGCGTCGCGAACTCGAAACCATTCAAGAAGCTGTTGAGGCTGAACGTAAAAACCGTTACATCAATTAACGTATCAATATCAGGGAGAGGCGCATGGGTGTTTTAGTTGAGAGCAAGTATATATTTACGAGTGAAGGTGAAAAGGTTAATAAAAATAACTTCGCGAAATTTAAAGAAGAAGTGGCCGCATTAAAAAACACAGTGGCGACCGCATCGGATAAAAAGTTGCATGCAGACGAAAAAGCAGCAATTAGCAAGTTGCTAGAAAAATTCGATGCCTTAAAAGATTTCACGAGTGTTGGAAGTGATAAGGACGCACAAGAAGGCACTTATGTGTTGTCTAGTTTTGTTCTTTTACCTGCATTGAAAGCCTTACATGAGACTATCGCTTCTTTTCAAGAGGAAACCGCGAGTGATGATGCTCAGTACCTCGCACAAAGGATTGAAAAAAATAAACTGCTGCGTGAAAACTTAGAGATTTTGTCTAAAGCAACGCAAAATCGTTTGTCGTTTTGGAAACATGTCTGGTGGAATGTTTGGTTTGGTGTTAGAACATTCGTAACCTCACTGACCCCAGCGCTTATTCCTTTTATTTTAACATGGGTAGGTGTAGCGATAAATCCGCTTGTATTTGCTGGTATAGTAATAGCAGGAGTCGTTGTATCAATCGGAATGATCTTTGGTTTTAGTGTCTATCACATCAGGCAACTGAATAAACTAACTACTCCTAGTTTTCATCCAATCAAAGCCTCAATAGACACTATCATTGACAGTGTTAATAAAAATATTCACCTATGCGAAAAACAATATGAGTTAGCCAATAAAGATCAAGCATTACATGAAAATATTAAAGCGGCAAGATTAAAGTTTTTTGTGTCACCCAGTAGTGATATGAACACTTCTGAATGCTATCAAGGGTTAGTTTCAAAAAGAGATAATAAGGTTGAATTATTGCAAATTGATTTAGAAAATGCACAAGCAGAAATAGACGCGGCTGAAACTGCGCTCAAAATAACTTCTGGGCTGATTGAAAATAATCAATTAGAGATTGCTAATTATGAAATACGATTATTAGCCAACGCAGTTACTTCATCTGTCAGAGATGAAATTAAAACCTTCGCTGAAAATCGGTTCAGGCAAACCATCGCAGTACGCTTAGCAAAAGAAAAGAAAGCCATGTTAGAAGCGGCCATTCACGCGCATAATGACCCCGCGTATCTTCCTGATAAATTTGATAAATACCAGTCAGAGGTTTATGCCGAAGAAGAAATAACAAAAATTTCTCACCAGCGCGATAGCCAAAATGCCTATGGCGCTATGCTGAATGGCGAATTTTATCCAACGGACATGAAAGTATCGACACGGCGTATTTCTAATCCTTATAAAAATTCTCAACTGACACTTTTTAAGTGGCATAACGATCATTCAAAAAATATTTCAAGTGTTCATAGCTTGAAGTTGAATATAAAGATTAATCAGACGGCAGAAAAAATTGAAGCAGACGTTGCGAGTGAACGCAAACAATGGGCTGGCATTAAATAAGGATGCGTATTAATGACGAATGAAACAATTACGACGTTAACAACAGCGCAGTGCGAAGAAAATCGAAAAAAATTTGATGAATTCAAATCAGAGGTTAAAAAATTACACAACAAACTTTATCGCTTAAAAAACGAGTTTAATCAGTTGCCCTTTGGCAATTTGACATGGTTTTTGAATGAGTTAATGAACTTAGAGTCGTTTGATTATTATCAAGAATTTGATTTTCAGTATTCTGATGCACCCGTTAAATCAAATCAGCGCGACCATAAAAAGCAATATAAAAAAATTATTAATGCATCGTATGCGCTTGATTCAGCAGCGTTACTCCCTCAATTAAAAACCTTCAATGAATGCTTAGAGGGCGAGCTGCCCGTCACACCTGCACCGCTGAGTCTTCGTGCTAAGATGAATATCGCCGACGAATTATTAAACACAGTGAAGGTGTTTCAAACGCAGCTTATTTGCCACCCAACGCCATCGCTTATTATCAGTAATTATTTTGATCGATGGGCTACCGTTATTGTCCCTGTGATTGTCATCGCTGCATTTACAGCACTCATGTCTTTTTTTCTGCTGAATCCTATCACGGCAGCGATTGTGCTGGTATCGGTAACGAGCGCTGCGATACTTATTGGGTCTAGTATCTCAGTGACTTATTTCAAACACGCATTAAAAAGAGATTTAAAGCCGCGTGATCATGCGCTAAAGCACATGGCTGGTCAATTAGTTGATTCATGTCAAGGTACCGTTAAAAGGCTCAAACAGATAACAGGTTTATACGATTATGCTGATGAAAACATTGTGCATTCTAAAATGTATTCTGCCCTGGCATTAAAACGTGATAAAAAAGTAGCCGCTTTAAATCTTGATCTTCAAGCGCTTGCGCAGGAAAAAGTGGCGATTGGCCAAGCAATCACTGCAACAACAACCTTGCTTGCGGGCGAAGATATTAAAAAACATGTCGAACGCATTGAATTAGAAACAACCGGGGGCATCGTCAATGCTCACCCGCAAAGCGACGTTGTCAATTACGTCAAAGCCCGTTTTGAACAAGAAAAAGCAATGCGATTTTGTGAGAAAAAAGAAAAGTTAATTACTGATGCCATTGCGCGACACAATAACCCAGATTATCTTAAAGCGAAATATCACAAATACAAGAATAATGAATTATGTTCTCTCAAAGATCATAACTCGTCTGAACAACATGCAACACACTTTTATATGTGGGGTGCATTAAAAGAACAATCGGTAGACTTAACCAGTAGCAAAAAACTCAATAATACCTTGCGCGCCAGCTTGGACGAGTGTAAAAAAGAAGCCGATGAAAGCCGTCAAAATGGATATAAACGAGGCGTGTAAGCATGAACGTCGGTCGTCCATCTTTAAACAAGCAATTGCGCGAAAATAATGTTAAACAGCTTGAGGCGTTCAAGACTGAAATTCAGTTCTTGAGAGATGTGTATCAAGAGGCGGAAGTGAATTTAGGCTTAACTCAGGCTGAAGCCCTTGCACAAGTGGCAGAATGCCGGAAAACGTGGTTTTGAATATGCAGGGAGGGGGAGCTGAAGGATAGATGCAAAATTTAACGAAACGATGGGTTTTTACCGTTTCTAGTTTATTAGCACAAAGCGAAGAAGTGCTTGTAGCCGTTACTATTTTACGAGCATA
>CBFGYM010000026.1:0-22335 GCA_965653045.1 uncultured Gammaproteobacteria bacterium
CGGCGTGCGTTTCGTAATAGGCTAATAAGGTTGATAATGGTTGATGCAAAAACGAGTTGTATGAAAAAGCATTAACGATGAAACAAAAACCCGACGCAGCTGACACTGGTCGCTAAATTGTTTCGCCCACTGCGAGTGAATTAAATTAAGAGGAGAGAATAATGCCTGAAGTTGTGATTGGTAACGCTGGTAATGTTTTTAATATCGGAAGTGTTGGTACTATTAACGACAAACATGAAGGTGAAGATGAAACTAAAGCTACAGAAAGTTCTAAGGTAGATGAGGCGCAAGAAATCTTAGATAGCGCACAAATTGAAAACCCAAATCAAGCGCTTTTAATGCAAGCGCGTGATGTTGCAAAACCAAAGATGCGTGAATTGCTTGCCGAGATATTAAACTTAAACATCATCTTGAATGTTGAGCCGGTGGGTCAAAGCGATTTCATACATGAGCAACGTGCGATCATTAGTAAAGCATTAACAGATTTTTGTACTGAAGCGCTTACCAATAGAAGCTGGTTGCATGGAGAGGCACTTGCAAAGCTAACAGCAAAGGATGTAAAAGGCGCGACAAAACAGTCGCTAAACACAATGATCGCAACGGCCGATGCGGTTGAATTGGTTAAGCAAGTCGTCGAAGCGCTAGTAATCCCGAACCGAAATCTCGTTTTCATCAATGAAAAATTAACATTAATCGAGAAAAAAGCCGCTGAATTGGATGACCCAAGAACCATCGAAAGACGCAAATTAGCAAGACGGTTGTTGATCGCAGGCATTGCACTGGCAGCATTGGCACTCGCTGCAACGGTAGCTTCAGTATTGGTTTTGACAATGGTAGCAGCACCTTTAGCACTTCCGCTTTTTATTGGCTTAGTCGTCACCGCCTGCGCAATGAGTGTTGGTATGAGCGTTACCGCTGGCATTAGCACGAAAATGACTAAACAATTTAGCTACCAACCCACCGCACTATCGCACACACTCCATTTCTTCCGCGATACGGTGAAAGATACACTCGCAGGCAAGCAATCCCCCGGCGAATGTAATCAAATTTATCAAATATGCCGTAACGCACGTTAAAAATGAATTGTTCGAGTCTTACTGATGAGAAAATAAAAATGCCCACACAACAACAAATGACCACATTGACAGATAGTTCTCGTTTAGCACGCTTGAATACGCTCGCAACTTTTCAAGAGAACCTCGATAAATTCGATAAGAATGAGCAATTGAGTGAAGTCTTGGAGCCGTATCGCCATCAGGTTGTTTCAGCGGCACAACAATTCGTACGTGTTGCTAGTCAAGATGTTAATGATTTCCTCAATGAGCAGAAGTTGAAAGAGACGATAGCGTTGTTAGATCAGGCGATTACGCTTGTCAACACACCACAAATAGATATGAAGGAATTAAACAAAAAACTACAAGCTATTGAGGTTAGCGCCCGTGAACTTGATGATCCCAAAAAACGGTCTTATCGTCGATTGCGCAAATGCCTTGATGTGATTGGTTTTGGCTTATTGGCGATCGGTGCAATTGGGCTGGTTGCAATGATTTATGTCGGCACAGCGGGTGCTGCTGCAATACCAACGGCAGTGATGCTTCCACCCATCATCGCATTTTTCGCTTCGCTTGGTGTGGGCGGCGCATTTTTACTCCCTCGTCTTTGTTCAGATAGTAGCAAAACTGGAAAATTTGCACACTCCGCTATCTCTCATTCGCTATTTTCATTTCGCGATAAAATCAAAGACGCAACGCTAGGCATAGACCCGAGTGACCCGTGGTTGTTTAGTAAAATACATCGAGCAATGCGTTAATCATTGAGCAAGAACCAATGCCAAACGGCGAGTTATTTTATTAACTATTTTTGCAGAGGGCTAAAAAATGGGTTTGAGGAAACGTAGCAAGAAAGCTGTGCCGGTGCAAAAAATAAGCGAGATAGCACTTGCGTGTTAATTAAATTTATAAGGAGGTTATCATGCCACAACAAGAAGTATCGCATTCTGTGAAGAACGAAAATACGCGCCAAGCGCTGTTAAATCTTGTGCGTGACACGCTCATACCACAACGTCGTAGTATGCTGGTGTTAATCAGATCTATAGCCAAGGACTTATTGGTTGAAGAAAATCAAAAAAATATTTTGTTGAAGGGCTATAGTGCGACAATTGCCGCAGAATTAAATGATTTTTGTGATATAGCAGATGAGAAACGCGATATGCTCGATGCAAAAACGCTAGGGGCGCTTACTGAGGAAAAAGTGTCTGCTGGAATGAAACAGGCTTTAGAGAGGATAGCATTAACGACTACGGCGGTGTTACTCGTTAGCAGGGTGCTTGAAGAGTTTTGCAAACCTAATATAAATCAAAGAACCATTCAGAATAAATTAAAAATCATCGAAAAATTTGCTACGAAAATAGATGACCCCCAATCGGTCGCAAAACGAAAATTAGCAGGTGCATTATTTACGGCGGGGTTTGCGTTGACCGTGCTTTTAATTGTTGCTGGGGCGATTATTTCTGCTGTGTTTTCCCCGTTTGCCACGCCAGTTTTGGTGGGTTTAATACTGGGTGCAATGGCATTAGGGGCTGCTGGCGTCGGCGCTGGCATCAAGGGTTTTTATATGCGTTATGATGATAATTATCGCTACACACCGCTGTCTGCTAAGCTGCACTTCTTCCGCGATGTTATCAAAGATGGCCTCGCAGGAAAAAAAGCATCGTCTCGTAGCGAAGAATATCAAATGTGTCGAAATATGCGTTAATGCAATAGATGTGTGCGATAAATGACGAGAGGGTTTTTATGAATGAAATAGATGTTTCTGTGTTAACAGTGAATTATAAAACACCGGATTTGACGCTGCGTTGTATTGCGTCAGTGTTAAAGCAGCAGCGGGTGAAGTGTGAAATGTTGGTGGTTGATAATGCGAGTGGTGAAGATAATATCGCGAAGCTTAAAACATTTGCTGATCGTATTCGTTTAATCGAAAATACAGAAAATAAAGGGTTTGGGCGCGCGAACAATCAAGCCTTTCGTGAAAGCCGCGGCGAATATATTTTTATGTTAAACCCCGATGCGGTGTGCACCACAGATCAAGACATCGCAAAATTAGTCGCGTTCATGGAAGCCAACCCCGAAGTCGGTTTAGTCGGCACGCGCATTGTGAATAACCAAGGCGAATGTCATCAAACCGCTTGGCAGCATTACCCGCGTGAAGACCAATCAAAACGTGATTTTTCACACCTCCCCGGTAACATCGCAACTGTGTTGGGCGCTAGCATGTTCGTCAGACGCGAAGCCTTCGAGGCGGTTGGCGGGTTCGATGAAGATTATTTTTTATATGCCGAAGAAACGGATTTATGCCTGCGCCTTCGCGCTGCTGGTTATAAAATTGCTTATGACGATGAAGTCACCGTGCAACATCTAGGCGGTGGCAGTGAACACGCCAACCCGCGTGTTGCCGTCATGCGCATGAAAAAAGCCGGAAAATACTTATTTTATCAGAAGCATTACGCGAAAGAAGCGGTGCGAGCCATGGCGCAACAAGAGTTGCGTCAAGCCCATTTGCGCTTAATCATGCTGCGACTAAAGCGCTTATTCAAAAAACCAACGGCAGACGATGCTTGGCGGCAAGAACGCTACGCGATGATTAAAACCCTCATGACAGAAGTGCTAGCCAGAATTCCCGCATAACCGTATACTCGCAGCCTAAGTCAGCTAGACAATCGCTCTTTTGCAAAAAAGGGAGGAAAGTCCGGGCTCCACAGGGTAAAGCGCCAGGTAACGCCTGGGCGGTGCAAATCGACGGAAAGTGCCACAGAAAATAAACCGCCACTTTCGGGTGGTAAGGGTGAAAAGGTGCGGTAAGAGCGCACCGCAAGCTTGGCAACAAGCTTGGCACGGTAAACCCCGCTTGGAGTAAGGCCAAATAGGAACCGAATAGCGCGTCCCGTGCTCGGTTCGGGTAGGCTGCTTGAGGTGTTTTGCGAAAAACATCCCAGATTAATGATTGTCCACGACAGAACCCGGCTTACCGGCTGACTTAACTCATTGTTTTCCCGTAAGCAAAGCCTGCTTGCGGGATTTTTTTCAATTTTTTTCCCCACCCCGAGAATGTGAATCCTTTCATGCAGTTCGTTGACACCCATTTACCCTAAAACCCCTTATTTCCAGCTAGAAAGTGGGGCAAAGTGTTTTTTTGTGGAAAAATGTGGTATATTTAACGTATTCACTGGTGTAAATTAAGCAGTTTACTCAATTTCTCCAGTGCTTAGCGTGACAAAGGGGGAGGTGAGCGGTGTTTAGCGGCATTAGCGGGTTAAATATCGATGTGAAAGGCCGAATGGCAGTACCGACGCGCTATCGCGATCGGTTACAGCTTGATAGCCACCACACCGCTATTTTGACCATCGACACCGAAGAACAATGCCTCTTGCTATACCCAAAACCTGAGTGGGAAGTCATTGAAGCGAAGTTAGCAGCGCTGCCCAGTTTTAACCCAGCAGCCCGACGCATCCAAAGACTTTTAATCGGTCATGCGAATGAAGTGGAAATTGATGGTCAAGGTCGCATATTATTGCCGCCCATGCTCAGAGAGTACGCCGGCATCACCAAGCGAGCTGTGTTAGTCGGGCAGGGGAAAAAGTTTGAAGTCTGGTCAGAAGCGCATTGGGAAACAAAACGTCAAGAATGGCTGCAAGAAGCCCTTGATATGAACGATGCGAATTTACCCGACGATTTAAAATCAATTTCATTGTAATGCGATTAAAGCGAGTTTACTAAAATGGCAGCGTGTCGAATGGAAGAAACAAAACAACAACATATTCCCGTCCTCTTAACTGAGGCAGTGGAAGGACTCATTCAGTCCCCAGACGGCGTCTACATCGACGCAACGTTTGGTCGTGGCAGCCATTCAGCCGCAATTTTGAATAAACTCAGTGCTAACGGTCGTTTAATTGCATTCGACAAAGACCCAGAAGCGATTGCTTACGCGAAACAATTTGTGAAAGATGCACGTTTTTCTATTCACCATGCTTCATTTGCTAATTTACAAACCGTGCTTGAATCATTGGCTTGTGTTGGCAACATTGAAGGTATCTTATTCGATCTTGGGGTGTCTTCTCCACAACTTGATACCCCAGAGAGAGGGTTTAGTTTCGTCCGGGAAGGCCGTCTTGATATGCGTATGGATACAAGCCAAGGCAGTGATGCCATGCACTGGCTGGCTGACATCGCAGAACAAGACTTGGCTGATGTGCTGTGGCAATACGGTGAAGAAAAATTCTCTCGCCGTATTGCTCGAGCCATCGTTAATGCGCGTGCGATAGCACCCATTACCACAACGCTGCAATTGGCTGGCATTATCACAAAAGCGATTCCAGCAAAAAACCCCAAGGACAAACACGCCGCAACGCGTAGCTTCCAAGCCATCCGCATTGCTGTGAATCAAGAATTGGCTGACCTAGAAGCCGCACTGCCGCAAGCACTTGAAGTGCTGAAAGCGGGGGGGCGTTTAGCCGTGATTAGTTTCCATTCTTTGGAAGATCGCATCGTGAAGCAATTCATTCGCGCTAATGAAAAAGCAGCTGAATTACCTCGCGGTTTGCCTGTGAAACACACAGACATTTTCCAAGGAAGGTTACACTCGGTTGGTAAGCCGATAAAACCCACTCAAGGGGAATTGAATCACAACCCAAGGGCTCGTAGTGCTATTTTACGCTTAGCGGAGAAAATATCATGAATGCGGCTGCGCGGTTAGCTCACCAAGGGGCTTTATCTCGTCATCTCGTGTTGGTGCACTTGCTCACGCGTCGTCAACTGACGATTGCAAGTCTCGCGATGGCGATTTTGTTTTCTGCCATAGGCATTATTTACGTCACACACGTGACCCGCGTTTTATATGCAACGTATCAGCATCAATTGGCTGAACGTAACCAGTTACACATTGAACGCGGCCAATTATTGTTAGAACGCGGTGCTTGGATGATGCAAGCCCGTATTCAACAAGTGGCTGAAACAAAGCTAGGAATGGTTATTCCAGATCATAAATCTGTGGTGATAGTGCGCGAGTGAGTAACCAACATCAACCTGAATTCATAGCGTGGCGATATTACGCTATCCTTACCTTGATCGCACTCGCGGTGCTGAGTTTGGTTTGGCGCGTGATTGATCTTGCCATTCTCGATCAACATTTTCTAAGACACCAAGGCGATGAGCGCGTCCTGCGTGAAGTTAGCACCCCTGCGTTTCGCGGCATGATTCTTGATCGTAATGGGTTTCCGTTAGCCATTAGCACCCGCGTTTATTCTTTGTGGATGAATCCACAAACCCTCGATATCTCAAAGCAACAAACGAGTGCGCTTGCAAAAATCATTGATATGAAACCGAGTGATTTGCAGACATTAATCAAACGCAATGATAAATCAAAAACCAAACGAGAATTTGCTTATATTAAACGTAGTTTATCGCCCGAAGTGGCCGATAAAATTAAAGCTTTAAAAATTGAAGGCATTGCAACGCAAGAAGAATACAAACGTTATTACCCTGAGGGTGAAGTGACCGCGCACATTGTCGGGTTCACGAATGTCGATGACCACGGCCAAGAAGGGTTAGAGTTGGGTTATAACGGTTGGTTATCAGGCGAGCAAGGTAAAAAATGGGTGATTAAAGACCGTTTAGGTCGCATTATCTCTGACGTGCAATTAGTGCAAGAACAAAAACCTGGCCACGATTTAACCTTAAGCATTGATAGGCGTGTGCAATATTTAGCATACCGTGAATTATTAGCCGGCGTGAATGAGAACCAAGCGGTCTCAGGGTCTGTGGTTGTGCTTGATGCGAAAACCGGTGAAATTTTAGCGATGGTGAATCAACCATCGTTTAACCCTAATAATCGCCCTGCCAAAATGACAGATGTCTATCGTAACCGTGCCATCACAGATACTTTCGAGCCGGGTTCAACGATTAAAGCCTTTAGCATTGCCAGTGCACTCGATAGCGGGCATTTTAAACCAGACACCGTGATTGATACGGCGCCCGGTTGGATACGCGTTGGGCGTAATTTGGTGGTTGATCACGAAAGTAATGGTTTATTAACGGTAACGCAAATTTTACAGAAATCCAGTAATGTCGGTGTGACAAAAATGGTGTTGTCTTTACCGCCGAATCAGTTGTGGAGTGAATTGCATCGCGTTGGGTTTGGCCAGGCAACGGGTATTGCTTTCCCGGGTGAGCAAGAAGGGTCTTTGGTGAAACACGATCCTTGGGGGCAATTTACACTGGCAACTTTAGCTTTCGGTTACGGCGTTTCAGTCACGCCCTTACAGTTGGCGCGTGCTTACGATGTCATTGCGAACGACGGTGTCTTGCTGCCGATTTCTTTATTAAAGATTGATACGCCACCTAAAGGTGAACAGGTGATGAGTAAAGCCCGTGCGCGTGAAATGCTAACCATGCTTGAGTCAGTGCTGCAAAAAGGCGGGACAGCTAGCGACGCGTCGGTTCCTGGTTATCGTGTGGCAGGTAAAACAGGAACAGCAAAATTGGTCGGCGAACATGGGTATATGCAGCACCGGTATACGTCAACATTTATTGGTATTGCGCCGGTGTCTAATCCACGCTTAGTGGTGGCGGTGATCATTCACGATCCACAAGGCAAAAAATATTACGGCGGCCAAGTCTCAGGCCCCATTTTCAGTAAGATTATGGAAGGTGCTTTAAGAATTTTAGATATTCCGCCCGACGGCACGAATTAACGTGCACTTCTTATAAAATTTGCTAACATTTCAGTAACATTCCTTTAAAGTGATAGATTTCTGATGGAAACGTCATTCTCAGCATTATTGGCGCCTTACTTGCCAAAAGGGCAAAGTTTGCCCAGTGATATTCGTCATTTACGTCTTGATAGCCGTCAAGTGCAGCCTGGCGATGCGTTTATTGCCATTCACGGAACGCATGCTGATGGGCGCGCGCATATTCCAGCAGCCATTGAACGCGGTGCCGTGTTGGTGCTGGCAGAAGGTGAAACGATGTGCGTTACTGAACAAGCCGGGGTTTTAATCGTTTCTATTCCAGGCTTGAAAGCGTTGTGCGGCAGTTTTGCTTCAAAATTTTACGACGAACCCTCAAAGAAATTACCCGTATTTGGGGTGACGGGCACCAATGGAAAAACCTCGTATACGCATTTTTTAGCGCAGGCATTTCAAGTGTTGGGTGAGCCTACGGGGGTGATTGGTACCTTGGGCTCGGGAATTTATCCGAATTTAGGGGAAGCCGGGCTAACCACACCCGATGCTGCAAGTTTACAAGCTTTATTAAGTGAATTTGTGGCAGCGAAAGCCGCTCAAGTGGCGATGGAAGTGTCTTCACACAGTATTCATCAAGGCCGAATACAAGGCATGACATTTGAGACCGTCATTTTTACGAATTTAACGCAAGATCATTTAGATTATCACGGCAGTATGGAAGCGTATGCAGCGGTGAAATATAAACTCTTTACTGATTGGCCTGCACATCACTGTGTGTTGAATGCTGAAGATGATTATGGACGTGTGTGGGCTGCTTTATTATCAGCAACAAAAGAAGTGCAGGCATACGCGGTTCGTAAACCAAAATATTGGCCTTCTGATGTGCCCGTGACACATGTGCGTGATGTGCAATTGAGTTTATCGGGCATGGAAGCGCAGGTTATTTCGCCCTGGGGCGAAGGTAAATTAGTGTTACCGCTGATTGGTCAATTCAATTTGAGTAATGTACTTGCGGTGTTAGTCACCTTGTGTTTGCGGGGTTATAGCTTCCCCCGAGTGTTGGACGCGCTTCGATTTTTAAAACCCGTGCCGGGTCGCATGCAGACCTTGGGTGGGCACGGTCGTCCATTAGTGGTGGTTGACTACGCGCACACACCCGATGCGCTCGATAAAGTCTTGCAAGCTTTACGTTCACATACCAAAGGTGACTTAATTTGTGTGTTCGGCTGCGGTGGTGACCGTGACCCAGGCAAACGCCCGCTGATGGCAAAAATGGTTCAAAAGTGGGCAAATAAAATTATTGTGACGAATGACAACCCCCGGCACGAAGCGCCTGAGGCGATTTTAGAACAAATTATGGCCGGGTTTGCCCACCCAGATGAAGTCTTTGTTGAGTTAGATCGTGCGAAAGCAATACAGAAAAGTATACAATGGGCAAACGGGTCTGACTGTGTATTAATTGCAGGAAAAGGGGCTGAGAAGTATCAGCAAATCGGTGATGAAAAATTCCCATTTGATGATATGGAAGTGGCAAAATCAATTATTGGGGGCATTTAAATGTTACTTTGGTTAAGTGAGTGGTTGTCGAATTATTTTCATTTTTTTCACGTGTTTCAATATCTCACTTTACGAGCCATTCTCGGTACACTCACATCACTCATTATTGCTTTGGTTTTTGGTCCTGCCATCATTCGCAAATTAAGTTTGCTGCGTGTGGGTCAAGTGGTGCGTGATGACGGCCCTCAAAGTCATTTAAGCAAAGCTGGCACACCGACCATGGGCGGCATGTTAGTGATTATTGCCGTGATCGCGAGCACACTACTTTGGAGTGATTTGTCTAACCATTATGTGTGGCTCTTAACATTTATTACTATTGGTTTTGGCGCCATTGGTTATCGTGATGATTATCTAAAATTAGTTTTAAAACATAGCCGCGGTATGCCGGCACGTCAAAAATATTTCTTTCAATCGGTGTTAGCTTTAGTGGCTGCAACGTATTTGTTTTGGCATGCCAGTTTACCCGTTGAAACACAGCTCGTGGTTCCTTTCTTCAAAAACGCTTCTTTTAGTTTAGGCGCGTTTTTCATTGTATTTGTGTATTTCGTGATTGTCGGCTCAAGTAACGCTGTGAATTTAACCGACGGCTTAGACGGGTTAGCCATTATGCCGTGTGTGATGATTAGCGGTGCTTTGGCCGTGTTTGCTTACGTGACCGGTAACTTTCATTATGCGACGTATTTAGCCATTCCCTACGTGCCCGGTGCTGGCGAGATTGTGGTTTTTTGCAGTGCATTGGTTGGGGCGGGTCTTGGGTTTTTGTGGTTTAATACTTACCCTGCCATGGTGTTCATGGGGGATGTGGGCGCACTTTCTTTAGGGGCGGCACTCGGGTTAGTGGCTGTGATTGTACGCCAAGAAATCGTCTTTTTTGTAATGAGTGGCATTTTTGTTTTAGAAACCGTCTCAGTGATTTTGCAAGTCGCATCTTTTAAACTGACGGGTAAACGTATTTTTAAAATGGCACCCATCCATCATCACTTTGAATTGAAAGGCTGGCCTGAACCGCGCGTGATTGTGCGTTTTTGGATTATCACTTTCGTATTAGTGCTTTGTGGTTTGGCCACGCTTAAACTTCGGTAAGTTAACGACATGACGAATAAAACAGTAATTATTGGCTTAGGCATCACAGGCATTGCTTGCGCTCGGCATTTGAAACGTTTGAATGTGCCGTTTTCCGTGATTGATACGCGTGAAGCGCCACCGCAACTTGCCGATTTTAAACAAGCCTTTCCTGAGGTTGAACTTTCCCTCGGTAAACTCGATGTGCCGATATTGCACGCAGCAGACGTGATTGTATTAAGCCCGGGTTTAGACCCTGCTGACCCTGTTTTAGCCGCACAAGCAGCGCGCGGCGCGAAAATTATCGGTGATATTGAATTATTTGCGCAATCTGTCAAAGCACCTGTGGTTGCAATTACCGGCACCAATGCAAAAAGCACCGTGACAACTTTAGTTGGGTTAATGATGGAAGCGGCTGGGTATCATACCGGTGTTGGTGGTAATTTAGGGTTGCCCGCACTTGATTTATTAGCACAAACGCCAGCACCTGATGTGTATGTTTTAGAATTATCGAGCTTTCAGTTAGACGTGACTTATTCTTTAAAACCCAAGGTTGCAACTATTTTGAATGTCACCCCTGATCATTTAGATCGTTATACCGCTTACGAAGCGTATCAAGCGTCTAAGCAAAGAGTGTATATCGGTGCAGAACAAGCGGTGTGTTTTTTAGAGGATAAGCTCACCTACGCGAAGCATATTCCTGCTTTATATTTTACAACGCAAACCCCAGCTGATCATCAATTTGGCTTACTCGAACAAGCTGGCGTTACCTACTTAGCTTTTGGCACAACAACCTTAATGCCAGTGTCTGAATTACCCGTATTAGGAAAGCATTATCAAATTAATGCCTTGGCCGCTTTAGCAATCGGTTATGCGTTTGGCTTACCGATGGAACCCATGTTGAAAGTATTAAAAACCTTTCAAGGCTTGCCCCACCGTTGCGAATTTGTGCGAGAACACCATGGCGTGCGTTGGGTGAATGATTCGAAAGGCACCAATGTGGGTGCTACACAAGCAGCGGTTGTTGGTGTCGGTTCTGCCATTCAAGGCAAATTAATTTTAATTGCAGGTGGCGTAGGCAAAGGCGCTGATTTTACCACCTTGGGTCCTGTGCTCTCGCAGTATGCAAGACACGTGATATTAATTGGTGAAGCCGCGAATGAATTAGCTGCTGTTTTAGAGGCAGCCGTACCGTATACATTCGCAACGTCTATGCAAGAGGCGGTGAATCAAGCCAATGCAGCGGCGGAATCAGGCGATTGTGTGTTGTTATCACCGGCGTGCGCAAGCTTCGATATGTTTCAAAATTACGAACACCGCGGTAAAGTTTTTAGTGAGATGGTAGCGCGTCTTTAATCAGGAGGATGAATGCGTTCTTATACGGTTGCTCGTTCTGCAGCACTTCCCCCCGCCCCATTTGATAAATGGTTTGTGGTTGTTTTAATCGCAGTGGTGTGTTTTGGGTTATTAATGATGACCTCAGCCTCTATTGTCATTTCTGATAAACAATTGCATCAGCCTTTTTATTATTTAATTAAGCAATTAATTTATTTAACCATGGGTGTTGCAATTGGCAGTTTTATTGTAAAAGTGGAAATAGCAACCTGGGAAAAATTAAGCGGTTATTTATTATTGGCAGTGATGTTAGCCTTAGCTTTGGTGTTAATTCCTGGGCTTGGACATTCTGTGAATGGGAGTTCACGCTGGATAGGCATAGGACCACTCGGGTTTCAAGTGTCTGAATTAACAAAATTCGCAATTGTGGTGTATATGGCAGGTTATTTAGTCAGACGTCACGATGAAATTCAAACGCAATTGAGTGGGTTTATTAAACCCATGGCCGTACTTGCGGTGGTGGCGGCTTTATTATTAAAAGAACCAGACTTTGGTGCAACCGTGGTGGTGACAGCCACAGCGCTTGGCATGATGTTTTTAGGGGGTATGCGGCTTAAACATTTTGCGGTGTTATTTTCCGGGGTTTTAGGATTAATGGTGTTGGTTGCAATTGCTGCGCCTTACCGCGTAGCGCGATTAACCACGTTTTTAAACCCATGGGAGCGTCCGTTTGATACGGGTTATCAGTTAACCCAATCACTCATTGCCTTTGGTCGTGGTGGATGGTTTGGCGTGGGGTTGGGTAAGAGCATTCAAAAAATGTTTTATTTACCCGAAGCACACACAGACTTTTTATTTGCGGTGATTGCAGAAGAGTTAGGCGTGGTTGGGATGTTATGCGTGATGGGGCTTTTCTTTTTATTGGTCTTACGCATTTTTAAAATGGGTCGTAGTGCACAGCGTCAGGGTTTGCATTTTGCTGGTTTAATGGCTTACGGTTTTGGTATCTGGATTGCGATTCAGTTTGTGGTCAGTATCGGCGTGAATTCCGGTATTCTGCCAACAAAGGGCTTAACACTACCTTTAATGAGTTACGGTGGTAGTAGTGTGCTCGTGAATTGTTTTGTGATGGCTGTTTTGTTACGGATTGATCACGAAAATCGTTTAACGGAATTGGGGCTGCGATGAATAAGCTAAAGCGTGTTGTGATTATGGCAGGGGGAACCGGTGGACATGTTTTTCCTGGATTAGCGGTGGCGGAAGTGATGCGTGAAAGCGGTGTGGAAGTGCACTGGTTAGGCACGCAAAAAGGCATTGAATCTCGATTAGTGCCTGAGGCTGATATTCCTTTTCATGAGATTACGATTAGCGGGGTGCGTGGCAAGGGCACACCTAGCTTAATTTTTGCACCGTTTAAATTACTGAGGGCAGTGTTTCAATCGTATTGGCATTTGCGTTCGTTGAAGCCTGATGTCGTGATTGGCTTTGGCGGGTTTGTGAGCGGGCCTGGTGGGGCGGCGGCATGGTTGCTAGGTCAGCCATTAGTGGTGCATGAACAAAACGCAAAACCCGGTATGACGAATAAATGGTTGGCCAAGGTTGCTAAGCGTGTGCTGCAAGGCTTCCCTGATGCGTTTACACCGGCTGAAAAAGTAATAACCGTGGGCAACCCCGTCCGGGCGGATATTGAAGACATGCCGGCGCCTGAGGCGCGTGCGCGCGGTAATGGTCAATGGCGCTTATTAATGATGGGTGGCAGCTTGGGGGCGCAAGCTTTAAATCGGCTGCTGCCAGAAGCGTTAAGCCTATTACCGCTTGATGTGCGGCCAGAAGTACTACACCAAACCGGCGGCAAGCACCTAGAATCAACGAAAATGGATTATGATTCTGTCGGCTTGCATGTTAAGTTAGTGCCATTCTTGAAAGATATGGCGCAGGCCTATACCTGGGCAGATATGGTATTATGTCGGGCAGGGGCGTTAACGGTGTCTGAATTGTGTGCAGCTGGGGTGGGGGCGATTTTGGTGCCTTATCCGCATGCCGTGGACGATCATCAAACCGCAAACGCACAGTTTATGGTGAATCAGTCGGCTGGGTTATGTATTCAGCAAAAAATGCTGACCCCGCAAAAATTAGCCGATATTTTACGGCAATTTGCAGAGGCGCCGGCACAACGTGCAGCAATGGCACAAGCGGCTTATCGGTCGCGTAACCTGAAAGTGGCTGAGAAAATCCATTCTATTTGTGAGGAGATGCTACATTGAGTTGGATGTTTGAGATGGGACACATTAAACATGTTCACTTCGTTGGTATTGGCGGGGTGGGGATGGCGGGTATTGCTGAGGTATTACTTCGTCAAGGGTATACCGTGTCTGGGTCAGATTTGGCCGAAAATGCACTCACCCAATGGTTGAAAGTGATGGGCGCCACGATTTATCGCGGGCACCAAGCTTCCAATATTCAGCATGCCGATGTGATTGTCCGCTCTTCTGCTGTGGATTGGTCCAACCCTGAATTTGATGCTGCTCGCAAAGCGCGTATTCCTATTGTGCCGCGTGCTGAAATGCTCGGCGAATTGATGCGTTTTCGTTATGGTATTGCAGTGGCTGGTACGCATGGTAAAACGACCACCACGAGCTTAGTTACCAGCATTTTGGCGGAAGCCGGCTTAGACCCAACCTTTGTGATAGGGGGGCGTTTAAATAGCGCGGGCAGTAATGCTCGTCTTGGGCGTGGTCATTATTTAGTGGCTGAAGCCGATGAAAGTGATGCTTCATTTTTGTATCTTAAGCCCATGATTTCTATCGTAACAAACATCGACCAAGACCATATGTCGACGTATGAAAACGACTTTGCCCAACTAAAGAAAACCTTTTTAGATTTCTTGCACCGCCTGCCTTTTTATGGCTTGGCCGTGCTTTGTATTGATGACCCTATTGTGCGTGAAATGCTGCCTGCAATTTCTCGTCCGGTGATTACTTATGGGTTAACCGATGAAGCTGATTTTTACACGGAAGGCTATACACAGCAGGGCATGAAAACCACGTTTGAAGTGCACCGCCCGAAAGGCTTGCCGCCGATTACTGTGTCGCTAAACCAACCGGGTCGTCATAATGTATTAAATGCTTTAGCCGCGATTGCTGTTGCGAGTGAACTGAAAGTGCAAGATCGCGCCATTGCCGATGCGTTACAACATTTTGCGGGTATTGGGCGTCGTTTCCAAATTTACGGTGATTTTGATTTAACAACAGCGGGTAAAGTGACTTTGGTGGATGATTATGGTCATCATCCGCGTGAAATTGCAGCAACCTTACAAGCTGCGCGCGAAACCTGGCCTGATCGACGTTTGGTGATGGTGTATCAGCCCCATCGCTATACTCGTACGCGTGATTTATTCAACGATTTTTGTGATGTGTTGTCTAAGCCAGATCGATTGCTATTGCTGGATGTTTATTCAGCGGGTGAAGCGATTATTCCTGGTGCAGAAGGTGCAACCCTTGCCAAAGCGATTGGTAATCAAGGTAAACATCCGGTATTTGTTGAGCAGCACGAGCGCTTACCTGAATTATTAGCGGCTGAATTAAAAGACGGTGATATTTTATTAATGCAAGGCGCAGGTAATATTGGCGGATTGGCAGCACGTTTGGCTTCCTCTCACCTTAAAGAAGCAGTTGTAGGTAAAGCATGAACGCAGACTGGACGAAACACATCGCAGGATGCCGCGGGAAATTAATTCCGAATGAATCGTTGAGTCATTACACGTCTTGGCGTGCAGGCGGCATTGCGGATTTTGTGTATCTTCCAGCTGATCTACAAGATTTATCGTTGTTTTTAAAAGCGGTGCCTGAGACTTTGCCGGTGACTTGGTTAGGCTTAGGCAGTAATACGTTAGTGCGTGACGGCGGCATTGAAGGGGTGGTTGTTATTACGCAAGGTGGGTTAGGCGGTTTATCACAATTAAATGCTGGTGAAGTGCGCGCAGAGGCGGGTGTATCAGCTGCGCAATTAGCAAGACATACGGCACGTTTAGGGTCGACGGGGTTAGAATTTATGGCCGGCATTCCTGGTACTGTGGGCGGTGCGCTTGCGATGAACGCAGGTTGTTACGGGGGTGAAACCTGGCAGTTTGTGAAAGCGGTTGAAACCATTAACCGTCGCGGTGAAATTCAGGTTCGTCCGAAAGAAAGCTTTGACGTGGGGTATCGTCACGTGGCGCGTGCGCCAGATGAATGGTTTGTGGCGGGGCACTTCACTTTGAAACCTGGCGATAAAGAAATTTCCTTGAATAGTATTCGACAAATGTTAGAGCAGCGCAATCAAAGTCAACCGATGGGAACGGCTAATTGTGGTTCAGTGTTTCGCAACCCACCGGGGAATCACGCTGGGCGTTTAATTGAGTCGTGTGGTTTGAAAGGTCAGCAGCAAGGGGGTGCGAGTGTGTCAATTAAGCACGCAAATTTCATTATTAATGAACAAAACGCGACCGCTGCCGATATTGAAACATTAATTCATCGTGTTAAAAATACAGTTCTTGATAAAACAGGTATTCAGTTAGTCCCAGAAGTGTGTATTATTGGTAAATCAAAGTAAATGAAAGTCGAGCGACAATTTTATGCTAACCTTTTGGTCTCGTGCGTTATCCGAGCCGTTTCAGGTAATACGTCAGGCTTATAAAGGCCTGGTGTTAGGCATTTTTATTTTGGCATCGTTGTTTGCATTAAATCAGTTAAAATATTCCCGTTATTTTCCTATTCAAGACGTCAAAGTTTTTGGCGTTTCTCATCTGGCAACGAATTCCTTGCAAGCGGTATTAGAACCTTTGGTGTCGCAAGGTTTTTTTGCGATTAATGTTGATGCGATTCGTGACCGTTTGCTGCAACTGCCTTGGGTGTCTCAAGCGTCAGTGAAAAGATTGTGGCCTAATTCAATTGAAGTGATCATAAATGAGAAAACACCCGTTGCGCGTTGGAATAAGACGAGCGTGTTAAGTGATGCGGGTGAATTGTTTCAACCCGAAGAAGATGCGCATCCGCTAAACCTGGTTGATTTTTCAGGGCCCGATGGCGGCCAAATAATAATGTTGCAGTATTTTTATCAGATAGATCGCATATTGTCTCCATTACATGCTAAGATTCTATCGTTAGAGCTAACGCCGTACATGACATGGAAGTTAACGCTAGATAATGGCATTGTATTGCAAATTGGGCATAAAGATATTTTGTCGCGCCTAACAGAATTTGTGAATGTGTATCCGAAAATGATTGGTGATCAAGCAGCCAATGTAGATTACGTTGATTTGCGTTACCCAAACGGAATGGCAGTGCGGTGGAAAACACCGACGCATATTTAAAGTAAGGTGGAAGAGCAGCTATGGCAAAGAAGCCAAATAAAGATTTAATTGTTGGTATTGATATTGGCACCTCTAAAGTTGTGACTTTGGTGGGTGAAATGTCTTCAGAAGGTCAATTGAACGTGATTGGGTTTGGGTCACATCCTTCGCGTGGTTTGAAGCGCGGTGTGGTGGTTGATATTGAATCGACGGTTCAATCGATACAACGCTCGGTAGAAGATGCTGAATTAATGTCTGGCTGTGAAATTTTCACGGCATTTACAGGCATTGCCGGCAGCCACATTCGCAGTATTAATTCGCATGGCATGGTGGCTATTCGTGACAACGAAGTGTCGGTGAGTGACATTGACCGCGTCATTGATGCGGCTAAAGCAGTTGCAATACCGGCAGATCAACGCATTTTGCACGTCTTGCCACAAGAATTTATTATCGACAGCCAAGATTCTATTCGTGAGCCCGTGGGGATGTCTGGCATACGCTTAGAAGCGAAAGTGCATATCGTGACGGGTGCCGTTTCTGCCGCGCAAAACATTGTGAAGTGTATGAAACGCTGTGGTTTATCAACGTCTGATATTGTCTTAGAACAATTTGCATCTAGCCAGTCTATTTTGACGGATGATGAAAAAGAACTAGGCGTTTGCATGATTGATATTGGTGGCGGTACAAGCGATATCGCGGTTTTCACGGATGGCGCGATTCGTCATACAGCCGTTATTCCTATTGCTGGCGATCAAGTCACGAATGATATTGCGATTGCATTGCGTACGCCAACGCGAAACGCAGAAGAAATTAAAATTAAATACGGTTGTGCTTTACAAGAGTTTGTAGACCCCATTGAAATGATTGAAATTCCAACGATGGGTGATGGCGCGGCTCGCAAAATTCCTCGTCGTCAATTGGTTGAAGTCATTGAAGCGCGTTACGAAGAGTTGTTTACACTGGCATATAATGAACTTCGCCGCAGCGGGCTGGAAAATTTCGCGGCGGCAGGCATTGTGTTAACCGGTGGTGCTTCAAAGGTTCAAGGCGCACAGGAGTTAGCGGAACGTATATTTAAAATGCCAGTGCGTATTGGTCGTCCTTACAATGTGTCGGGCTTAACTGACATTATTAATAACCCTATTTATGCAACCGGTGTAGGGCTATTAGTGTACGGACATAAACAACGTCAGAGCCAACGTGATGTCGTCTTGGCGCAACCCACCATGAAAGGGTTGTGGTCAAGAATGCGCGGCTGGTTCCAAGGTAATTTCTAAGTGCTGGAGCAATGATATGTTCGAACTAATGGATACGTCTCAACAAAATGCAGTAATTAAAGTGGTCGGCATTGGTGGCGGCGGTGGTAATGCCGTTGAACACATGATGGCTGGGCACATTGAAGGGGTTGAATTTATTTGCGCTAACACGGATGCGCAAGCTTTGCGTAATTCGTCGGCGAATACCATTATTCAACTCGGCGAATCAATTACGCGCGGTTTAGGTGCGGGCGCGAACCCTGAGGTGGGTCGTCGCTCAGCTGAAGAAGATCGTGAGAAAATTAGAACCGTGCTCACAGGCGCAGATATGGTATTTATTGCTGCGGGGATGGGCGGCGGTACAGGCACGGGTGCTGCACCGGTGTTTGCACAAATTGCGAAAGAATTAGGGGTGTTAACGGTTGCAGTAACCACGAAGCCGTTTTCATTTGAAGGCCGCATGCGTTTACAAACGGCTGAGCAAGGTATTGCGAATTTATCGCAATATGTTGATTCGTTAATTACAATTCCGAACAATAAATTACTGACCGTTTTAGGTAAGAACGTTACTTTAATTAATGCGTTTAAAGCTGCGAATGATGTGTTGCGTGGTGCCGTGCAAGGCATTGCTGAACTCATTACACGTCCGGGTTTAATTAACGTTGACTTTGCAGACGTGCGAACCGTGATGTCTGAAATGGGCATGGCGATGATGGGCACGGGTGTGAGCTCAGGCGAAAACCGCGCACGTTTAGCAGCAGAAGCAGCCATTGCAAGCCCCTTATTAGAAGATGTTGATTTAGCTGGCGCGAAAGGTGTGCTGGTGAATATTACGGCTGGTCTTGATTTATCGATTGGTGAGTTTGAAGAAGTGGGTGAAGTGGTGAAAGGCTTTACCTCCGAAAGTGCGACAGTGGTGGTGGGAACCGTCATTGACCCTGAATTGCGCGACGAAGTGCGTGTGACCGTGATTGTGACAGGTTTAGGTCGTAAGCAATTGGGTGTGGCTCCAAAATCACCAACGGTGGAAACCTTGCACCAACCTGAAACAACCGATTTTAATCAATTAGACAAACCTGCCATTGCACGTCGTCAGGCGAGTGGTGTGAGTTTGAGCGCAGGGTATGCAGCCTCTAGTAGTGCTGCTGCAGTCGATGTGGTGAGTGATGCCGAAGATTTATTAGATGTGTTGCAGCCGCTAACTGAGCCGATGACGCAATCAACTCAGCCTATTCAGCCGGTGTCGCCTGCTAACCCGCAGCCTCAACCGCAGCCCAAGATAGCGCCTTTGTCTGAAACTATGCATGATATTGATTATTTGGATATTCCTGCTTTCTTGCGTCGAAAAGACGAAGAAAACTAGGCTTTTTGTTTTAACGCCCCTGGCCGAGTCCGTTCGACCAGGGGCGTTTTTTTTGGTGAGACGGTAAAAAGTGGTAAATGGCACGGCTTTTGTATATAATCCGTTCAAATTATAAGCAGAACGGGGAAGCGGAGAATGCCATTTCGTAGAACAGCGCGCGTGTTAGATTTTCAACAGATGGTTGAAGTTAAAGAAATGCAAGCACTTGAAGAGGCTGCACAAACTGCACAAGCAAAAGCAGTTGAACAACGTAAACGAGAACGCCTGCACACTAGTCAAGTTATCGAAAAAATGCTGCGAACACACCTCATTAGACAATTACCTGAAGTGATGATTGGTGAAATTAATGCAACGCGTGCTGATGTTGAAACATCGCCTGAATTTACATCAAATTTAATATTTATTCTCGCGCAATTAAATCATCGTCGTGAATATTGGTTTCAGTGCGGTGACAATAAATTTGTTATGAAAGACAAAGTCGCGATTGTGAAGTCTTCACTTGAATTTTGTGTGAGAATTAGCAATAAACAATCGAGAAAGTTGAGTCTTTATTTTAAAGCCGATGACTTAAGTGTTGGCGGTTATGCCAAGGTTTCACATGCAGATAGTTATTATTTGATAGGCGATCAGCTGAAAAAAAATAATCAAGCATTTGTTTGGAAGCAATACGATAAAGATGAAACGGCAACGGATGCGTATAATCAAGAAACACGTGAGGCTTGTCATTCTGAATATATTCACGCAAAACAAGTTGGTTTGATTACTAAAAAACACTTCTCAACCAAGGGTTCTATTGTTCTTTTTCAAGCAAATCAGGGTAATGAAACATTCGGCGATTATATTGATCGTGTGTTAGATGAAAAAGCTGGATTTTCAAAAAAATTGGCGTATGACGCTTCTTTGAAGTGTTTGTCGCAGTTGGCGCAATTGCATGAGCGCGGCATTATTCACGGTGATTTGAAGTTAGATAATATGCTGTACTCAAGCGAAGACGGTGAAATAAGATTTATTGATTTCTCGGCGAGTTGCAAGATAGGTGAAAATAAATTAATACAGGTAGATGCTGAATTATTGCCGCCTGAAGCCAGTGACAAAACATTCATTTCACCGGCAACCGACGTTTATGCAATGGCATTTTGCTTGGCCAATATTTGGAATTGTGGTGTGCCGAAAACATTGTTAGGTAGACACGCTACACCGAATTTCAAAGGCGTTGTGGATATAGGAGCGCATGAAAAAAGCGATATTATTGCATTAATTAATAAGATGTTTGACCCTAACCCTGAAAAGCGACCAACCGCTGATCAGGCGTATCAGTCCATGCGTGAGTTTTACCAAGCTTGTGAGCGTGTTCGGAAAATTAAAAAAATATGATGCGGATGCCGAAATGTGGTTTGATTTTATTAAAAAAAGATTGGTTTATGTGGGGCTGAATAGTGAAAAAAACAGAAAATAGATTTAGTTTCCTGAGTGATTATCGTCACGTTGATTTTTCATATATCAAGCAAATTATCGCTTTGTTCGGTAAAGGGCGAATATTGAAAGACGAGGTATATCCGTTTCAATATAAAAAAGTTGACTACGTCGGTTTTGCAGAAGATGTATTTGTTGTGACGAGTGAAAATGGTAAACAAGATTTAATGATAGGCGGTGAGCGTTGCTATATCGATACAAAAAACACTGATGCGAGCTTTCACTGCAATATCGCAGCAGTTTTCACGACCAGCGGTCGACTGATGCGGTGTGACGAAGTCGTTAATAAAAAAATTAAAATGTATCATGTCGATGTTGCTGCGAATATCCTTCAGGGTAATGCATTGAAGTATTTATTGCATAGTCTTCCTTTGGTTGTGCAAGCGAAAAATAAAACTTTTTATGACATTGAACAAGGTGAGCAGTATTTCAGACATAAAACGCCTGATCGTCAGCTAGAGGTTATTTTTTATATACGTTCAAATGAAAAATTGGTTTTGCGTAAAAGTAAAAAATGTCTAGCAGAATGGCGTATTGCGGCAATTGAAAATGAGCCTTTTGAAGGTGGAAAGCATGCTGCTGTCTATCGAAACTTGCGAACATTTCGTTTTAACGCACAGCGCGAACCGATGGTGACGACGAAACCACGTGTATATAAAAGCTCTATTTTAAACCTCGAAGAAGTGAGTGCTGATAAATATCAGGCTTGTCACGATTACGTTTTATCCGAAATTGACCGTGAAGAAAGTTTATTGTTGCGCTTAAATTATTTAAAGTCTTCGAAAATACATCGTGATGTTCAGGGTCGTATTTTTAAATTTAGTCATTTAGAAGCTTTTTTGCCCGGTTTAATGTTGGAAAAATGGGTTCAAGAAGGAATGATTGATTTATTATCAGGTTCGCGCAGAATTGAACTGGCATTAGCGATTATTGATGCCCTGATGATCGTGCATAAGCGCGATATTATTCATTGTGATTTGAAGCCTGATAATATTCTCATCGCAGAAGAGAGGGGTAAGTTTGTTGCCCGCGTGATTGACGTGAATGCTTCACGGTTTTCTCATGATAGAAAACCGAATTTGCAAAACATAGGCTCACCCTTATTTTGTTCGCCTGAATCATTAGAGGGTAAGGTGCCTGAGTTTATATCCGATGTTTTCTCAATCGCGATTGGAAAAATGGGTTCAAGAAGGAATGATTGATTTATTATCAGGTTCGCGCAGAA
>CBFGYM010000027.1:0-21678 GCA_965653045.1 uncultured Gammaproteobacteria bacterium
TTACGCTGCGCGCAACCTTTGCCCCAGGCTAAGATGTTATTGGCTTACAGCCAACTTTCAAATTTTTGCAAAATGATAACGATAATTTATCATTTCAATAATCGCTGGACGATGGCGTGTTTTGTCCTGGGTAAGATCAGGGTTGCGTCGTCGGTCGTTTGGTTGATAATTTCTTCTATGACGTTATTCGGTAACGTTGTGAAAAAGCTCGTATTTGTGCGATGTGCCTGCTTGAAAGCGACGCAAGACATTGCAATTTTCGAATATTCGCGATTGAGTTGCCGAGGGAGTGCTCGATGATCTGGGTTTGCTAATTCAGCGGGAGTTTTGTTGTTAATATCTCTTGAAAGCGGGTTTGCGCCATTAAATAAGAAAAGGTTAATGATGGCAATAAATTCTTCTGGTATGTAACGAAAACAATACGCCATAAAAAGATGTAAAGGCGTTCTAAGAACCTGATTATAAACCTCGACGGGGTGATGATTTATCATTAAGAAGTTAATTAAAGCAAAAATTTTTGAGTAATTGCAAGTAGAGTGCAACACGGAATTGCCATTATTTTCTATATAATAAGCCTCTGAAATGCGAGAGTGCAAATTAGCTCCGTACCTCAGTAATAGTTCAGCCATTTCAGGGCTGTTGGTGTTATGCAGCGCAGGAGTTCTTTGGCTATGAGACTCAACATTGGCTCCCTTTTTTAATAATAATTCAGCAATGACGAGTTCATTTTCATCAACAGCCGTTGTTAAGGGGGTACGAGTGATGACAGATAACATTTTACCTTGTTTGCCTCGTACTTCATGTTGAACGACTAAATTGGGCGATGCGCCTAAGTGTAATAATAATTGAACGCAATCAATCTGTCCGCCTACAATCGCATGTATCAGGAGTGTGATTGAGCCGTTGGTTTGTAAGACTAATTGAGGGAAGGATCTCAGGAGTGAATAGAGCTCCGGGATACGGTTTTGGTTCAGATAGCTGAGTGCATGATCGAAAGGATCCTCTAATATAACAAACCCTGTTATATCCGGTTCGATGAACGGCGACTCAAGTGCCAGTTTTCGGTTTCGATTTAAATAGCTTGATAGCTCATCGATGAGTGCTTGAGATTGATGTAATCGTAGATAACTGATCATTGTAATTTTTTGATTGCATTTCATCGCGTTGCATAATTGTTTTAGGGTGTCATCATTGAGCATATTGGTGGTGAAATCGAGATAAGTGCACGTCGTGTTGTTTTCAATCGCGGTGCATAGCTGATGAATATGATCGATGCTGTTAGAGAGTGTGTCATTAGCTAACGTAAGCCGTGTGTTTTCAGGTGAATTTTTTTTGAGTTCATTTACAAATAAAAGAAAAGAAAGTTTGTCGTGTCGCATAATATCCTCAGTTTGTTTTTTAAATTTTTAAAATATTATTAAACCTTAACTGCACTAGCTTAAGAGTATCCCCCCTCTAGCCCCATGTCTGCGCGATGAAAAGCAATAACATCAGCTGGAGGGGGCATTGAGACTGCTGCAATCATTGCCATCACAACGTGAATTTATTATTTATAAATCACTTCTACCGTTTTTAGCTGTAACTGGTCGACCAATCTATTCAGCAACTCACTGCAAGGTTTGACGAGCCAGTGGTTGCCGAAGGTTAAGCGGGTTTCGACGCCGTCTTTGATCAGTTTAAGTTTGACGGGGCATTGGCCGCCGCGGTAGGGTAGTAATATATTTTTCAGTGCTTCTGGGTCGAAATTTTCGTCTGATTGCACGGTAATTTGCAAATGCTTGCCAAATTTCTCGCGAGCCTGGTCGATGGTGACCACATCACGCACGGTAATTTTCGCGCTATTGTTAAAATCATCGTGACCCACATCACCGCTCACAATGATTACTTGGTCTTCTGCAATTAATGGCCGGTATTTATGATACGGCTCAGAGAAACAAATCATCTCCATCGTCGCTGTGCCATCATCTAGCGTAAAAATAGCCATTTTGTCGCCGCGTTTTGTTTGGCGAGTTCGAACATTTGCAATCATACCCGCAACAGTGGCTTGTTGATGATTCGCTGGGTGAATATCAATTAATCGACCTGTCGTGAAATGATTAATTTCATTTAAATATCGGTTCAGTGGATGCCCTGTTAAATAAAACCCAAGCGTTTCTTTTTCACCCTGTAATTGCACGTCTTCCGCCCACGCTTCGACTTCCACATAATGCGGCGTCACTTCGACGTGCATGGATAATAAATCTTGCTGACCATAGGTTTGATTATGTAAGGCTTGTTCAGCTTGCTGCAACGCATTCGGCAATGAAGCCATCAAAGTCGCACGATGTTTCCCAAACGCATCAAACGCGCCTGATTTAATCAGGGCTTCCAAGGCGCGTTTATTAATTTTCTTTAAATCAACGCGTTGGCAAAAATCAAATAAATTTTTATAAGCGCCCCCCGCATTTCTTTCAGCAACAATATTTTCAATCGCCGCCTCACCCATGCCTTTAATCGCGCCTAAGCCGTAACGTAATTCTTCTTGCGACATGACTTTGAAGAAATAATCACTCTCATTCACATCAGGCGGTAACATGCGCAATTTCATGCTTTCGCATTCGGCTAAAAACACGATAATTTTATCGGTCTTATCCATATCAGACGATAACACGGCCGCCATAAACTCCGCGGGATAATGCGCTTTTAAATATGCCGTTTGATACGCAATGAGTGCATAAGAAGCCGAGTGCGATTTATTAAAACCATAACCCGCGAATTTTTCCATCAAATCGAAGATAGACGTTGCCGTTTCTTCTTTCACACCGCGCTTAGTCGCGCCCTCGGTAAAAATAGCGCGTTGCTGTGCCATTTCTTCGGGTTTTTTCTTACCCATCGCACGACGTAAAATATCTGCAGCGCCTAGCGTATAACTCGCTAGCACCTGTGCAATTTGCATGACCTGTTCTTGATATAAAATAACGCCGTAAGTCGGACGTAAAATGGGTTCAAGATCAGGGTGCGGATATACCACACGTGCACGGCCGTGTTTACGATTGATAAAGTCATCCACCATCCCCGACTGCAAAGGTCCCGGTCTAAATAAAGCCACCAACGCAATCATGTCTTCAAAACAATCGGGCTGTAGACGTTTAATTAAGTCACGCATCCCGTGTGATTCTAGCTGGAACACCGCCGTTGATTTACATTTCTTCAATAAATCAAAGGTAGCCGTATCATCAAATGGAATTAAACCAATATCAACTTTCGTTTCTTTGTCTTTATTAATTAATTTTAACGCGCGATCAATCACGGTTAACGTTTTCAACCCTAAAAAGTCGAATTTTACTAAGCCTGCTAATTCTACGTCGTCTTTATCAAACTGGGTGACGGGGTGAGCCGTTTCACCTGGTTCGCAATACAGCGGCACAAAATCAGTGAGTTTACCGGGTGCAATGACAATACCGCCCGCATGTTTACCCACATTACGCGTAATGCCTTCGAGTTTTAACGCAAGGTCTATTAAGGTTTTCACTTCGTCTTCTTGCTCGTAACGTTCTCGCAGCAAGGGTTCTTGTTCTAGGGCTTTTTCAAGCGTAATGCCTAATTCAAACGGAATGAGTTTCGCGATTTTATCAACAAACCCATAACCCATCGCAAGCACGCGCCCTACATCGCGCACCACCGCTTTGGCAGCCATCGTGCCGTAAGTAATAATTTGTGACACGCTATCGTGCCCGTGACGGTTCATCACGTAATCAATCACGCGGTCGCGGCCGTCCATGCAAAAGTCGATATCAAAGTCAGGCATGGAAACCCGTTCAGGATTCAAAAACCGTTCAAACAATAATTCAAACGCAAGCGGGTCGAGGTCTGTAATTTTTAATACGTAAGCCACTAACGAACCCGGACCCGAACCCCGGCCAGGCCCTACGGGAATGTCATTATCTTTCGCCCATTGGGTAAAGTCAGCCACGATTAAGAAGTAGCCAGCAAACCCCATGCTGTTAATCACCGATAATTCGCGTTTTAAACGTGCTTCGTAATCAGGATATTTCGCGGTGAGTTTTTCAGGGTCAGTACCGTAGATGGTTTGCAAACGTTCTTTCAAACCGCGCGCTGCCACGTGCTCTAAATAAGATTCGGTGGTATCACCTTCAGGCACTTCAAAATGCGGCAACATATTTTTGCCAAGCGTAAAGGTGACATTGCAACGTTTCGCAAGTTCAACCGTGTTTTGTAAGGCGCTGTTTAAATCTTTGAATAACGCTCCCATTTCTGATTGCGTACGAAAATATTGCTGCGCCGTGTAATGTCTTGGGCGGGCAGGGTCGGTGAGCGTTTGTCCTTCTTGAATGCACACACGTGCTTCGTGCGCTTCAAAATCTTCTTTTTCCATGAAGCGGATGTCGTTGGTCGCAATAATGGGTGTATGGCTTGAGAGTGCAAGTTTAATCAATGCGGGATGATATTCTGCCTCGTCTGCTTTTCCAACACGACTTATTTCAAGATAGAATCGGTCTTTGAATAAGGCTTTAAAGCTTGCTAAGCGGGCAGCGGCAACAGCGGCGTTATTGCTAAGTAGTGCCTGGCCAATGGCGCCGGCTTGTGCGCCTGAGAGCGCAATTAAACCGTCACTGTGTGCTTCCAGCCAAGCCCATTGCACCGTGGGCTGGTCGAGGGTTTGGCCTTGCAAGAAGGCTAAGGAAACCAGTTTTAAGAGGTTTTGGTATCCGATTTGATTTTGGCATAAAACGGTTAATAAGCTCGTCTCTTCGGGGTTATCGGGGTTGGTGATGGTTAAATCAGTCCCAATAATGGGTTTAATACCCGCCTGTAGGCAGGCTTTATAAAATTTTATGGTGGCATAGAGGTTGCTGATGTCGGTGATAGCAAGGGCGGGCATGCCATCGGCAGCGGCTTTTTCAACCAGGGCAGAAATGGTTGTTATTCCGTCACTTAGGGAGAATTCGGTATGTAAACGCAGGTGTACAAATGTTGGCTCCATGGGCGCCGGTTATCCCTTATCACGGTTTGAATCTTGGGATGATAGCATGCCACCAATGGAATTTAATATAAAGTTTGGTTATGATAGGCGGTTTTAAACCGAGGGCAACGGGGCATGATGAATATTAACTTTCTTGATTTTGAGCAGCCCATTGCGGAGCTTGAAGCCAAAATTCAAGAACTGCGCATGGTGGGGTCTGACGCAGATATTAATTTAAGCGAAGAAATTGCCCGCTTAGAGTCGAAATGCAATGCGCTAATCAAAGATACGTTTAGCCGTTTAACGCCTTGGCAGGTGACGCAATTGGCGCGTCATCCACTGCGCCCGCATACGGCTGATTTAATTCCGCTAATTTTTACCGATTTTGACGAACTCTCGGGTGATCGAATGACCTCAGCTGGTGCCCCAATTATTGCGGGAATAGCACGCTTAGAAGGTATGCCAGTGATGGTGCTTGGGCATGAAAAAGGCCGCAAGACTAATGAAAAAATTGAACGAAACTTTGGTATGCCAAATCCTGAAGATTATCGTAAAGCCTTGCGTTTAATGCAGATGGCTGAGCGTTTCAAACTGCCTATTATTAGCTTTATTGATACCCCGGGTGCCTATCCGGGCATTGGTGCAGAAGAGCGTAACCAAAGTGAAGCGATTGCACGAAATTTATTTGTGATGGCTCGTTTAAAAACCCCCATTATTTGCACCGTGATTGGTGAAGGTGGTTCGGGCGGCGCATTAGCGATTGGTGTGGGTGATCGCGTGAATATGTTGAAATATGCCATTTACTCGGTTATTTCACCAGAAGGTTGCGCTTCCATTTTATGGAAGAGTGCTGAAAAAGCCCCAGAAGCCGCAGAGGCGATGAATTTAACCGCTGAGCGTATTTTAGAATTAGGTGTGATTGATAGCATTATTCCTGAGCCATTGGGCGGTGCACATCGGAATTATCAATTAGTGGCTGATAACATCAAGCAAACCATTTTACAACAACTCACTGTGTTGCAGTCTTATCCTTTGCAAACTTTAGTTGAAGAGCGTTACAAACGCATTATGAATTATGGACTCGCTTCTTAATTTATTGCGTCTGACGTGTGAACGTTTCGGGTCAAACCGCCGTTATGTTGTTGCGTATAGCGGCGGGTTAGATTCCACGGTTTTATTGCATCTTGCTTCACAATTACCTATTTATTCTTTTGCTGCCATTCACATTCATCACGGGTTAAATGCACATGCGGATGCGTGGTTATTGCATTGTGAAAAATTCGCATCTGATTTAAATATTCCGTGTGTGTCTGTGCGGGTTCAATTATCAGGGGCAGGGAAGAATATTGAGGCAGAGGCGAGGCATTTGCGTTATGAAGCTTTTGCTGACTTGTTGGCGCCGGGTGATGTGTTACTAACAGCGCATCATCAAGAAGACCAGGCCGAGACATTCTTGGTGCAGTTATGCCGCGGGGCGGGGGTGAAGGGCTTGTCTGCGATGCCGGCGGAAAAGGCATTTGGACAGGGAGTGCACGCCCGGCCTTTGTTATCAGCAAGTCGTGCTGCACTTGAGGCGTATGCAAAAGCCGCAGGGTTGGTGTGGGTGGAAGATAGCTCGAATG
Organism: uncultured Gammaproteobacteria bacterium; assembly: GCA_965653045.1. Lineage (GTDB taxonomy): Bacteria > Pseudomonadota > Gammaproteobacteria > DSM-16500 > DSM-16500 > Aquicella. Next base: position 6,586 of record CBFGYM010000027.1, read on the forward strand.
CAGCTACCCAGTTTTCACGTAATTTTATTCGTCATGAAATATTACCCCCATTGGCGAGTCGCTGGCCGGCTGTGAGCGCTGTGATTGCACGCAGTGCCTTGCATTGTGCCGAAGCCGAGTTGTTATTGTCGAGTCTATTAGATGAGAAATTAAAGGGTTTGGCCGGGTCTCGGAGAGGGACTTTGTCGGTGGCGGGGTTGAATGAGGCGGCGCCGATTTTGCAAAAGGCGGTGTTGCGGGCATGGTTTAGCCAGCGGGGGGTTATTCAACCGTCTACGAAGAAATTAGAGGCTATTTTGAGTGATGTGTTGCCTGCGGCTTGGGATAGGCAGTGTTGTGTGCGTTGGGGTGAGGTAGAGCTGCGTCGATATCGTGATGATTTGCATTGCGTTAAGGCAGTTAAAGCGGGTGAATTAGCGCTGGTTTGGCATTTGAAGCAGGCGGCGCATTTGCCAGATGGGCGGCGTTTAGAGGCGGTGCCGGTGATGGGGCAGGGGTTATCAGCGCGAGTGGGGACGGTGACTTTGAAGTATCGGCAAGGGGGTGAACGCTTAAAATTGGCGGGGCGCGGTCGTTTATTGCTCAAAAACCTGTTACAAGAGGCCGCGATTCTGCCATGGGAGCGAGCCGTGCTGCCCTTGATGTATGTGGAAGAAACACTGGTGGGGGTGGTGGGTATAGGGGTGGATGCAGACTACCTAGCCCGCCCCGCTGAGGCAGGCTGGGTGTTTGAGATGAATTGAGTGTGCCGTTCATCCTTCGAGCCCTTCGAGCCCTTCGAGACGCGCAGAAGACGCGCTCCTCAGGGCGAACGGCACGAGACGCGCTCCTCAGGGCGAACGGCACGAAACGCGCTCTTCAGGGCGAACGGGGTAGTGTTGCAACTGAAACTTCACCGTTCGTCCTGAGGAGGCCGCAGGCCGTCTCGAAGGATGAACGGCTTACAAAACCTAGTGGCAGTTAGACTTGCAGGTGCATAGGTACTTAATTAACGCACCAAACGCCAAAATGGGCAGGGTCACGTCAAAGAAATCACGGAAAATGATTAAACGGACAAGTTGATCGCGGGGTAAAACCAAGGCAAAAACGCCAACTGCGATCGCAACCAAGATTATTAATAATACAAAAAGTCGCATCATGATGAGTGTATCTCCTAAAGTCGAGCGAATGAAACGTTCCCGTACAGCCTAAAAGTTTAGCAAGCCTGCGTCAAGGCGTTCAGTAAAATATCCGTCGGAATCATTGCGGGAAAAGGCTGTTTTTGTTAGAGTGCGTATCCAGGCACACTAATTCAACGAATCTCATTCATGACAAAATATATCTTTATCACCGGTGGTGTTGTTTCTTCTTTGGGGAAAGGCGTCGCTTCCGCTTCTTTGGCTGCTATTTTGGAAGCCAGAGGTTTAAAAATTAATCTAATGAAATTGGATCCGTATATCAACGTTGATCCTGGCACAATGAACCCCCTGCAACACGGTGAAGTGTTTGTGACCGAAGACGGCGCAGAGACTGACTTAGACCTGGGTCATTACGAGCGTTTCTCTCGTGTCAAAATGACGAAAGCAAATAATTTCACGACGGGGCGTGTTTATGCCAATGTCATTCGTAAAGAACGCCGCGGCGACTATTTAGGCGGCACGGTTCAAGTGATTCCACATATCACTGATGAAATTAAACGCTGCGTGATTGAAGGCGCAGGCGATGTTGATGTGGTGTTGGTTGAAATTGGCGGCACGGTTGGTGATATTGAATCGCTGCCTTTCCTTGAAGCCATTCGACAAATGCGCGTAGAATTGGGTCGTCAAAACACCTTGTTTATTCACTTAACGTTATTACCGTATATTCCAACAGCGGGTGAAATTAAAACAAAACCAACACAGCATTCTGTCAAGGAATTACGCTCAATTGGTATTCAGCCTGATATTTTACTTTGCAGAAGCGACAGACCCATTGCAGAAAGCGCGCGTTCTAAAATTGCGTTATTCACTAACGTCACGAAAGAAGCTGTTATTCCATTATTAGACGTTGATTTTATTTATCAGCTACCGCGTGCATTACACGAGCAAGGTTTAGATCGCATTGTGTGCGATGATTTGAAATTAGATGCCAAGCCGGCTGATTTATCAGACTGGAAAAAAGTAGAAGAAGCCTATCGTCACCCCGATGCAGAAATCACTATCGGTATGGTGGGTAAATATATTGATTTGACCGATTCTTACAAATCTTTATCAGAAGCTTTAAAACACGCTGGTATTTCAACGCGTACACGTGTGAATATTGAATACATTGATTCTGAAATGTTAGAGCAACAAGGCGGCATTGAAAAACTCGAACGTAACCTTGATGCTATTTTAGTGCCGGGCGGGTTTGGTTCGCGCGGTGTTGAAGGTAAAATTTTAGCGGCGAAATTTGCACGTGAAAATAAAATCCCTTATTTCGGTATCTGTTTAGGTATGCAAATTGCTTTAATTGAATACGCTAGAAACGTTGCGAATATGCCCAATGCAAGCAGTACTGAATTTGATAAGCAAACGCCGTATCCTGTGGTTGCTTTAGTGACGGAATGGATTAATCAAGCTGGCCAGAAAGAAGTGCGCCACGATCATTCCGACATTGGCGGCACCATGCGTTTGGGCGGTCAATTATGTCGTTTAACACCTGATAGTTTAGTGCGTCGTATTTATGGCGTAGATGAAATTATTGAGCGTCATCGTCACCGTTACGAAGTGAATAATGAATTACTGCCAGCGATAGAAAAGAAAGGTTTGAAAGTGTCTGGTCGTTCAGCGACTGAAAATTTGGTTGAATTGATAGAGCTGCCTGATCACCCTTGGTTTGTGGGTTGTCAATTCCACCCGGAATTTACCTCAACACCGCGTGACGGACATCCATTGTTTTCTGCTTTTATTGAAGCGGCGAAAGCCTATCATGTACAAAAAACCCAGAAAGGAGAACTGGTTAAATGAAACTCGGACAATTCACGGTAGGTTTAGATCAGCCCTTTTTCTTAATTGCAGGGCCTTGTGTGATTGAAAGCGAACAATTCGCGTTAGATACCGCCGGGCAATTAAAAGAAATTACGAATGAATTAGGCATTCCGTTTATTTATAAATCTTCGTATGACAAGGCAAATAGAACCTCTGGGAAAAGTTATCGAGGGCCTGGCATGGAAGCAGGTTTGCAAATTTTAGAAAAAGTGAAAAAACAAATTGGCGTGATGGTTTTAACCGACGTACATGAAGATACACCGATGCACGAAGTGGCAAAAGTGGTTGATGTGTTACAAACGCCGGCGTTTTTGTGTCGTCAAACCAATTTCATTCATCGCGTGGCTGAGCAGCAAATTCCCGTGAATATTAAGAAGGGACAGTTTTTGTCACCTTGGGAAATGAAAAATGTGGTTGATAAAGCGCGCGAAACGGGTAATTCGCAAATTATGGTGTGTGAGCGTGGTGCGTCATTTGGCTATAATAATTTAGTCTCTGATATGCGCTCGTTGGCGGTGATGCGTGAAACAGGTTGCCCCGTGGTGTTTGATGCCACGCATTCAGTGCAGTTGCCAGGCGGAAGTGGAACGTCGTCGAGTGGTCAGCGTCAGTTTGTGCCGGTGTTGGCAAGAGCGGCGGTTGCAGTCGGTGTGGCAGGCTTATTCATGGAAACGCATCCAAACCCAGATCAAGCCCCGTCTGATGGCCCCAATATGTGGCCGCTACATCAAATCAAAGACTTACTGAAAACACTTCAAGCGATTGATAACACTGTGAAATCGCAGGAATTAATCGAAGTTTTTTAAATTTTTTCAACCATGCGTTATTTTCCGTTTATACTCAAAAAAGAGTATAAAAATTAACGAGGATAGCGCATGGATTCCCGTCATGAGACCCAAATTCAAGAATTGTTAAATCACTTAATTCGTGAACTTAATGTTTATATTGCAGAACATTTAGATGAAGTGGTGAATAGCCCACATTTAATGCACGAGTTAGAGCGCATTGTTCAAACGATTTATGAAGCCGCGGGTGAAGATGAGATTGATGCGAGCGAATTAATTTCTAAGCATAACTTGTTGGCTGTGCATCCGGTTTCTTTGCCGTTAGTAACGGAATTAACAGAAGATGATGAAAGCCGTTTACAACCCATTATTAAAGTAATTTCTGAAGTTGCTTGCCACGAAAACACAGCGATGGCGCGACAGTTACTGCCGCGCTTAGATGAAATTCTGTGTTCTATTACGAGTAACTTTTAATAATGACCAACGTTCCTTGATAATGATTCATTTTGGATGGTGCTTCGACAAATTGATAGCGCAACCATTTTGCATCGCTCACGTGTACTCTCACACATCCGTGACTCGCATTGGCTGATTGCACATCGTCTGAGCCGTGTATGGCTTGGCCGTTTACAAAAAACATGCAATACGGCATCGGTGCGCCGCCTGTTGGGAAGGGGTATTTGCTAGAAACGCAGTGCTCATTGCCTAAAGAATAAATACGATAATGCCCCGTCTGCGTCCGACAAGTCTTGTCACTGTCTTTGCAATCATTCGCACCCGTCGTTGCAATACCCCAGCGGATTAAATTGCCTTTAGTGCTGTAAGCACCGTAAAAATGATTCGCGGGGTCGACTAAAATGACTTTCTCGCCGTTTGTTTGAATTTGCTGCGGCAGCGGCGCCCCCGCAGTATCAAATGCAGAGCTGCTAAATACATCGGCGTAGGTTGCTGTGCTGAATAATAAAAATAAAATAAATAATCGCATGTTAAATTGTTCCTAGTGCAAAGGGAGATTTCCAGGGTTTGCATTCGTGTTTTGGATTAGAGGAAGGCGTGGTGAAGGTAGGCGAGAAGAGACCTACGTTGTTTCGCGGTGTGAGAGATGTTTTAACGGCAATGAATTTTTCCAAAGCTACATTGCGTTCTTTTTTTAAGTGGTCAATTTTTTGAGTTGTTGTATGAATGGTTTCTGCAAGGCCTGTTTGGTTATATTGCATGTTTGCGACATGTTTAATTTTTATTTGTAGCGATTTGCGTTCGTTTTTCGCAGTGCTAAGTGCGTGATTGATACGACAAACGGCGCTATAGGCTGCATAGTACTGAGCTTGATCTTCATTGCCATCAAGGGTGACGATTGGCGTGCATGCATCAAGGGTATTTCGTTTGTAGTTGGTATTTTTATTGTAATTTTTGAGGGTATTAATATCCTTTAAGAGGATATTGTATTTTTCTAAGGCTCCCTCAAGGAGTTGTATTACGGCTATTTTCAAAGGGTCGGTGTTACTTTTATTGCTTGCACGGGCATTGAGTCTATCGTGGAGTTTGAGTCTGTGTGGTAGTTCCAACATCACAGCGGATATCACCGTTGCAACGGTGCTGATGATCATGGCAGGGATGAGGGGAATTAATAAAAATGCAGCAATGGAAGCGGCAACCACTAACACGGCTGTGATGGGGAATAACAATTTGATAGCGGTGACGCCGAGGTTGTTTTTATAGTGTAATGATGATTTGATGCAACTGAGGTTGTCGTGTACTCGGCTTAAAGAATCGTTCGAGAGTTCAGTTAATTTTTTATAGTTTTTAGTGCTGACCTCGTTGATGATGTCGTTCATTTTTGCGGCGAGATCACGCAATTCACGTGGGTCTATGTAGGTTGTGGTTTTAGCAAGCTCGCGCTGGAGCGCATCAAACCAATTATCAAGATTAAGGCCGAGCTCAATGAATTTGGGTTTATTTTGTTCGTATTGTTGCTTTGCGGCATGAAGTGCGTCTTCGTCTACGCCAAAAAAGGGTTTAGAGAAGGGAGAGTAGGCTTGTTTATAGAGACCGACTGCATTATTGATTTTGATATATTTTTTTAGCAGCATAAAGGTGCTTCCTAGTTTGAAATGTCACGGTTACGAAGTGCCGCTCATCCCTTGAGACGTACATCCTTCGAGATGCACACAAAAAACGTGTGCCCCTCAGGATGATCGGCAGAGCTTTCGAGCTAAAACCTCACCGTTCGTCCTGAGGAGCGCGTGTTTTGCGCGTCTCGAAGGATGAACGGCTATTCTTCACGCATTGCTAATAAAAAATCACGCACTCACGGCTTCAAACTGTGCTTTCAACTTCCCGAGTGATTTTTCAATGTCTGTTAAACGTTCTTTCTCTTTCGCGACCACTTCCGCCGGGGCGCGTTCGACAAATTGCGGATTTTGCAATTTGACAGATAACTGCAAATGTTCTTTCTCAAGCTTTGCAATTTCTTTATTTAAACGCGCGCGTTCTTCTTCGGGGTTAATAAAGTCAGATAAAGGCACCAAAATTTCAAGATCACCCGCGAGCGCTGTTGCAGACGGTGGTGGTGTGTCGTTTTCATTTAACCATGTGAAGCTTGATAATTTCGTTAAGGTTTTTAACATGGGCTCAAGTAATTGTACTAAGGTTTTGTCTTGCGCATTTCCATTGCGTAACAGCGCCTGCAATTGTTTGCTTGGTGCAATATTCATTTCACTACGCAATGTGCGTACGGACACAATAAAGCGCTTTAACCATTCAATTTTCGTTTCACTGGTGATATTCACTAATGACGCATCGACAGTTGGATAGCGCATTAACATAATGCTGCTGTCTTCAATGCCTGTAAGGGGGGCAACTTTTTGCCATAAGTTTTCAGTGATAAAGGGCATCGCAGGATGTAGTAATCTCAATAACGATTCCAACACATAAACCAAGGTATATCGTGTTCCCTGTAATTGTGCAGGTGTGCTCTCAGCTGAGGTTAAGACTGGCTTAGATAATTCCAAATACCAATCGCAAAACTCGTTCCAAGTGAATTCGTATAAAGCACTCGCATAAAAATCGAAGCGAAAATCTTTCAGGGTGCGATGTGTTTCAGTGATTAGCCCTTGTAATTTGGCAATAATCCATTGATCGGCTAACGATAATTCTCCGCCCGCGCTGCAATCATGCCCTTCCGTGTTCATTAATACGTAACGTGTTGCATTCCAAATTTTATTACAAAAATTACGGTAGCCGCCTAGTTTGTTCATGTCAAACCGAATTTCGCGAGTATACGTAGCCATTGAGCAGAAAGTGAAACGTAAAGCATCGGTTCCATGCGGGGTAATGCCATCTGGGAATTCTTTACGCGTGTTTTTCTCAATTTGTTTTGCTTTTTCAGGTTGCATTAACCCGGTTGTGCGTTTTTCAACGAGCTTTTCTAGGGTGATACCGTCAATTAAATCAATGGGGTCTAGTACATTCCCTTTTGATTTTGACATCTTGTGGCCTTCAGCATCACGAATTAAGCCTGTGATATAAACTTCTTTGAAGGGTACTTCTTTCATGAAATACAGGCTCATCATAATCATACGAGCTACCCAGAAGAAGATAATATCAAAAGCGGTGACTAACACTTGCGTCGGGAAGAACGTGGCAAGGTCTAGCGTTTGTTTCGGCCAGCCTAAGGTTGAAAACGGCCATAAAGCTGAGGAAAACCATGTATCAAGCACGTCTTCATCTTGCGTCAGCTTTAAATCAGCGGGTAGATGATTGCGCTCTCTGGCATCGGCTTCATTGTGTCCGACATACATTTTACCGGCTTCATCTGTCCACACCGGAACGCGATGCCCCCACCAGAGTTGTCGGCTGATGCACCAATCTTCGATATTATTCATCCATTGAAAATAAGTTTTATCCCAATTTTCAGGTATGAATTTCACTTTGCCCGATTGAACCGCTTTAATGGCAGGCTCTGCTAAGGGTTTGCATTTAACATACCATTGAAAAGTTAAATAAGGTTCAATGACGGCACCAGAGCGATCACCACGCGGTACTTTTAATTTATGCGGTTCAATTTTTTCAACTAAATCGAGTGCTGTTAAATCTTCAACAATTTTTTTACGAGCCTTAAAGCGATCTAAGCCTTGATATTGTGCGGGTGCATTTTCATTTAAGTGTGCAGTGGGCGTGAAAATATTAATGGGTGTTAATTGATGACGTGCGCCAACAGCGTAATCGTTAAAATCATGGGCAGGGGTAATTTTCACGCAGCCTGTGCCAAATAAGGGGTCGACGTATTCATCCGCAATGATGGGGATGAGTCTGTCGGTGAGCGGTAATTTGACTTGCTGACCAATGAGGTGACGATAACGCTCATCTTCAGGATGAACAGCAACCGCAGTGTCACCTAATAAAGTTTCTGGGCGGGTTGTTGCGACAATTAAATGCCCGTTGCCGTTTGCTAATGGGTAGCGTAGATGCCACATAAACCCATTTTCTTCTTCATTCAAGACTTCAAGGTCGGAAATTGCCGTGAGCAAAACCGGATCCCAATTCACTAAGCGTTTACCGCGATAAATTAAACCGTCGTTAAATAAACGAATAAAAACTTCGCGTACCGCTTCTGAGCGGGGTTCATCCATCGTGAAGCATTCACGTGACCAGTCCATGGAGGTGCCTAGACGACGAAATTGCTTTGTAATCATGCCGCCCGATTGTGCTTTCCATTCCCATACCTTTTCGAGGAATTTTTCACGGCCTAAATCGTGACGTGTTTTGCCGGTGGCGTTTAATTGACGCTCAACCACCATTTGTGTGGCAATGCCGGCGTGGTCGGTGCCGGGTTGTAAAAGCGTGTTATCACCGCAAAGACGATGATATCGAATAAGAATATCCATTAAAGTTGAACCAAACCCGTGACCCATGTGTAGGCTGCCTGTCACATTGGGTGGCGGTAGCATCATGCAAAAAGGGTCGCCTTTGCCGCTGGGTGCAAAATAGCCATTTTTTTCCCAATGTTCGTAGGTTTGGTTTTCAATGCTTTCGGGTTGATATGTCTTATCGAGAGTCGTCATCTTTATTCACTTATTGTTTATGCGTGTTTAATTCATGGCCTGCGTCGCGATAGTGTTTATATCGTTCGCGCGCTAATTGTTGCACAGTTGGGTCGGAAAATACAATTTCAACGAGACGGTCAAATTGTGTGTAAAATGCCGGTAAAGTTGGTTGAAGATTGATCAATGTGCCAGTGTAATCGGACGGCGGCGGCATGTTGCCAATTTGGACAGCCGGTGGTTCAGGGTCGTTTACGTCTAGACATTGGTGGGGAATGAAAGCATCGGGTTGGTACGACCACAGTAGGTCATCCATTTGATCGCTGGCTGCTTCATTCGCGGTATAGAGATAAACCTTGCCTGTGGTGGCCGCTGCGGCAGTTTGCTCGCAAGCGGCGAGCCAGGCTTCAGCCTCGCCGCCGTTTTCGATGATATAAAAATCAATTTTCATTAGATTTGATCCAATAAATATTGAACTAACATAGGGACAGGACGACCGGTTGCCATTCTTTCGCTGGTACCCATCATCATCGCAGCGGTGCCGGCGACATCTAAGTGCGCCCATTTCATTTTCTTGGTGAATCGCGATAAGAAGCAGCCTGCGGTAATCGTGCCTGCGAAGCGTCCGCCAGAGTTTGCAATGTCGGCGAAGGGGCTATTGATTTGTTCTTGATACTCATCCCAAAGCGGAAGTTGCCAAGCGCGGTCGTTGCTTTCTTCACCGGCTTTGAGCAAGGCTTTGGCCAAGGCTTCGTTGTTGCTCATTAAACCGGTGGCGTGGGTGCCAAGCGCCACTAAGACTGCGCCTGTTAAAGTGGCGATATCAATGACAGTAGCGGGTTTGTAGGTGCGCTCACAATAGGTGAGGGCGTCGCATAAAATTAAGCGGCCTTCGGCGTCGGTGCTGATAACTTCGATGGTTTGACCCGAGAGGCTGGTTAAAATATCTTCGGGTTTGTAAGCATTACCGCCGGGCATGTTTTCAACGGCAGGAATAATGCCGACGATATTGAGGGGTAAATTTAATTCAGCAGCGGCTTTCATGGTGCCAAGCACGGTGGCGGCGCCGCACATATCGTATTTCATGCCGACCATATTTTCAGGGGTTTTTAATGAGTTGCCGCCCGTGTCGAAGGTGATGCCTTTGCCGACCAGTGCAATAGGCGCATCGCCTTTTTTGCCTTTGAAATATTCTAAGCAGATGAGGTGAGCGGGTTCTTCAGTGCCTTTGGTGACACCGAGTAATGACCCCATGCCAAGTTTTTCCATGGCTTTTTCATCGAGCACTTTCACTTTAATGCTGGTGGTTTCTTTGCTGAGTTTTTTCGCAGCGTGTGCTAGGTAAGTGGGTGTGCAAACGTTGCTGGGTTGATTAGCTAAATCTTTGGTGAAGCGCATGCCGTTTGCAATAGCAAGGCCTTGTTCAAGCGCTTGCTGGTGTGATTTGGTCGCTTTGGTGTCGGTGGCGAGTTCGAGTTTTTTGAGATGGATGGCGGGTTCTTTGTTCGATTTGTAAAGATCAAATCGATAGGTGCAATCAAGAGAAATTTCTGCGTGTAATTTAATTTTCCAATCGAGAGTGTGGTGGGTGAGTTCAAGTTCGGTTAAGTAAGAGATGGCATCGGTCACATTGAGTGAAAATAAACAACGCGTCGCTGCTTTAACGAGTTGACGAAAACCGGTAGGGTTTAATGCTTTCGCCTTGCCTGCGCCGACGAGGACGATTAAGGGGAATTGACCGTTGGCTAATTCAAATACAGGTAAACACGCGCCAAGTTTGCTTGAGGCTGCACCGCTTTTGATGATTTTATTTAAGGCGCCGTGCGTGGCTTTATCAAGCTGCTTGCCAGCGGTGGACAGCACACCACCTTCGCTCAGGCCAATAACGATGGCACTTTTGGTGGTTTTTTCTGCAAAATGACTGGTGAGGGTAATTTTCATGTGAGCTCCTTAAGTTCCGGTGCTCAGTTTAACGAAAAATAATATGCTTTTATAGCCCGGACACGTTTTTTGTGTCCGGCGTTGAGATGACTGGCTGATGAGGTGGCAGTCTGTTAGTGGGCAGCGTTACGAATGACTGGTTTAATGCATGCTTTTTCGATAACAGCCTGCAGTGCTGCTGGGGTTGTTACTGTTTGGTCGACGGTATCAAGCACGATTTGGTTGAAGCATGGCTCGTCTAAGCGTGCAAAAAACGAGCTTGTGTCTCGTCTGCCTTGCATTAATGTACTTGCGACGTCTCTTGCGTTTGTGTATTCACGAATTTCATTTTCGGTTTTGGTAATGTTTCGGGATTGAAAAAAACGAATTTTGGGAAATTCATGAGCAAGCATTCTTAATTGATAATTTGTCGCAATCAATTGATTGAATATTTTTGTGCTGGAAGTGATAAGGCTGATAATTGCGTTCGTATAGTTAGGAAAAGGTAGATTTGCTTTAATTAAATTTTCTCGATGCGCGATGAAGTTGCTAAATGGTTTTCGTATTTCTTCGGGCTCTTCGTTGAGATCTTCGTTGAAATCTTCGTCTGATAATAAAGGCGCAAATTTTCTTTGAAAAACCTCAGGGTCAGATAATAACTCCGTGATGTCTAAGTAATGCATCAGGGTTTTTAAAGTGGTGATGCAACCTTGGAACGCGCGCTCGTCAGCGCTGACGCGTGCGTGGAATGCGTTAAAATAGACAAGCTGAGCAGGGATGCAGGCGCTTATTGTAACCTGGGCGCTTTCTAAATATCGTTTGACAAAATTTTTGTAATGGTCAGGGTTGTCAGCGATGCGGTCGAGTATGGTGGTGATGTATTGGGGGAATTCTCGAATAAACGCTAGCAATTCATCGGTGTCGGTTGTGAAAGTTTGAAATAATTCAACATCAGTGGTGAGTAGCGTCACAATAGGCGTAATATGGTCTGGAAGCGCTTGACCGGCTTTAATGGCAAGTTCTCTTTGCTGGGCAAATTGTTTGTAGCTCGCTTGCACGGCTTCGCTTTTTTGTGCGAATTCAGGTGTTTTGAAATGATATTGAATATCGTCGAGAGCTTCAAGATGTGTGTGTGTATGCGCTAATTTAATGAGTTGAGTAAAGTCTTCAGGACAGGTGAGCAAGCGTTTTAAATGCGTCACGTCGGCATAAATGAGTGTGAATACATGATCAGCGTAAGCTGGAAAGTTTAAAATAATTTCGTTAACGTCATCCATATTTTTAATAACACGTGAAAATTCGACTTGATCTGCTAATGCAATATTCAGTTGTTCTTCTGTGATATCAGACATGCGATATTCCCTCAAATTATTTAGTACTCGTGTGCAATATTAGCACATAAGTACTACAGGAGCAATGGGGGTAGGGTGCCGGGTTTAACTTGAATATAATCAAGGTGATATTTTGAATAAATTGTGAACGGGTTGCGTATTTGTTTGGGATGAGGTTGATGCGCGTTTCATGAATGCTTCGGTGTGGTTTTGCAGTGGCGCGTGATTGTTGACTCGGCGTTCGTGTGCTTGTATTAGCGTTTTAATATCGTTGACGTTAAGGAAAGTAGAAGATAAGGGAATTTTTTTTTGTGTGTCGCGTTGTAAGCTTGATTCGAAAAATAAATAGGTTTTATTTTCGACGAAAAAAAGAAGGGGTTGTTGTGTGGTTACGAGTGTTGGCGGTTCAGTCGATGAGAATAATTGTGCAATGACCCAAAGCGTTAACAATGCTTTGGGGGTATTGATTAGCGAGTCGAATTCAGTTTGGTTGTGACACAAGCGTGCGAGGTGTTCATCAATCAGGATTGGGTGGTGTTTGAATAAGAAAAGTAGATCATGTAAATCGTAAATTTCATTGAGTTCGACGGATGGGTAGTGAGATGCGATGGTTTGTTGTATGGCAATGATGAGCGCATTCGCTTGATTGGGTAATAATGTTATTAATTTTCGAAATGGTTCGTCGACACTGCATTCGTTGTTATCACGTATTAAACGATGTAGGTGTGAGGGGTCACTTAATATTTGTGAGGATAGGGGTGTGAGGTATATTTCGTCAGGGTAGGGTTCTCGTTGTTTGTTGAAATTTTTTAGCGTTTCGATGGTGTCTGCATCTTTGGGTGCGCCATCAATGGCTTTTGCTTGAAATTGTTTTGGGTCAGATAATACCTGTGCTAATAGCGCGATTTTGAGTAAGTTGTCAGTTGTGGTGATAAGGTGTTTGAATAGTTCGGTGTTATTCACAACGCATGCACAAAGCGCATCAGCGGCAGATGCCATGTGTAGATGAAACACCGATTCAAAAATTTCAAAACTCGGTATTAAACGTTTAAATTCATGTTGACTAGATAGCACAGCGTTGAGTTCTTCAATGAGCATAATTATTCCTTGCGGTTTGGTGGTTAGTATAATACAAGGAATGGATTTGTCAGTAGGAGTATTTCTTGTTGTGTGAGCTTTCCCTTTGTCACTGCCATTCAATTAAGGCAGTGAGACAAGAGGGCTGCTTTGATGTTTTTTTATATCTTTGGCATTATCGGCTTGTCGAGTGCTTTATTGACAACAGCGTCAAGGACTTTAGGGTCTGTGATGGTTTGGTTGACAGTGTGACAGGCGATTTTCGCAAGTGTGGTTGGATCGAGTTGATGAAATAAAGTAATGGCGCATCGGCCAGCTTGCCCTAATACGCTCGCGTTATCTCTTGCTTTTGTGTACTCCTGAATATTGCGGGCAATATCGTTAATGCTTCCTGATTTTAAAATGCGAATGTTTGGATACACCTTAGCGAGCTCTGTTAAATCTTTGTGCGTTTGGACTGAGCGCATAAATTCGGTAGGGTCAGATAGTATTTCGGTAACATAAGGTCGAATCTCAGATTTTTTTTGAAATTCATTCCCAATTATTATAAGTGGTCGAACTGTGATGATAAGGTTTTTCTTGTTAGGGGATTTATCTAATCGTTCGAGAAGTGCTTCAATATAATTTGGGTAGGGGCGTTGCTTCACGTTTCTATCATTGAATAGTGCGTTAACAGTTATACGACGAAAATGGAAAGCGCCCTCTGTTTCAGGATCAATCTGTTTATTGACGTTAGTCAAGTCTTTGATGATTTTAATTAGATCCATTAATTCACCTTCAAGTGTGACGATGCGGTCAAAACATTCTTGATCAAAGAAAACAGAGGATACAAGCTCTTCAGCATAACGAGGGAATGTGTCAATTAATGTTTCAATGCATTGAATAGATGTGATTAAATGATGGTAGGTTGTTCTGTTAAAGATAACATGCCTCATCAGCGAATCAACATGATTTTTATCTATCCCTGTTGTGGCAAATTCGCCTAATACATAACCTGATTCTATCAAGCTTTGAAATAACAACGGGTTGGTGGTTAACTGAGTGATCATAGTATCTGCGCAATTATGAACTGGCACACCTGCTTCAATGGATTTTTGTTTGGTTTCACAGTAAGCGCGGATTTCCTTTTCAGTATCGTACGATGCTTCGGAAAAGCCTTTAGATGAGAATTTTTCCACATGGGCTCGAAAATCTGTAGAATTTGAGAGGAATCGAGCGTTTCGATAAAACATTTCAAGATAAACAATTCGATAATTTGAATGGCTTTCGATTAGGCGTTGAAGTTCGGAGGGGTTACCTGCTGTTCTTATATGAAATGATTCAAAATAATTTAGATTTGAAGACCCTTGTAACAGCTGTAGGGCATTGAGGTATGTGTCAAATAAATAAGGATAGTTTTCATGGTTAGCTAAAACGGTGTCAAGTAGTTCGCGGGTTTCTTGAGAGTATTGTTCCACAAATGCAAGGAATGTTTCTGCATTTATCATGAGTCGTTGCAAAAACGCAGCATCATTTTTTAATTGCGTGATTAAATCATCGCTGTATTTGGGGAAGCATGCCATGAGGTCGGTAAAATCTTTCAAATTCTCGATAGCTTTTTGAAAGGCGATAGGGTCTGATAATCGGGTGATGAGTTCTTTTTCAGTGGTAATGGGCATGATTCGTCTCTCGTTTCGTGGAATTATATTTTGCTCAATTTTAGCACAGACCTCCCCCACCCGCAACGCCCCGATCTTCTGTCGATTTATCCAATAATAATCAGTATAATACGAGCGGCGTGGGTGAATAGGCTGAAGGATAGACGCAAAATTTAACGAAACGATGGATTTTTACCGTTTCTAGTTTATTAGCATAAAGCGAAAGAGTGCTTGTAGCCGTTACTATTTTCCGAGCATTAAGACGAGCGCCGAGACGTGAAGCTGAATCTGCCGGCGGTGCGCGGGATCGCACC
>CBFGYM010000028.1:0-19109 GCA_965653045.1 uncultured Gammaproteobacteria bacterium
GCATAGGAGCTACTTGGTCGTTAGACGCGGTGCTTTGGGTCGTTGCTTGGGTTTGGTCGTCGGTTGTTGCATTGGTGTTGTCACCTTTCGAGCAAGCTGTTAAACCAACGACTGAACCGATTAATGCTGCGATTAAGATTTTGCGCATGATGTTAATTCCTTATCTAAATTTTAGGCCTAAAAATTCAATTGTACCGCATTTCATTGACAGACTGCCAATAGAAAAACGAAGGGTAGCGAATACCACCCAACAATTTCGCTATCTTAATCTGAAATTATTTCAAGTGCAAAGCTATCGCTTAAATAATTTTACACAAGCCACTTAAAAATGAGCAGTTTTCTCGCATTTTGTTCAAAAATAAACTTGCTTCATCGCGGCTTTCGCTAATTGCAGGGTTTTTTCAGCTTCTGCATTCGCTTTCGCAGCCCCTTCTTTTAACACTTGCTGTACAAAACTTAAATCTTGCTCAATCAAGATACGACGCTGACGCATAGGCTCTATGACTGAAACCAACACATCAATTAATCGGCGCTTACACTCCACATC
Source organism: uncultured Gammaproteobacteria bacterium (assembly GCA_965653045.1). GTDB lineage: Bacteria > Pseudomonadota > Gammaproteobacteria > DSM-16500 > DSM-16500 > Aquicella. Next base: position 548 of record CBFGYM010000028.1, read on the forward strand.
TCCGATACCGCCTTCGCGATAACGCGTTTTCGCTTCTTCCACCCATTGTTTATCGGTGTTGAAGGTATCGTGAAAAATCCAGAGGGGGTTATTTTCAACCGTGCCTTTATCGGTTGGTTTTAAACGGTTAGGGTCTGTGTACATAGACATGACTTTTTTCTTCACCGTGTCGGGGTCATCGCTCAAATAAATAGCATTGTTTAAAGACTTCGACATTTTCAGCAAATTGCCTTGGTCATTCGGCGCACCGATGCCGACTAAGCGTTTTGCGCGGCCTAGCTTCACATCAACGACGGGGAATAAACCACCGAGCATTAAGTGATCAGCATCTTCCGCGTGAGTGTCTACACCACAATAAAGTTGATTAAAGCGTCTTGCGACTTCGCGTGTCATTTCTAAGTGTGGCACTTGGTCTTCACCCACCGGCACGACCTCTGCACGGAATGAAAGAATATCAGCCACCTGCCCAACAGGATAAAGCAAAAACCCAAACGGATAATTTTCACCCAAGCCTTTATCGCGAATTTCATCTTTAATGGTTGGGTTACGCATCAATCGCGGGTAACTAATTAACATGCTAAAAAAGAAAGTGAGCTCGGGAATCGCAGGAATATCAGATTGAACAAAGATAGTACTTTTTTGGGGGTCGATACCGACGGCTAAATAATCGATAATAATATCAATGACGCTCTGGTGAATGTCTGCCGGTTTATCCATGCGCGTGGTAAACGCGTGCACGTTAGCGGCGAAGAAAAAACAATCGTAGTCGTTTTGCATTTGCACACGGTTTTCAACCGAGCCCACCCAGTGTCCTAAGTGTAAGCGCCCCGTCGGTGTATCCCCTGACACTAGCCGTGGTTTTTTTTTCATTTCATTCGTCATGGTTTCACTCTTTGTGCTAAATGATAAACAACTTGACCCGCCTGTTGGCGTTTCACAATTTTCCAATTTGTCGGAAGCTCATTATCACTGATTGTGCAATTGGCTTCTAGATAAACATAAGCAAAATCCGATAAAAAATGATTTTGTTCTAAATAATGACAACACGGCAATAATAAGTTTGATTGATACGGCGGATCGAGAAACACTAAATCAAACGGTTTAGCAACGGCGCGTAACCCCGTTGGAAGCGAGGCCTGATAAATATCTGCTTGCGTGGTTCTCAATAAAGTGGCTGAGGCTTTTAATTGCGTGATGACCACCGGCGATAAATCCACCATCACCACACTTGCCGCGCCACGCGATAAAGCTTCAAACCCGAGCACGCCGCTGCCCGCAAATAAATCAAGGCAGTTTGCGCCCGGCAGATGGCCTGAGAGCCAATTAAATAGGGTTTCTCGCACACGGTCAGGGGTGGGGCGCAAGTTAGGCACCTCAGGCACTGGCAACCGCCGGCCGCGCCATTCACCGCCAATAATGCGAACCTGTCCGCGTGATTTTGTCATAAAACTTGCCCCTTGGCCTAAAATGAGTATCATCGCCGAAGATGCTAACATTTTAAAAGGCTGAAGCAATGTTTGATTTCTTGAAGCGCAAAAAAACCGATGAAACGCCCGATACCCTGCAAACCCCGGACACCGGCGGATTTTTCACGCGCTTAAAAGACGGTCTCGCAAAAACACGCCGGCAATTCACGCAGGGGTTATCTGCCCTATTTTTAGGCAAAAAAACACTTGATCAAGCCTTACTCGACGACATTGAAACTGCTTTATTAACCGCCGATGTGGGCGTTGAAACCACGCAAAGCTTAATTCAAACCCTCACCCAAAAACTGGCTCGCAAAGAATTAAACGACGCCGATGCTGCCTTTCAGTGTTTAAAATCTGAAATGAAAGCCATTTTAAGCCGTTTGCCGCAAGCGGCTCCGCTGACCGATGCCCGCCCGCACGTTATTTTAATGGTCGGCATTAATGGCGCAGGGAAAACCACCACTATTGGGAAATTAACGCATTATTATCAATCGGTTGGCAAAAGTGTGTTATTGGCCGCTGGTGATACGTTCCGGGCTGCGGCTATCGAACAATTGCAAACCTGGAGCGAGCGCAACCAAACCCCCGTCATTGCACAACAACCCGGCGCCGATACCGCCGCCGTTATTTTTGACGCCATGGAAGCCGCACGCGCACGCAACGTTGATATTTTAATGGCCGATACCGCCGGACGCTTACATACACAAGTTGGCTTAATGGCGGAGCTTCAGAAGGTCAAACGCGTATTGGGTCGTTTAGATGCCTCCGCACCGCACGAAACTTTCATTGTGCTTGATGCGAGCCTCGGGCAAAACGCCTTGCAGCAAGTCAAACAATTCCACCAAGCCATTGGCGTGACTGGCATCATCATCACCAAATTAGATGGCACGGCCAAAGGCGGTATTTTATTTGCGATTGCTAAAGAATGCGGCTTGCCCATACGTTTTATTGGAGTGGGTGAAAAAATCAATGACTTACGGCCGTTTGATGCGGATGAATTCGTTGAAGCGCTGTTTTCTGAATAAAATTTGGGTATAATGGCACGAGTGGAGAGGTGAGAAACCAATGTCTGATAACGAAAAAGCTTTAATAAAGCGCCCAAATACTTTGCCTGATGTTGCGGCAGGTAATTTAGACACTTACATTCAATATGTAAACCAAATTCCGATGCTCAGTGCTGAAGAAGAGCACGACCTTGCCTCGCGCCTACAATATCAAGGCGAACTGCCAGCTGCGAAAAAATTAGTGTTATCGCATCTTCGTTATGTGGTGAAAGTTGCGAAGGGTTATCAAGGTTATGGTTTACCCCTTGCTGATTTAATTCAAGAAGGCAACATTGGTTTAATGAAAGCCGTACGCCGCTTCAAACCTGACCGTGGTGCACGCTTAGTTACCTTTGCCATGCACTGGATTAAAGCAGAAATTCACGAATTCATTTTGAAAAATTGGCGCATTGTGAAAATTGCGACAACGAAAGCGCAACGTAAATTGTTTTTTAATTTGCGCGGGTTGAAAAAACATTTAGGCTGGATGAGCAACGATGAAGTTGAAGATGTCGCGAAAGATTTAGGCGTGAAACCTGAAACTGTTCGCGAGATGGAACAACGTTTAGCCAATGCAGATACGTCTTTTGATGCCTCTGACGATGATGAAAGTGACGGCGTATTAGCGCCCGCTGCTTATCTTGAAGATCATCGCTACAACCCCGAATTACAAGCAGATGACCGCAATGATCTTGCTTACAACATTGATGCTGTGCACACTGCGCTTGAGCACCTAGATGATCGCAGTCAAGAAATTATTCGTGCCCGTTGGTTAAACGAAGATAAACGCACACTGCACGAACTCGCCGCTGATTTAGGCGTGTCGGCTGAGCGCGTGCGTCAACTTGAAAAAAATGCGATGAAAAAATTAAAAGACGCCCTCGAAGCAGCGGCGTAATGCGGTAATGCGATCAAACATTCCCTTGAAGTTGCTTTGCTTCACCAATGAGCGCTAAACGAACCGCTTCTAATTTTGACATTTTCGCCGAGCGCAACACTTCGTAAACTTCTGATAATTTCGTTAATAGATCCGCTTTTATCTGGCGCTCGTCTTTATTTGATTCAGGCAAATCACGCACGCGATGTAAAATGATGGCGGCCTGTTCCCAGTTGTAAGACGCTTGCAAATCTTTCGGGGACATTGTTTTAGCAGACCCTGCCTCTTTCGCTGCAATGTCTTGAATAGCAACACGATAACGCTCGGCAGCGTCCATCATCACTTCAATTTTTTCTTTCAGTGTTCCCCGCGTCAAATCATCAGTGTGCGGATAAAATGTTAATGTCATAAGCCACCTGTTATCAAATCCCTTTGATCCTATTGTAACAGATTTTAGTAACAGATTTTAAAATAAGCCATTTTCGTGCTAAGGGCTTGTTTTTAAAATCTTTTTGAATGTCAACGGCTTTCACTGCATCCGTCTCGCATTCGCTCTGCTATACTTCTTAAAAGACAGACCTTTTAAGGAGCGCATCATGCCGGGCATCTTTCGCTTTGGAATCGATAATAATAACTATAGTGCTGCTTTGTTGTCCCAAGGCCCTCATACCGATGAAAAGATTCAAAATCAGCTGAAAAAGCTGCGTGAGCACATTGTTGATCTAGAGAAAGCCCTCGCAACTGCCGAAAAAACAGGAAAACCCGCATGGGTTGCAAAGTTTGATACTGATGGTGAAATTGCCGGTGCGCAATCGAGTGCGAAAATAAAAAGTGAGCTTGCTAAATTTAAAGAAGGCGTAGAAGGATTGCGTTTTTTAACCACGCAAGACATGCGTAATGCTTTTGAAACAGTGCTTCACAAAATGTATTCCGTGGATAAAAACTTCATTACGCCCGTTGATAAAGAATGGGTTGAAGCAACGCTGAAACTGACTCACAATGTTCTTGCCGATATTCACTATCATGCGTGTACAGAACAAGAATCAAGTGCGGCTTTAAATAAACAAGGGTTTGGTTATTTATTTAGAGCTTCTTCACAACCCGGCCACATTACCTTCAGTTATAAAACGCCTGATGGTGGCATTAGTAATATTCGCATTCCTTATCAAATCAACGAAAATGGTATTGTATTCAATGAAAAAGAAATGATGCTTGTTGATGCTGCCATTCGTGATGTTCATCTTGGCTTAGATAAAAAAGGCATATCACGCATGCAAGCCATTATTCAATCGACTGTGTCTGTCGCGCCAAATAGCACAGCAACCTTAATGGCACACTTGAATCGACAGGCGCCGATTTCTGCGCCTGTCGCAAAACCACCTGTGACCAACGCGCGTGATAGTATTTTTACAGGGGGCGAAACGCTGCTGACGGATATTAAAAGCATTACTGCGAAAGGGCAAAATGCAAATAAAGCAGCCTATAATAACCAACAAGTCTTACTTGCTGAGAAATCACCTGAAGCTTTAAATATGATGACCAACATTCATCTTGAATCATTCATTTATGCCAACAAAAAAGGGTTTGCAACGTTGCAAAAAGAATTAGTGAACATTGTTAAAATGAACCCAGCCTATCAAGATCAATTACGAAGGTTCGTTAATGAAGGAAAATCAAACCCGCTTTTACATTTACTCAGTATTGATCAAAAAACAGGGAAACCAAGCGAGCAACCCACGAGTGCAATGAAAGATCTTTGCAAGTTACTCAAAATCAACCCGAAGGAAATAAAAGCGTTAGCGCAAAACCCTTCTCTGATCGATAGACCTCCTTCACCATCGCGTTTGCGTCGATCTTAAAAACAGCTTTTTAATTTTTTAAAATATTAATGACCTCCTACGCTGTCTAAGCAGCGATAAGAAAGCACTTCTGCGAGGTGTGGCGTTTGAATATCAACGTCGTTAGACAAATCAGCCAAGGTTCTCGCGAGTTTAATTAAGCGATGATACGTTCTCGCTGAGAGTTGAAATTTCTCCATCATTGTTAATAATAAATCAGCAGCTTCTGGGTTTAAACGCGCGTGTTCTTCTAATTCACGCACGCTTAATAGCGCATTACATTTACCTTGTCGCTGCATTTGTATTGCACGTGCTTGCAAAACGCGCGCTCTCACCGTTGCACTCGTTTCTTGGGTTTGCGTTTCAATTTTTTGCAACAACGCAGCCGGTAATTGTCCCACCTCTACGTGCATATCTAAACGATCTAACAGCGGCCCTGAAATTTTCGCGCGATATTTCGCAACTTGCTCTGGCGTACATTTACACACACGATGTGTTGCTGTCGCATAACCACACGGGCACGGATTCATTGCCGCAATTAATTGAAAACTCGCGGGAAACACCGCCTGACACGCTGCACGCGAAATTGTAATATGCCCTGATTCTAAAGGTTCACGCAAACACTCTAACACCTGCCGCCCAAACTCTGGTAATTCATCTAAAAACAACACGCCGTGATGCGCCAGCGAAATTTCACCCGGTCGCGGCGGCCTGCCACCCCCCACCATTGCCACACTCGAACTGGTATGGTGTGGCGCACGAAACGGCAAACGCCGCCACGAGGCTAAATTCAAACCATCGCTACTCACCGAGGCAATCGCGGCCACTTGCAAGGCTTCATCATCAGAAATATCAGGTAATATGCCAGGCATTCGACTAGCCAACATCGTTTTACCCGTTCCCGGCGGCCCCATCAACAACAAACTATGCCGTCCCGCTGCTGCAATTTCTAATGCACGTTTTGCTTGCAACTGCCCTTTCACCTCACTCATATCACTACACACCACAGCCTGCGCATTCGCACGATATTCACACCGCGGCAATGACCCTTCTCCCCGCAAATAATCACAGACTTCTTTTAATGTTTTCGCGTGATAGACCTCCGCATTCTCAACCAACCCCGCCTCAAACGCATTTTCACTCGGCACAATTAAACGCCGCCCCGCTGCTCTTGCCTGCAATACAATGGGTAAAATACCACGCACCGCTCGCAATTCCCCTGATAATGCCAACTCACCCACCATTTCAACTTGCGGCAATATTTCTAAGGGAATTTGACCGCTTGCTGCCATCACGCCCACGGCAATAGGCAAATCAAAGCGTCCACCCTCTTTCGGTAAATCAGCCGGCGCTAAATTTACCGTTAAACGTCGCGTTGGAAATTCAAAGAACGCATTCATCATTGCACTGCGCACACGGTCTTTACTTTCTTTTACCGCGGTTTCGGGCATGCCTACTAAACTAAACCCAACAATGCCCGGAGATAAATGCACTTCAACAGTGACTAAGGGCGCTTCAATGCCGGCCACCGCACGGCTATAAACAATGGCTAAACACATCATAAAATAAACTCAACAAAATAAAGTTCAAGATCAATTGAATAAGCAGAAGGGTTTATTGCAGAAAATTAGGCAGGGAAAAGCAGTGTTGATTCAGCCAATTGATTCAATATTGATAATTGTGAAGCATCACCCACATTATACCAAGCTCCGTGATATAACTCACCGGTCACAAGCTTAGCATCAATGGCTGGGAATAATACTTGATTCAAAGGAAAATGACCAGCGTGACACTGTTTAAATAAATCAGGGTGATACACCCCCACATTGCCAAACGTGAATTTTTGATCGGCCTGACGCGTTAAATAATTTTCAACCAATCCAAAATCACCTTTTGGATGAAACACCGGATTAGGGACCATCACCAAATGTGCAAGACTATCGAATGATTTTACTAATTGCTGCAACGGATAGGCCGTAATAATATCACCACTCACCACCATAAAAGGCACATCGCCCAATAACGGTAGCGCCTGATAAATACCACCCCCGGTTTCTAAGCGTTCCGCCTCGACAGAATAGGCGATATTCACCCCATAACGTGACCCATCGCCGAGTGCCGCTTGAATTTGTTCACCTAAATACGCCACATTAATCACAACCTCAGTAATGCCTGCCCGTTGATATGCGAATAGCGCATATTCAATTAAGCAATATTTTCCCACGCGCAATAAAGGTTTAGGTTGTGTGCGTGTTAATTCACCCATGCGTTCACCACGACCTGCTGCCAAAATCATACCACGCATATAGGCATCACCCCTTGGAGTGCAGACATGACTGTTTCTTCATAAAACTGATGTATGGATTTTAACTCAGGATATTGCGCGGTGACTTGAATAATATAATGCAAGGTTCTGGGCATAAATTTTAAATAGCTGCTGTCGTGATCTCGCACATGTTTACGCGCGAAAGTCATCATGGCTTTTAAATGCCGCTGCACGCTCATGAAATCAAACCAACGCATAAATTGCGCTTCAGTCACTGCGGTAAATAAGCCCTGACCTTGTAACCGCTCTAAATAAGATGCCGCGAGTTGTCGCACTAAAGGTTCAGGCCAAGCGATATAACAATCGCGCAATAAAGAAGCCAAGTCGTAAGTTAAAGGACCGATAAACGCGTCTTGAAAATCTAATATGCCAATACCGCCGTTTGTCAGCAACATTAAATTGCTGGCGTGATAATCTCGGTGCATAAACACTTGCGGTTGCTGCACGGCGGATTGCACCAAACACTGGTAAGCGTCATTTAACCCTGCTTGCACCGCTGGTGAAATTGACATCTTCAGCCATTGTTTTAACACCCAATCTTGATGCCAAGCCCACTCTTGCTGCATAAACGCAGCCGTAAACGGCGGTACCGTATGTCCTTGTACCGTTTCACACCCTTGCAAAATCGCTAATGCATCCAGCGCTTTGCCGTATAAATATTCAGCATTATCGGGCTTTAAAGCATGCAAATACGTGTTGTCGCCAAAATCGGTTAACAATAAAAAACCGAGGTCTAAATCAGCCCCGTAAATATCAGGCGTGCGCAGACCCAGACGCTGCAAGGCATAACCCACGGCTAAGAAAGGACGAACATTCTCAGAAGGGGGAGGCGCATCCATCACCACTAAACTTTCTCGGCCGCTTTTTAAACGATAATAACGTCGAAAGCTCGCATCGCCCGTCATGGGCGTTAAAGTATAGGCTGGCAAGCCAGGAATTTTCGCTAACCAAGCTTTCATCTGATTATTTCGTGTTGAAATCGGTTCCATTACCCCTCACTTTTCGCTAGACTTGTTAATTCTTCGCTGGGAAAGAAAAATATAACGCAGGGATGATGAAATGTCTGCAAAAATTAAACATCGCTGCTTAAGTCTCACAGCGATCATACTGGGGCTTTTTTCACAAGCGTCGGCTGCTTTGCCGGCTAACTCGCTTGCGGCGCAATTAGGCTGGGTGCCTGATGCTTCGCATTTTTGCGGCGGCTACTATCTCGACCAAGCCTTCAATTATCCTGTTTCGCCAAGTCATTCGCAAAAAGACACGCTAGAAATTGCTAGCGATGAAACCTTGTTTTCACAACACAGCACTTCTGTGCTGCAAGGAAAGGTATCGCTCACGCGTCTTGGTCAACAAATGACAGCTAATAAAGCTTACCTCTACCGCGACCCAAGCACGGGCAAACTCAGCACCCTTGATTTAATCGGGAATGTGCATTTACGCGAACCCAATACCTTGGTTGTGGCAAAAAATGGTCACTACGATTTTGAGTCTCAACAAAAATCGCTCATGAAAATTTTTTATCGAACAGCAGTGAATGGTCATGCCGTGATAGGCCCCAATGTCAATGACAATGACATTAAGCAAGCGCGTAAAGTCACCTCCATGACCGCCTGGGGACGCGCTTATGAATTTTTGCAAACCGAACCCAAAATTTTTGAACTGCGTCGCGCCAGCTTCTCAACCTGCCCACCAACCAATCCAACTTGGCGCGTGAAAGGCAGCCACATTGTTTTAAATAAAATTACTGGTCGAGGCTACGCCACCAACGCACGTATTTATGTCAAAAATTTTCCTGTGTTTTATTTTCCGTATTTGAATTTTTCAATCGACAACCAGCGAAAATCAGGGTTTTTATGGCCGACCTTCGGCGGCTCAAACACCTCAGGCCCCTCGTTGATGGCTCCTTTTTATTGGAATTTAGCGCCAAACTACGACACAACGATCACCCCTGCCATTCTCACAAAACGGGGTGAACAATTAAATGACACGACTCGTTATTTGAATACCTACGGCTCAGGTAACTTTAGCTTTTCTATTTTACCCAGCGACCGTCTTTTTACTGATTTTCAAAATTCAGCAACGTCACGCTTTGGTGGGCCGGCAATTAATACCAGTGCAAAAGCAGCAAACACCACACCGCAAGTCATTAGCGCTGAATTAAACCGTTTACTCAGCGCTAATACAACCCGCCGTAGTTTTTCTTGGCAAGATAACAGCCGTTACACTAAAAACTGGTCTAGCCACATTGATTTCAACTACGCCGGCGATGATTACTACCTCCGGGATTTCGGATCTGACTTAAACGCAATTACCCAAAACCAATTACTGCAGGAAGCCGATCTTTTCTACAAAGGCGCAAATTGGAATTTCACGGGTCGTTTACAAGGCTATCAAACCCTGCATCCCATTGATGAGCCTGCCGTCAGCAACCAATATCGTCGTGAACCGCAATTAATTTTCGACGGAGACTACCCCGATCAAGCCTTTGGCTTAGAATATTTCTTGAATAGTGAATTAACGCACTTTGATATTCTCAACACGCCTGGCACAGCAGCTAACCAGCCCATCGGCAATCGTATTCATTTTCAACCCGGAATTAGCTGGCCGGTTTATACACCTTATTATTATTTTAACCCGCGCATACAACTGGCAATGACACAGTACGATTTATATCAAACCGCTGATACGAATGCGCCAACAAGCCACCGTCGTGTATTGCCCATTTTTGACGTCGCTACCGGCTCTACGTTCGACCGCTCACTTTCCGTTTTCGGGCACGGTTATCAACAAACCCTAGAGCCACAACTGTATTACACCTACATCCCCTATCGAAACCAAGTCAGCATTCCTGAATTTGATACCACCGTGAATATGCTTTCTTACGACCAGCTGTTCAATTACAACCGCTTTAGTGGTCTTGACCGCATTGGTGATGCCAACCAAGTTGGGGTTGGGGTTTCTAGCCGCTTTATCGACAGCAGCACCGGGCTTGAAAAAATTCGTATGGGTGTGGGTGAAATTGTGTATTTTGCGAACCGGCATGTAACGCTTTGCAATAATAGCAGCCAATGTTCTGACTACCCGCAAAACCCGTCTAACCATTGGCGTTTATCACCCGCGTCTGGTTTATTTAATTACAATGTGAACCCGCATTGGGGCTTAAATACTAACGCCATTTGGAACCCCATCTCAAAACAACTTGATAATGCCAGTGTGAATTTACACTATCAGCCCGACCCACTTCGCATTATTAATCTCGGCTATGGGTTCGTTCGTAATGGAGATATTTTAAGCGGCATCAGCGTTAATTCATCTGAAAATAATTTAAAATTAACCGATTTATCATTCAGTTGGCCCGTTGTTTCCAGTGTCAATGCCGTTGGGCGTTGGAGCCAAAACTGGGATCAACATCATTTGCAGAACATGCTCTATGGGTTACAATACGACACTTGCTGCTGGGCGGTACGTTTCGTGGGCGGAAGAGCTTTCACCAATCTTGACCCTACCCAAAACAACAAACCGCAGTACAACAGTCAATTTTATGTCCAATTTGCGTTAAAAGGGTTAGGCAATATTGGCAGCGGCAGTCCAGACAGTCTTTTAAGTTCTATCACGGGTTACACCCCGCAATTTGGGCAGGATTTTTAAATGAAAAAAATAGCGCTTGCAACACTTTGTTCTTTCTTATCATTCACAACGGTATGTTTTGCCGGTGAACAAACACTCGATGCAACCGTTGCCGTGGTCAACGACGACATTGTGACCCAATCTGACTTAACCACCGCAATGAATAGCGCGCGGGCACAAATTGCACAACAGAATATCGCCGAACCAACCGATAGCGTGTTACGCAAACAAGTGCTTGATCAATTAATTAATAAAAAATTACAAATTCAAGCGGCGCAACAAGCAGGCTTAGGGGTGACTGACGATGAACTTGAAAAAGCCGTTGCCAGCATTGCTGATCGCAACCATTTAAGCGTCACACAACTTTATTCACAGTTGTCCACTGAAGGCATGTCTGTGAGCGGCTACCGCACAGAACTACGCGATCAAATTCTCATTGAAAAACTTCAACAGCAAGAAGTCGCAGGCAAAATTGCGGTGAGCCCACAAGAAATTACAGCGTTTTTACACTCCGCCGTGTTTCAAGCCAATGCATCGCGTGAATATCGTTTAGACGATATTTTAATTCCAACCGGTGATAACCCCTCACCGCAAGCTTTAGCCGCCGCGAAACAGCGTGCTTTGGCCGTCTTAGATAAAATTAAAAACGGCGTCGACTTCCAAAAAGCTGCTGTGGCGAATTCTGGTGGGAACAATGCGCTACAGGGTGGTGATTTGGGCTGGCGTAAATTGGCTGAAGTTCCGAATGCCTTTGCTAGCAAAGTGATCACCATGAATAAAAACGAAGTTGTGGGTCCCATTCAAACACCGAATGGTTTTCATTTAGTAAAATTGGCCGATGTGCGCAGTGCTGGCGGCGCAGCCCCAGCTGTTCCTGATCGTAAAACCGCTGAAAATATGCTGCTCCAACAAAAATTTGAGCAAGCCGTACAAAACTGGGTGATGAAATTACGCTCACAAGCGTTTATCACCTTAAACGATACACACTTTACCCGCCAAGCCTAATGAAACGTTTACTCATTACCTTAGGTGAACCGGCCGGCATTGGCGCTGATATTATTTTACAAGCGCTAGCGCAAGATTGGCCGGTTGATTGTACGGTGGTGGGTGACCCGCAGGTTTTAGAAAATCGCGCGAAGCAATTAGGGTTATCTTCTTCTATTGAAATCACTGCATTAAATAGTGAACGCAAGGCGCATCACGCGAATGTGATTCGCGTGTTACCCGTTGTTTGTGCTGTGCCAGTTGTTCCCGGACAACTTGATGTACGTAACGCTCCCTTTGTCCTTGAAACCTTAAAAACCGCGGCAACTGCGTGTTTAACCCATCAAGCAGATGCCATTGTCACCGCGCCTGTTCAAAAAAATATTATCAATGAAGCTGGGTTTGCATTTAGCGGACATACCGAATTTTTTGCAGACTGTGCTGGCGTTTCAAAAACGGTGATGTTATTTGCCGGTGAAAAAAACTTGCGTGTGGCACTTGCGACCACCCACCTACCGTTAGCTAACGTGCCAGCCGCAATCACGCCTCAATTATTAAGCAGCATTATCACCCTTTTGCGTGATGGCTTAGTACGTTGGTTTGGCCTAGCAAACCCCAAAATATTAGTCTGCGGATTGAACCCGCATGCGGGTGAAAGCGGACAGTTAGGCCGTGAAGAAATTGAAGTGATTGCGCCAACGCTTGAATCTTTGCGTATGCAGGGGTTTGACCTTACAGGCCCCGTATCTGCCGACACGGCGTTTTCCACCCCTGGTTTTGATGTTGTGCTGGCTTTATATCACGACCAAGCTTTACCGGTGGTGAAATACGCAAGCTTTGGTCACGCCGTGAATGTGACCTTGGGTTTGCCCTTTTTGCGAACTTCGGTTGACCACGGCACGGCTTTACGTTTAGCGGGCACCGGCAAGGCCGATGCCGCCAGTTTAGTGGCTGCGCTGCAATTAGCGCTTCAAAACTGCCATCGTTAGACGATTGATAGACACCAACTCACCGGCATCATTACGAATTTCAATGCCCCACACTTGCGTGCTTTTACCCAAGTGGTAAGGTTTAGCAACCCCTGTAACCTTACCTTCACGGACTGCGCGAATGTGGTTAGTGTTAATATCAAGGCCAACGCAGTAATGGGTTTCATCAACGCAGTAATTTGCCGCGACACTGCCAATGGTTTCAGCCAACACACAAGAAGCACCGCCGTGCATAATGCCAATAGGTTGTTTGGTACGCTCATTCACGGGCATGCTGGCGGTGAGGGTATCGTCGCCCACGGCGAGATACGCAATGCCGAGATGATCAGCCATGGTGTTCGCATTACGCTCAATGATTAAGTCGATTGAGATGGGGCGGTTCCAGATGGTCACAATTTGTGCTTCCTTGTGGTTGATAGTTACCAAATATTGTATTTTTAAAAAGTGATTTCACCTTAAAAATGCGTATAATATAGCACAACAGAGGATATACATTTAATGAAAAAAATACTATTTGCCGTCTTTTTAAGCTGTTTTTCCACACAAGTTTTCGCCACTGACTTGATTGAAATCTATCAACAGGCGCTTAGCAGCGACACCATCTACCAACAAGCCATTTCGCAAGAAATGTCCACCAAAGAAGGTGTGCCGATTAGCCTTGCTTCCATGTTGCCCAATATTGCTGCTAGCTTCAATCCCAGCGTCACACGCACGGCTTATGCGGGGGCAAATGTCGCATTTTTAAACACACCTCGAAATAACACACAGAAGAACTACGACTTAGCGCTCACTTTGAATCAAACGGTTTTTAATTACGCGCAATTTGCAAATTTAGCCGGCGCTTTATCAACAGCAAAAAGCGCAGAAGCCACACTTAATGCCGCACTGCAAAGTTTAATGACGCGCGTTGCCGCAGCTTATTTTGCCGTATTACAAGACGAAGATAATTTATCTTACAACCAAGCCTCAAAAGTGGCCTATGCCGAGCAGCTTGATCAAGTGAAACAGCAATACCAAGTGGGTTTAAAAACCGTGACTGATGTTTACACAGCGCAAGCATCTTATGATTCTGCCTTAGCAAGTTATATTGCAGCACAAACCACACTCAATAACGACCGTGAAAATTTACGCGTGATTACAGGCACGTATTACACAAATCTTTCTTCCTTAAAAGAAAGTTTCCCACTCATTACACCTCAACCAAACGACATGGAAGCTTGGGTGAAAACTGCGCAGGAACAAAATTGGGGCATTAAAGCATCGCAGTATAATGTTGATGCTGCTCGCGCGACAGTGCACCAACAATTTGGTGGGAATTTACCAACAGCGACTTTGCAAGGCACGCTTGATCGTCAATACGATTTGAATATTAACGATTATCGTAACTTAGACCAGCGCAATGGTCCTTCAACGCAGACCGATAGAACTGTGATGTTAACGTTTAATTTACCCATTGTGTCTGGCGGCGGGAATATCGCGCAGACAAAACAAGCGGTTTATAATTATCAAAACGCGCAACAACAGCTTGATCAAACGACACGCAATACTTTGAACAGTACACGTCAAAGCTATTTGGGCATTGTGGCGGGAATTAGCCAAATTTCGGCAGATAAAGAAGCGATTAAGTCTTCCATTAGCTCATTACAAGGCATGGAAGAAAGTTACAAAGTCGGCACGGAAACCTTGGTGGATGTGTTAAACCAGCAACAGAAAGTGTTTCAAGCCCAAACACAATACGCAAAAGACCGTTACGCATTTGTGAACAATGTATTAGCGCTAAAACAAGCGGCTGGCACCTTGAGCTTTGACGACCTACGCGCGATTAACGCATGGCTTTATGAGAAAGATGCAAGCGATGTCAACGCCGTTGAACGCGGGTTGTTTCAATCGCATTATCACGGGAAGAAGAAAAAGAAGTCTACGTGACGAAAGACTTAAACTTATCTTTTAACCCGGTTAAAATATGAATGATCTACTCATTGGCCTGATTAATCAGGCTTAGAAGATACTGATACGATCGCGCGCTTTTTTAGGAACTTATCCTCGACAAAAGATTCAATCTCATATAATTTGATGTTCATCTTTCATCCTCGGACGACATGAAAAATGAACATCACACAAATGACTTTAGATGCCCTTCGTACCTTAATCACTGCTGCAAAAGAACATGCTGATAAAATTCCTGCTAACATTCACGACACGTACACCCTTTGGCAAACAGTTTCAACGCGTGAATTTTACAATGAATTAAATTTCCTTGATCAACTTCTAACCTATCCTCTTGAACAAATTCCCGCTATTTTTAAAGCCCGCTGTCAAGCAAGACAAACAACGCCTGAACAATTTATTTCATATGCAGACCATCCGAACACGCGCACCAATCGTTTATATGTTCAACTTGCGTTGTTAATATTCAACCCGCTTGATTTACAAAGCTTACTCGCCATACTCATGCCTGCATCAACGCGATATTTTCACTTTGATGCAACTCAATCAACGCTTAAAATAAGCGAGATGACAGCTTTAGCTGGCGTACCTATTACGCCACACGCCTTAGAAAACTGTGTATTTTTCGAAGACGCCGTCTTTCCACTTGAATTAACACCACACGCTTTTCAGACACATCTTACACGTTACCGCGCACTCAGTGCCTACCCTGTCTTAAGAGAAAAATGCTACACGCATAACGATGATTACAGAACATTAGCCACACATCTTCGTCAAATGAACAACGAAGTAGACACACCCAAAGACAGACTTCGCTTGCTGATCAATGAATTAAACGCCGGCAAAACCAGCGTCACCGGCATGGAATACGCAAACATTTCCGTCACACTCACGATAGATGAATTTTTCCAATATTATCTTGCCTTACCAACCACCATTCAAAAAGTGCTAAACAAACTACCCAGCGGCATAGAAAGGCCCGCCACCCTCGGCGAATTATTAACGATTATGCAAGACCCAAAAACAACCTTTGATACGTGTATTGAAATAGGTGCAATTAATCTTGATCGAGCACTAACGCTCAATAGCAAACACGACGCTTTGAACTATCGCCCAGAAATCACGCAAGCAGCGCTCGACACCCTAGATGCACATTATGAAACACTCACCTTCAGCCCGCAAAGAGGAACCGACACCTTAATTGTGTTCCCGCACGCCTTACTTGCGAATGCTTTTGAAAAAATAATGCTTGATAACGCAGAAGTGTTTTTATTGTTACTCAAAGACCTCTCACCCGCTGCGTATTCATCTCTATTACAGTTTATGCAATTGCCTCCCTCCCGCGAAAACACACAACACCTCTTTGACACACTAATAGATTATTGTCGTGAAGGATTATTAAACGAAGAACAAAAAGCGGGGTTGCTTAACGCACTACTTGAACTCACGACTGATAAATATCGTGACATTATTTTGGATGGATTAAAGCTCGTCCTTTTTAATTCACTACCCAAAAATGCACGCCTTGCGATGCTGGCTAAGCCGCTAACAAAAGAAAAATACGCTGAATATTCGACATTACTCAATCTAAGTATTTTCGCATATGCTGAATCCAGAAATGATCTATTACCCTTATTATCGCCTGTTTTAAGATTTGAAATTGGTTTAGAAAATCGTCAACTTAACCAGGTAGATTTAAACGAAACCGTATTACGAGCATTTGTATTTGACCCCGAAGCAGACCCTACACAAGAAAACTCGTTGATTGTTAGAATATTAACGAACCCCAACAAAGCATTAGGGTTAGCAGCCTTTGAAGAACTATTAGCAACACTCATCCGCATGCAGATTATTGGCCGCAACTTTAAAGATGCCGAAGACAAAAACTTACTGCATTATGTTTGCGAGTACGACAGCCTTGATAACCGATTCTTACGCATCTTATCTCAGAGTACTGTCCTAAGAGGGTTAAATTTTCAACGCGATAAACACGGGTTGATACCCAGCGACAAAGTAGCCTATATCGATAGCTTTCTGACGATACTGAACGAGCATTTTCCGCGTGAGCGAATGACTGCCCTCACCGGCGAACCGCTGCATGTTCGCACACTGCATGTACTTGAAACCGATGTAAACACACAAGGTTTATATTATTTTAAAATATTAGATACCTTGCACGAAGATGATCAAATTGCGTTTTTAAAGTATCTCACACCCTCGGGTCAACGCGTCATTGATGCGCTCATACAATCGATGCCTGCTATCCGTGTGATATACGGCAATTACATGCGAGATGAATATCAACCCTTTGAATGGTTATTGTACTTATTCACCGATACTCGCTTGACGCACACAGATGAATTGATCAATATTGCACTCAGTATGCCTTATTGGGCGGAGACAAAAAACACACTGAAAACTGTATTTCAAAATGAATTCGTTAACCCGCACTTTTCTGTCAACACAACGGCGAATCGCGGTTTATTATTAGGCTTTTTCGATGACTACAATTTGATTTTAACAAAGCCGGACTGTTACAATGCGATTGTAGATGCTGCCAACCATGCTCCCTCGCTTGAAAACATCGAGTACATTGAAGCCTTACTGATGCAATATTGTGAAAGCTGGACAGATACTCTCGATGCTCCCGCATCGGAAGAACTGTTAACGCTGCTTCGCATTGCTTTAAAACAATCCTCCATTCCATCTAACAATGGCGGTATGGTTTTTAACCCTTCTTTATTATTATTCTTCCACGCGAAAATGCGCGGCCCTCATTACGAAACGTCTTTCAGTAATCTTACCGTCACGCTCGGCGCACCCATTAATCGCACGCTGACCATTAGTGAGCTGATTGACGACGTTTTGCTTTATCTGACGACCGACCTGCAAACTTCACCCGGGTTAGTGTGTGATCTCTATGTGGGATTATTGTACAACACTGACCGCCCTCAGATTCTTACTTTTTTAGAAAGTCATTTAATTGCGGCTGCTAATCAACCTGAAGCGGTGAGTGCGAACATTCGCAACGCGCTGTCTTTGCTAACAAATGCGCATAATACGCTTTCGTTTTACACCATCGAAAAAACATTAAAATTCTATTTCGATATTTTGCGTGTTGCTCAACAAGAAAAAGCAAATTCAATCGCGCTTCAAAATAAAATTAAGACGGCGTTAACTCACACCAGGCCAACAGAACGTTTAATCTTATTAAACATTCGACCACATGGTGCCACACGCACACTGAATGAACAATTTGGTTCCCTGATCAAACCAATTATGTCTGAAATGTACCAACGATATCAACACACCCAATCGTCCATTGCAGCTCTTGAGGAATATCTTCAATTTGCTGAGTATGATTGGGTTAAATTATTAAAAGTGATTTTTTATAGGGGTGACGTATCTAGCCTTGAACATTTGCTCACCAGCCGATTGGCTGACATGCAGAGACTGCATCAA
>CBFGYM010000029.1:0-17784 GCA_965653045.1 uncultured Gammaproteobacteria bacterium
TGCCCCAGGCTAAGATGTTATTGGCTTACAGCCAACGACTATAAAATTTTGCGTCCATTCTTCAGGTATTTTGGTATGGTGTTGATTATTTCGGATAATAAATCATCTGTACGGCATTCCCATCCGGGTCGGTGCAGTAGAAGCTGCGGGTGCCGTCGCGGTGGTCTTTGGGGGCGGTTTTGAGGGGCACACCGTTTTCTTTGAGAAAGGTGTGCCAGGCGTCGACGTCTGATTTTTCGTTGAGGAAAAAGCCTAGGTGATCTAAGCGTTGTTGGCCGCTCGCATCAAACCCGGCGGGGGCACGGTGTAGGGCGAGGTTATCATCGCCGCCGCTTAAATAAATGTTGTCGTTGTCAGGTTGCCAAACCACTTTCATACCGAGCAATTCGGTGTAAAAGTGCACGCTCATTTCTAATTGTGAGCAGTAGAGGGCTAGGTGGCGTAAGCCGCGGTGAGCTGGTGGTTTTTGCATGATTAATCCTTGAGCGCTTGGCGCATGGCGTTAATGACAGCGCGATAATCGGGTTGGGTGTAAATGGCAGAGCCCGCAATAAACCGACGTGCCCCAGCATCCGCAATTTGGGCGATATTGTCAATTTTCACGCCGCCATCCACAGACAATAAAATAGGGTGTTGATGTTTATCTATCCAGGCGCGCAGGGTTTTTAGTTTATCTAATGCGCTCGGAATAAAAGCTTGCCCGCCAAACCCTGGGTTCACAGACATTACCAAAATTAAATCGAGCTTATCAGCGATGTGGTCTAAATGATGCAGCGATGTTGCGGGGTTGAGCGCCAAGCCTGCACGGCACCCGTGGTCGCGAATTAAACTTAAACTGCGATCTAAGTGACGGGTGGCTTCTGGGTGAATGGTGATGTCACTCGCGCCGGCTTTTGCGAATTGCACAATTAAATCATCAACCGGCTCAACCATTAAATGCACGTCAATGGGGGCTTTAATGCCAAATTTGCGCAAGGCATCGCAAACCAAAGGGCCGACGGTTAAATTGGGCACGTAATGATTATCCATGACATCTAAATGGAGCACATCCGCGCCGGCAGTTAATACGGCATTGGCTTCATCGCCGAGTTTGGCAAAATTAGCAGAAAGGAGTGAGGGTGCAATTTCATAGTGCGTCATGAGGGTTCCCTTATCAATTTCGTATAGTGTAACGTTTCAAAATCAATAACGACAGCCTTTAATTTCTGATAATGTATTACCTTTCAATATTGGTGTTTTGGGAAGAAAAAATGAAGCATTCATGGCGGCAGTGGTTTGATTCGTTGGGGTGGTTTTTACTCAGTCTATTCGTGTTTACTTACGGCGTACGGTCTGCCGAAGTTGTCAGCTTCGATTCTCGTTTTTATCTTTTCGCAACGGAAATGTGGCGTCACGGTTTTACTTGGTTCCCCATGACTTACGGCGAACCTTATCCTGACTACCCTGTTTCATCTACTGCGCTTATTTATTTTTGTTCACGCTTATTCGGCGGCTTAAGCAAATTAACAGCTGTGTTACCCAGTGCAATTGCAGCAAGCTTTGTGGTGGTTTATACCCGAAAAATTGGCGCGCTATACGATAAGCGCCTCGCCTCCGCCGCGGCTGCCATGTTATTTTTAACCCTAACTTTTGTCAAAAGTGCCAGATCAATTTCTTTAGACATCTACCCACTCTTAGCTGCTACCTTAGTTTACTATCACCTCGTGCGTGCAGATTTACTTAAACAATCGCGATCTTATTGGGTTTTATCTGCAGGGTTAATTTTTGGTTTTGTGATGCGTGGTCCCATTGGCTTGGTGATTCCCGCTGGTGTGATGTCCGTTTTCCATTTAACCCGCAACGATGTGCGTGGGTTTATTAAAGACGGCTTATTGGCGTTATTTTGGTTAATGTTAGGTACGGCAGGCTTGCTTGCGCTTGCCTATCACGTCGGTGGCCTGCCCTTCGTTAACGATGTCTCACGCATGGAAGTTGCCGGCCGTATTGATAATTACTTTTTGCCTTATTCTTTTTATTTTACCGATAGCCTGGGTAGTTACGCCCTGACTTACCCCATGGCTGTGCTGGTGTTTATTGGCCTATGCTTTGCTTATTATCGCGATCGTCTATCTGCCTGGCCTTACGTGCAAACCGTTTGGCAGTGGTCTGCGTGGGTATTGGTTATTCTGGTTGGTCTAAGCTTACCGGGTGATAAAAAAGTTCGTTACATATTAAGTATTTCACCCGCGATTGCTTTGCTTGCAGCTTACCCGATGGTAATGGAATCTAATGCGCCGTATTTGCGTCGCCTGCGTGCGGTGTTTAATTTTATTTTCCGTTGGCTGCCCGGTTTTTTCTTGTTGGTTTTATTAAAAGTCATGAGCGCCTTCCCGGCCGCACAATTAAACATTACGATGCCTTTTATTCCGCTTTGTATTTTCCTCGGTGTTTTGCAAAGTATTAACGTTTGGCATTATTTCAATATTAAAAATACAGCAGAGCGTAGCTTACGCACTATCTTTATTGCTGCAATCGCATTTGTAATGCTGAATTTATTTTTGGTTGAACCCATAGAAATTAATATTGATAAAGCTAAAATCTTTGTAAGTGAGATTGAAGCCGCGCGCGCAACGCGTCAAGCAGCCCTTGTGTTTTATCGCGAGCGACCTGACGGTTTGCCGATTAAATATTTAGTGAATATGGACATGGACGATGACCCGATGTTTGTCGAGTCGATAAATGATTTAATAGCGGTGAAAAACCCCGCGGTCATTGTGTGCAGTACGGAATATTACCAAGCACTCACAACGGCACAGAAAGCACGGTTTAAAGTATTAATGACAGGTAAAATCGGCCACGTTCCCGTGACCGTTTTTACACCGGTTGGAAAAACTTAAGCGGTTAATTCAACCATTTCAAAGTCGTCTTTGGTTGCGCCGCATTCAGGGCACTGCCAAGCTGGGGGGATTTCTTCCCAGCGGGTGCCGGGCGCAATGCCGTCTTCAGGCCAGCCTTTTTCTTCATCGTAAATCAAACCGCACAGTAAGCACATGTATTTTTTATAATTCATAAAAGCCTCGTGATCATATTTTGCATGTTTAAGGGCGCATTGTACCTCAATTTGTTTCCATTTTCTCCCTTGTTTTGCTAACTTAGCACCCTAACTAAATCTGAGGTATTTTCATGAGCCAAACATCTTCCTTGATGGAGCGAGCAAGCCGAGTCATTCCTGGCGGGGTAAACTCCCCGGTGCGTGCCTTTAAAGGAGTGGGAGGTGAACCCATTTTCATGAAAAGCGGGCACGGCGCCTATATGGTTGATGTGGAAGGTCGTGAATATATTGATTATATCGGCTCGTGGGGGCCTTTGATTGTGGGGCATGCACATCCTGCTGTTATTTCTGCCGTCACTGAAGCGATTGCGCGCGGTGTTGGCTTTGGTGCGCCCACACCGGTTGAAATTGAATTAGCTGAAAAAGTGATTGAATTTATTCCCGCTATTGAAATGATACGGTTTGTGAACTCCGGCACAGAAGCGACGATGAGCGCTATTCGTCTTGCGCGTGGGTTTACCGGCCGACATAAAATTTTAAAATTTGCAGGCTGTTATCATGGGCACTCCGATAGCTTATTAGTCGCCGCAGGCTCAGGCGTATTAACACTCGGTATTCCAAGTTCTGCTGGCGTGTCACCTGCCGTGGCTGCAGATACACTGACGGCGGAATTTAACGCGCTAGACCAAGTTGAGGCTTTATTTAAGCAGGTCGGTAACGATATTGCAGCAGTGATTATTGAACCTGTTGCCGGGAATATGAATTGCATTTTACCCGAACCCGGGTTTTTGCAAGGCTTGCGTCGTTTATGTGATGAATACGGCAGTGTGTTAATTTTTGATGAGGTTATGACGGGGTTTCGTGTCGCCAAAGGCGGCGCACAAGCTTATTATCAAGTAAAACCTGATTTAACCACCTTAGGCAAAGTAATAGGCGGTGGTTTTCCTGTGGGCGCTTTTGGCGGACGCCGCGATATTATGGAATGTATTGCCCCGCTCGGTGCAGTCTATCAAGCGGGCACTTTGTCAGGCAACCCGGTGGCAATGACTGCCGGTCTTGCGACTTTAGCTTTACTCGAAGCGCCTGGATGTTACGAAAAATTAAGTGCTAACACGGTCAAATTAACAAAAGGGTTGAAAGGGGCAGCAGAGCGTGCGGGTATCGCATTTCATACCACCAATATTGGCGGTATGTTTGGTTTATTTTTCACAGAACAAACGCATATCCGCAATGAAACTGAAGCTAAAAAATGCAATATCGCTTTATTTAAAACCTTCTTTCATGCCATGCTAAAAGAAGGCGTTTATCTTGCCCCGTCCGCGTTTGAAGCTGGGTTTATGTCGCTCGTCCACGAAGAAAAGGAGATTCAACACACCTTACAAGCTGCTGAGAGAGGTTTTGCTTCCCTAATCGTGTAAATGAAATTCAGGAGAACCGCATGCCAACATTAGGCGCTGCCATGGAAGGACAAGTTGAAAACGCGAAACAATTTTTAGCGAAAACCACAACACAGCTTGCTTCATTTTCTCGTTTTTTTACGCGTGAATTACGCGTGAAAGAACGTGCCTTCGATTTTACTGTGCAAGCAACGGAAGGGTTCTTGCGTATCGTTTATCCATCTAATTTAATTGCATTGGCTAATTCACCCAACACTCGACAAGTTGCATTTGAAAGTTTCACTCAAAATCTTTTTTATTGTGCGACGCCGGCGCTTATTTACGATGGTGTTGTTGCGCAAGGGTTAAATTGGAGTTTGGGTGAAGAGCTTGCTTACTATCCTTTATTATTGCTCGATACTCTCATGTTGTTTTGGCTATTAAAGCAAATGATGAGAATGACAGCGAGTAACATAAGCTATTCATTAACGATTGCAAAAGTTGCGAATGAAGAAAATGAGGCAGAAGAAGGGCAGTGGGTTGAGCATTGTCAGCACGGTGATATCGGTTATGCGCAAGCAGCCATGATTAGCTCAATTTATTACGTGGGTGATCAGGCGGCCATTCATTTGTTATGCAATACGATGCCTGGTGGTGCTTGGCTGAAAACGCCTTTGTCATTACTGCGCACGGGGCACGGATTATTGGAATATAAATTAGCAAGTTTTGGTTTGTGTTATCCAGACCGAGTTGAGGTGCTTAGAAAAAATAATGCTTATGCGTTTGGGTTAGGATTATCTTATTACGCTATGCAGCTTTGCATTAATGCTTTTATTCGACGCATGACCGGACGCGACAATATGGTGATACAAGAAGCGGTTAGTGTGCTGTTATATCAGTATTTTGTGTTCATGATGTATGCCATGGATCGTAAATTACCAGGTAAAACACAAGGCCTCGATGTTTTTTATGTCAGTCGTTTAGTCACACAGAAAGTGACGAAAGAAGCGGTGCGTTGGATAGAGGTTCAATTGAAAACTGAAAAACAAAACCTGTGGTGGGAGCGATTGCAAAAGCACGTCATGAATTTTCCACCCGCGCAACTATTGGGGCGCTATCTTATTCCTGAAGAATTAAAATCATTTGAAGCTTATTTCAAAAGTCGCGCGGGTATTATGTATCTTGATAATCACGTAGGGGCAATCACCAAACTCATAGACACTATTTTTGGATATCAAGAAATGGCTTTGATGCAGCGCACGGCAATGATACGTAATTATCTGCCCGAATTTGTAATTTCTAAAACCACGCAGCGCTTATTGACACTGATGATGGATAAAAAATTTGAGGCTGCATTGGCTGTGTTGCAAGGGTTTTTAAAGCGAGTAGATCCAAGATTCTTGCCGAACAAAATTGTTTTGAGTGAAGGAAGAAAGTTAACAGAGCATTCATTCTTTCAAGATTATCAAGGGCAAACGACAACAGAGAAACAGGCGCAAGCTGAGGTTGTCAATGCTCTGCTGAGACAGCGTCAGCCGTCAAGAAGCATGCTTAGAAATACCACTGGCTAACGCCAAAGGGTTTTACAACCACCAGTATAATAATTGAAATTAAAAAAACGACCGGCACTTCATTGAGAATGCGATAAAAAACGTGAGAGTGTCGGTTGGTGCGGTTTTTAAAGGCAAGATAGCATTGTCCAAGATAGAAATGATAAAGCACCAGTGCGCCGACTAATAATAATTTGAGGTGCAGCCACGTCATGGGCAAGTAGGCCATGGGATTGAGGGCGATCATCCAAAAACCAAACACGATGGTTAAAATTGCACCTGGCGCCATGATGCCGAAATATAGCTTACGTTCCATGATGAGAAAACGGGCGTGGCTGATTTCATCGGTAGACATAGCATGGTAAACGAACAGGCGTGGCAGGTAAAAAAGCCCAGCGAACCAAGTTACCATGAAAATAATGTGAAATGCTTTAACCCACAACATAAACCTGCCCCCTAAAGATGTCGCAAAAGTATACCTCTAATCGCGAGACTGGTATACTCTCCCAAAATTCAACGAGAGGTGGATATGACGGTTATTTTGACCGACCAAGCCGCAGCAAAAGTGTGGTCCTTAATCGAAGAAGAGGGAAATTTTAGTTTAAAATTAAGGGCTTACGTGACTGGCGGGGGTTGCTCTGGCATGCAGTATGGGTTTACCTTTGATGAAGAAGCCCAAGCGGATGATACGGTCGTTACCAAACAGGTGGGTGATCATCCTGTCACTTTGTTAGTCGATTCTTTGAGCATTGGCTATTTAGAGGGCGCAGAAATCGACTATCAAGAAAGCATCGAAGGGGAGCAATTCATTATTCGTAACCCCAATGCGAAAACCACTTGCGGTTGCGGGTCTTCGTTTACCACGGAATAAACAGCGTTCTTGCGCTTTGGCAAACGCGCGTGTTAAGGTTAGCGCGATTATAGAATAAGGAAGATTCAAGATGGTGCGTTCAATGTCATCACCAGTGACTATTGGGATCATCGGCGCAGGATTTTCTGGCGTAGCATTGGCCGCCGCGCTTCACCATGCCAGTCAAACCCCCTTACATTTAATGCTCATTGATAAAACCGGTGAATTTGGTGCTGGCGATGCTTACCGAACGCCGTTTCCATTTCATTTATTAAATGCCACCGTGAAAGACATGAGTGTCTATGAACACGATTCTCAGCATTTTGCACGGTGGTTATCGGCGTATCCTGATGCTCAACCTTACATTGATGCCGATATTCCCCTCATTCATCAATATATGCCGCGTTTTTTATATCGTGAATATTTAGCGGCTGTGCTCGCTAGCATTGAGCAAGATACTGAAAGCCCCATTACCATTACCCGTCATCAAGCAGAAGTTCACGATGTGATCTCGGTGGATGAGTATTATCATTTAATCACCGGCGTTGATGATATTATTGTTGATAGAGTTGTGTTTTGTTTAGGTAATGCACCGGTTTCGCGGTTGCCTTTCCCAATTGCAGAATCCACCGCGTGCATACACAACCCATGGGAATATCGTGCAATGCTTGATATTCCTAAAAACGCTGATGTTGCAATTGTAGGCAGTGGCTTGAGTATGATTGATGCGGTGCTGACTTTGCATCATCACGAACATACCGGAAAAATTACCGTCATTTCACGCCACGGCTTATTGCCCCTGCCGCATGCAAAGCCGGGCGCATTACCTGCGCTTGACTGGCAAGCCTCATCGGCTTCTTTGCGTTCGCTGATGCGTCAAATTCGTGATGCGAGCCTAAGCATTTCTGCAAAAGGCGGCGATTGGCGTGCATTGATGAACGTCATGCGTCACCAACTCCCCGAATTGTGGCAAGCGGCAAGTTTATCATGCAAACAACAATTTATACGTCACGTTTTGCCTTATTGGAATATACACCGTCACCGCGTGCATCAGTCTTTGCACGATTTATTACTTGATTTGAAAGAAGCATCACGCTTAGAGGTGGTGAGTGGCCGTGTCGCGAGTGTTGATGCTGGTCAAATTACAGTGCAAGAACGTTTTACACAAAACAGGCGTACCTACGATGCTGATTGGGTGGTGAATTGCATGGGTTCTAGTCTGTATTGGAAACCCAATTTATTTCCCCTGCTCGATAAATTAATGGATCGTGGTCAAGTAGGATTAGATGAGCTTGGCCTTGGTTTAGCGGTATCGTCCAATTACGCTTTGGTTGATCAAGACGGCGAAGCCTCATCTGCCTGTTATGCGTTGGGTCCTTTAGTGAAAGGGATTGCCTGGGAAACGGTGGCAGCGCCTGAAATTCGTAAACAATGTGTTAGGTTAGTGGATGATTTGTTAACTCGGTTATAAAGGAATGCAAAATGGAAGCGTTAGCAGTAAAAACAAATAAGGCAGTTGAAGATTATAAATTTTTGGCGCATGAATTAACGCCATTAACACTGAGCCAGCGTCAACTCTGTGATTTAGAATTATTATTAAACGGTGGTTTTGCGCCTTTGCAAACATTTCTAAATCGTGCTGATTATGAAAACGTGTTAGATCACGGCCGATTAGCGAATGGCCAATTGTGGCCAATGCCCATTATGCTGGATGTTGAAGCCAGTGTTGCAGCCAGTTTAGTGCCTGGGCAAGAACTTGCCCTGCGTGACCCCGAGGGTTTATTACTCGCTATTTTACGCTACGAAGAACAATGGCCGGTTGATAAAGACCGTGAAGCTTTATCTGTTTTTGGAACGCTAGATACCAAACATCCTGCTGTTTTCGCATTGAATTATCAAACCAAAGATGTGTATATCAGTGGTGAATTAATAGGTGTGTCCTTGCCTCCGCATTATGATTTTACAAACTTACGTCTAACACCTGCCGAAGTAAAAGCACGCTTTAAAGCAGCCGGTTGGGAAAAAATTGTGGCATTCCAAACACGTAATCCTATGCACCGTGCGCACCAAGAATTAACAATGCGTGCGATGCAAGAAACCGGCGCAAATTTATTATTGCATCCGGTGGTTGGCATGACTAAACCCGGCGACATTGACTATTACACACGTGTGCGCTGTTACGAGCAAGTCATTCAAACCTACACACCTGGCGCTGCCATGTTAAGCTTACTGCCTTTGGCCATGCGCATGGGCGGCCCACGTGAAGCTTTATGGCACGCTTTAATTCGAAAAAATTACGGGTGCACACATTTTATTGTCGGCAGAGATCACGCAGGCCCTGGTAATAACAGTGAAGGTAAGCCTTTTTACGACCCTTATGCGGCGCAACAATTAGCCTTGAAACACGAAGCAGAACTGGGTATTAAAATTGTGCCATTCCAAGAGATGGCATATAGTCACGCACAACAAAAATATTTTCCTGTGAATCAATTTCCGGCAGACGACACACCTGCTTCTATTTCCGGTACGGCATTGCGTGAGATGTTATACACCGGCAAACCGATTCCTGACTGGTTTTCTTTCCCGAGTGTGATTGCTTGTTTACGTGATTCTTACCCAATGCGCAATGAACAAGGCTTCACCGTCTTTTTGACGGGGCTGCCCAGTTCAGGCAAATCAACCATTGCGAATGGGTTAGCGTTGAAGCTGCGTGAATTAACCAATCGTCACATCACCTTATTAGACGGCGATATTATTCGAACGCATTTATCAAAAGGCTTGGGTTTTAGTCAGGAAGACAGAGAGGCCAATATCACGCGTGTTGGGTTTGTCGCACAAGAAGTGACGCGCCACGGCGGTATCGCAATTTGTGCCTTGGTTGCGCCATTTGAGCGCCCGAGACAACTCGTGCGCGAAATGGTGCAAACCGTTGGTGGTTATATTGAAGTGCATGTTTCAACGTCTTTAGCCGTTTGTGAAACCCGCGATCGTAAAGGGTTTTATAAAAAAGCCAGAGAAGGTGTCATTAAGCAATTTACAGGGATTAGTGACCCGTATGAAATTCCAAACGCACCTGAAGTTGTGATTGATGCTGAAAATCAAACACCTTTTGAAGCAATAGCACAATTGGTGAAGGCAATTCAAGGATTGGGATATATCGAATGAAAAAGCAAATTTACGTGGTATTAGGCATGCCGCGCAGCGGCACCAGTGCAATAACCCGTTCATTAAAAGCCTTAGGTATTGATTTAGGCGATGATTTGCTACCTGCCGATGCAAGAAATACGAAAGGTTTTTATGAAGATGCAGAAGTCTTATATAAAATTAATCGCACTGTGTCAGCCGCAATTGAAAAACGGTGGATGCCGCTTGATTTCGACCCGCAATTAATCGATAAAGACGCTGTGTTGCGCCGCTGCAAACATTATGCTGTTGGTGTCTTGTCAGAACGCTTGGCAAGTGTATCAGCCTGGGGTTTTAAAGACCCACGCACCTTAACCATTTTTCCGTTTTGGCGCGCTGTGTTAAATACCTTGGCCGTGGATGAGCATTATATTATCGTCGTGCGTAACCCCTTAGCGGCCGCGCATTCGGTTGCACGTTTTGCACATACTGATGTAAAAAATGGTTTATTACTTTGGCTTCGGTTTATGTACGCTGCGTTAGAAGCAACCGAAGGTAAAAATCGCGTTGTCGTGTCTTATGAGAATATGGTTAATCAACCGCGTCAAGAAATTGAGCGTTTATATAAAGGCTTAGGGGTAGCCTCTTCCTTAGATGAAAGCGCGGTGAATGAATATTGCAATGATTTTATCGATAAAAAATTACGTCATCACGCTTATGCTTACGATGATTTAAAAGACGACCCCGATGTGAGCATTGTGCCGGAAGTGAAAGAATGGTACGACTTTATGCTGCGCTTGGCGAATAATCAATTGCAGTTTAATTCTGCAGAATATCGCGCGGCTTGGCAAGAGATGAAAGCCCAATGGCAGTTAATTCGCCCGATGTTAGATTATATTGATAGCTTACAACGCCAACAAAAAAATATAGAGCGTGAATTAAGAACCTTACGAAAATCGATTTTCTGGCGTTTACTTACACCTTTTGTATGGGTTGAAAATCATTGGCGTCGTTGGCGTCGACAATTAAAAACTAAACATTTAGAGGTTGCACATGAAGGCTGAGCTCGCTTGTTTACGTGAGGCGATGTTGGCAGCCGGTGAGGCTATTTTGGAAATTCGTGCACGCGGGTTTTCAGTGCAGCAAAAACCAAACGCTGATGTATTAACCGAGGCTGATTTAGCGGCGAATCAAGTGCTGAAAAATGCATTATTATCCGCATTTCCAAAAGATGGTTGGTTATCAGAAGAAACGGCTGATACACCAGAGCGTTTACAAGCCACGCGCGTGTGGATTGTTGACCCTATTGATGGCACGCGTGAATTTATTCAAGGTATTCCTGAATATGCAATTTCAGTCGCCCTAATAGAAAGCGGTGAGCCAGTCTTGAGCAGTGTTTATAATCCGGAAACGCGTGAATTATTTTATGCAATCAAAAATAAAGGCGCGTTCTTAAACGATCAGCCTATTCGGTGTCGCACACATTGTGAGGCGCCTTATACTTTGTTAGCGAGTCGTTCAGAATTTAATCGTGGCGAGTGGGCAGCATTTATGACACATGAAATTAAAGTCGTTGGGTCTATTGCCTATAAATTAGCTTTAGTTGCGGCGGGTCGTGCAGATGCCACGTTTAGTTTAGGACCTAAAAGTGAATGGGATATTGCAGCCGGTGTTTTACTCGTGACTGAAAGCCAAGGCTATGCGGGTGATTGTGCTGGCAAACCATTCCAGTTTAATCAACCAACCATTCGTGTCAAAAACATTGCAGCGAGCAGTCATGCGTATAAAAAGGAATTGTTAGCTTTGCTTGAACAATAAAACCCTCAAGGAGATATTATGCCAACAGCAGGACGCTTACTGGCTGCTTCACTCGCCGCATTATTTATTGTTCCCGGTTATGCCCAAACCTGCGATACACAATCGGTGTATCGCGTAGGCGCTGGTATCTACGATATAACAGGCCCTGCTGCTGAAGAAGGGATGATGGGATATGGAATGTTGGCGCAACAAACGGCCGGCATTAGTCAGCGTTTGTGGGCGAGGGCTTTTGTGATTGAGTCCCCCTGTAGCGGCCGACGTTTAGTATTCGTCAATACTGACTTAGGCATGGTTTTTCAAGCGGTTAAAGAACATGTGATCCAAATATTAAAAACCCAATACGGTGAAAAATATACAGATGAAAATGTGTTGATCACCGCAACGCATACGCATAGCGGCCCTGGTGGGTTTTCAGGCGATACATTATATAACATCACGACTTACGGGTTTGATAAAACGCATTTTAATACGATTGTGAGTGGAATTGTAAAAGCCATTGAGCGCGCTGATGCGAATGTTGCCCCTGCAACCATTAAAATAGGCACCGGTGAATTGCCGGGGTTGGGGCATAACCGTTCACCGCAGGCCTATTTATTAAACCCAGCGACTGAACGCGCAAAATATCAAAGCGATGTGGATACGCAAATGACACTCATCCGCTTTGATCGTGTATCAGGCGAGCCAATTGGCTTAATTAATTGGTTCCCACTGCACGGTGTGTCATTCAATAATAAAAATCATTTAATTAGCGGCGATAATAAAGGTTATGCTGAATATTTATTTGAAAAAGATTTTGCATCACATCAAGGCGATAAAGATTTTGTCGCTGCATTTGCGCAAGCCAATGCGGGAGATGTATCACCCAATGCTTACGGTCACGAAGGCGGTGAAGGGCAAGCAGGCTTGAATGCCGTTGAAAAAGCTGGGCGTGCGCAATACGAAGCAGCGAAAAAAATCTATGCCACAGCGACCACACCCATTACGGGAGATGTTGATGCGCGGCACCGTTTTGTTGCCATGGATAAAGAGCCTAAACTGTGTACGGCAGCGATTGGTGTGTCAATGTTAGCCGGCACACAAGATGGCGAAGGGGTTGGTGTACAAGGGTTAACGTGCGAAAACGTCAGTCACACCATTCCTTGGGTTTTATGTGAAATGTCGACTACCCCATGCCAAGGTGCCAAACCCATCGCGGTGGAAACCGGGAGTAAACAACCCCCGTGGACACCGAGCGTGTTACCCATGCAGCTTTTTAAAGTGGGTCAATTACACATTATTGCAGCACCCATGGAATTAACAACGATGACCGGCCGCCGTATACAAGCGGCTGTGCAAGCTGTGTTACCGCCAAATACGCCAGTGGTGATTTCTGCTTTATCAAATGCGTACGCAGGTTATGTCGCGTCTCATGATGAATATGAATTACAGCGCTATGAAGCCGCTTCGACACATTTTGGTCCGTACGAGCAGCCAGTGTTATCAAGTCTATTCTCACAGCTTGCTTTTGCAATGGTTCATGGCCAGCCTGTTAAAACAGGCCCCACGCCACCGGATTGGATTAGCAGCAAGACCAATCAACAACCTGGTGTATTATTTGACGATAAACCGCCGGCCGTACAATTTGGTGCGATACATGAAGATGTCAAACCCCGATATCATCCCGGGGACATTGCACAGGCTGTTTTTTGGGCGGGACATCCTAAGAATAATTATCATACGCAAGGCACGTATTTGGCTGTGCAAAAACAATTGAATGGGCGTTGGCAAACTATTCGGTCAGATAATGACTTTGATACTGAGTTTCGCTGGGCGCGTTGGGGCGCTTCTTATAGTACCGCAACCGTGGTTTGGCATATTCCTGCCGATATTGAAAAAGGCGTCTATCGGTTAGTACACTACGGTGATTGGAAGTCAGGTTGGACTCGCCGCATTGCGCCTTATACAGGGTATTCTTCAGCCTTTATTATTCAATAATATTTAATGAGGATAAAATGAAAAAAATAGTATTAGCCTTTTGTTTGTTAATGCCAGCTTACGCTTTCGCACAAGTGTGTGATGGTACGCTTTCTCATCCGTGCGTTGTATTAGATTCAAAAGCAGGCCAGCCTTTATTTAAAAACTGGCGTGATAATACTGACTTATTTAATGCAGCGATCAATAAAACAGGCTTAGATGATTTATGGATGTCGGGGAGTTCGGCACCTTCTGCAGCAGGTTGGGCTGAGATCAAATCGCAAATTATTCATCGTACGCACAATGAAAATGGAATGTGGGTTGACTTGGATTTGCGCCAAGAGTCGCATGGTTATGTGAATGGCGATGCCCTGACCTTAGCTGTCGATGAAGACTGGGTGAATGTGGGTAAAACCCATCGCGAAGTATTATCAGCGGAAACAGGGTGGTTAGCGAGTTTGCGTAATCAAGCAGTGATTCCCGATGTTTTAACACATGAACAATTCAAAGAAAAATTATATCAAGACGGTGCGCCTTTATCGGTGAACCAAGTAGACAGTGAAAATGATGTTGTAAGCAAACTGGGCTTTCATTACGTGCGTTTAACGGTGTCTGATCATCGAGCACCTGAGCCTGCTGAGGTTGATCGTTTTTTAAAATTAATGAGCACATGGCCGAAAAATACTTGGATACACGTACATTGTCGTGGCGGTGATGGACGTACAACTACCTTTATGACAATGCTCGATATTTTACGCAATGCAAAATCGGTGAGTTTAGACGATATTTTAACCCGTGAAGCTTCTGTCTCTCCGTATTACGATTTGCGTGATATCAAAACGGATGATCCTATCTTAATTCCTTATTACCAGGCTCGTTTGGCTTTCATTCAACAATTTTATCAATATGTATCATCGCAACAAAATGGTCACGCCGAAACTTGGAGTGCTTGGCTAAAACACCAAACGGTGTCTTAGCCCGAGCACTGCCAGTGCGAGTGTTTTAAACGCTGAAACGAACGTTGTGCGTTGGTTTTTGAGCCATGAGTCTTTCATTCACACCAGGCAATCGTTTGCGGAACAAACCAATTTTAGCGTGTGAGAAAGAACCGTTTTTAGAGCGATGTTGTAGAATGTAATTTGCACAAATCTTTTTGACACTTTGAATGGCTTGATCAACCGTGGGTCTGTCATTACGATCTACCGCCGTCATGCTTTTAATTAATGTTTCAATCGCATGCTTTTCATCGTGATATAAACCCGTTTTAATGAAACGAAATAAATCTTTAAAGTCAGGTTTTTCATATTTGGTGATTTCACTGTTAGAATTATCTGATTGCGGCATGCCGCCCCAAACAATGCTAAGAGCAATCCCTAATGAATAAATATCTGACTTTTCATCCATGACTTCGCGTCTATATCCTTCTGGTGGAATGTAGCCTTGTGTGCCAACGCAGGCGCTTTGTTTACCGCTTTTCAGTTTGCTCAGACCGTAATCGATGTAAGTAACGTCTTTGCTGTTGCGATCAAAAAACATATTTTCTAGTTTAATATCGCGATGAATCACGCCCGCGGCATGTACTTTGCGAAGCGCGCGTAAGGCGTTAAGCGTCAGTTGCAGGCGTTCAGGCGTGATGAGTGGTGCAAGACCAGAATCGGGGTCACGTTCATTGGAAATAATCTCAAACAACAAACCTTCTTTGCGACGCATGGTGATGTAGCTATAAAATTCGTCTCTATCTTTTTCGCTTGGGTGATAATAGGCGGGATCCTTAACGTGTAACTCACCGACCGCGCGTGTAGCATCGACTTCATTGATCAACTCCTTGATTTCACTGTCGATGAGGTGTGTCTGATGGCAAATCACTTTCACCACGCGTTTTTTATTGGTGTGCAAGTGTAATTCAGGCTCATCTAGATTGAAGGTGCCGGCGATAGGGAAAACATGGCTAAATCCGCCGGTGTCGATGAGATTATCGTGATCAACAACATCAAAACGATACGCATCTATGTGTTTTTCGCGTTTTCGTTTGATGATGGTGTGCGTAAGCTTGAGGTCAACGAGACTGCTAGACATGTGTTTATGGGCGGGAGGGGTAACTGGATAAGTTTTATCTTTCTTGTAAATGGCCGTTCTCATGGGTGCTTGGTCAAGCAGGGCTCTAAGTAAATGTGCATCCTCGCTAGACAATTTGGTTGGGTTGATTGTTTTTTCCATGTCAATCTCCTTATTTTTGTCCATTTTTTGTGTGTTCAGGGTCAGTATATCACGCAAAATTAAAAACTGTACAAAATTTGACTAAAGCTTTGATTTTGTGTATTCCGAAAGCACTTCTTAAGGTTTTGATAAGGAAAGAAAGGGGTTTTATCGCTATACTTCGTGAAAAGCAGCATTCATAAATGAGGGGTTTACGATGAGCAACACACGATTAGAGCCGAAGTTATACATTGCGGATTGGATGAGCCGACGCGAAGGTGAAGAGGTAAACGAACAAGCCAACCGTATCGCTAATCAGGTGCGAGCAGCATTAGCAGAAAATCCAGACCTTAAAATTGGACTGCTTTATTCGGCGAATCAAGATCAGGCTGATTTTCTGAATGTGCATTATGCAAGAAATCACGGTGGTGCCGTTCCTGAACGTATTCTTTTGAACGGCAAGGGTCAAGCTGAGCTGTTTCAAGCGTTTATAAAGCATATTAATGGTAGATGGACAGCCGCAGAGCGTGCGCGTGTAAGAATTGTGAGTATTCCAACGTCTTTGCACGGGGGTGAAGATAAAGAAGGAAATCGGTTGACTGAGGATGAGATTAAAAAAGTCATTAATCACGTATTCAATTTAATGAATGTTGGGGAGCAGAAATACGCCATTTTCGGCATGAAGCGAGAAGGTATTTTTGGGTTTGATGAATTTAATATTGGTGGTGGGGTCTCTAAAAACTGGATAGAAAAAGAAAACACATTGACGGGTCGAACGCAAGATGAGTTTTTTCAAATGGAGATGCGTAGGCGTCAACCCCTGATTGAGAGAGCGCCGGAGTTTTATCGTGAAGCGTCTCAATATCGTTCTCCAGTGGTTGGTATAACGCTTGCGGAGGTTGCCGCGGCACATAAAGCCTCAGGAAAGACAGTCATGTCAGTGGAGCCCGTGAAATCAGAAGCAGGCGTCACGATAGCGAGGATTTTTAAGGAGACTAAAGAAGCAGAAACATCCAAAAAATCATTTTTTCAAAGACACCCTCGCGTTGCATTGGGTTTGGCAATAACGGCGATTGGACTGGCGGTTGCGTTAGCCGTTGTTGCAACCATTGCCACGTGTGGTGCAGCAGGCGTTCCGCTCGGTTTTCTGGGGGTTGGTATTGTTGCGGCAGGCACAACAACCATTGCAGGCGGTTTTAGCGTATTTGCTGCTGTCGCTGGCGGTGGGTTTCTCTTGGCCGCATTTGCAACCGTTGGCGGTGCACTGGGCGTTCACCGCGCCAGAAAAGAGATTGAAATGAAGAAGTTAGCAGAAAAACCAGCTTTGTTAGCAGCGCAAACCGATGAGCCTGAAGTGCGACGGGTAAATATCGGTGGCGGCACACATGGCGCCGTCAATAAAGATATGAAAGCCAATCCAGGACGAAATCGTGATAACTCAGCCCCTGCTCCTGCTCCTGCCGAGGCTTCGCCACGGGACGCTTCCCCTTCATTGCCTGATCCGGCAGCAAAGCCGGAAGCTGAGGATACCCCTCGCCCAAAAAGACCAAGTTAAGTTTAATATAATCATCGGGTTATATCCCGGCCTTGTTTCATGCGGCCGCGTATTATTTGATGGTTTTGCATTCTAGCAAAGAACGAGCTCCCCTTTAGCTCTGAAGGATAGACGCAAAATTTTATAGTCGTTGGCTGTAAGCCAATAACATCTTAGCCTGGGGCAAAGGTTGCGCGCAGCGTAACCGACGCCCCAGGTAGGCGCAACCCACATCCGCCTTAAGCGCTGAAGGCGCGTGACCTATCTTGAAGCTTTTAAAAGCCTGTATACCCACCACGCTCATTCGTGCTTTCCGCCGTTACTATTTTCCTCGCGGACTTCGCGGTGCAAAA
>CBFGYM010000030.1:0-17559 GCA_965653045.1 uncultured Gammaproteobacteria bacterium
TTTAAAAACCCAAAAACTTCTCACGCGCTTACAGCGCTCAAGGCGGGTGTGGGTTACGCCTACCTGGGGCGTCGGTTACGCTACGCGCAACCTTTGCCCCAGGCTAAGATGTTATTGGCTTACAGCCAACGACTATAAAATTTTGCGTCTATCCTTCAGGAGGGGGAGGCGACCGTCATCAGCCTATCACTCAACTCACTGAATTTTTAACAGTTGCAACTCCTCTTCCACTGATCTAAAATTTTCCCTTGAATCTCAGGCACAGAGATTTTACTTGTAAATGGATTTCAAAATCTCAGGATTAACTGATAGGAGTTTGGAACCATGTTAAAACAAATTTTACTCACCACGGCATTATTCGTCGCAACAACCACCGCATTCGCTTCACAAACCGCTGCGCCTTACGTTGGTGCAAGTCTTGGTGTGACTGCAAATACGTCCACCAACGCTGGCAACGGTAACGCCGGTGCGTTCCGCGGTATTCCGCTCAAAGTATTCGCTGGTTATGGGGGCATGATTGCCCAAAATTATTATTTAGCCGGTGAATTAGGCGGTGTCGCAGGCACTGCACAAATGTCAAACAAAAATAACATGCGCACTAGTTACGGTTACAGCGCCAGCGTTCTACCTGGTTTAATGTTAAGCGACCAAACCATGGCCTTCTTGCGCGCAGGTGTTGTGCGTTCACGCTTCTCCAACGTGAGCAACATGGCAACCGGCGGTGAATTTGGCGTGGGCATGCAAACCAATTTAATCCAAAACCTCGACTTACGCGGCGAATACGACTACACCGCCTACCGTACGGTCAGCGGAATTTCTGCCCCTAACGCAGATAGCTACGACCTTGGCTTAGTCTATAAATTCAACTAAGCAAAAACAAAAAACAGCCAGCCCCGCTGGCTGTTTTTTGACAAGTTAATCAGTTATACTCCCGCTATGCCTTATATTATCTTAGACCGTGACGGTGTCATTAACTTCGATTCCGACAACTACATTAAGTCGCCGGACGAATGGATTGCGATCCCCGAAAGCCCCGAAGCTATTGCTTTATTAAACCAAGCCGGCTTTGAAATTCTTATCGCAACTAACCAATCAGGTGTTGGGCGCGGCTACTACACCCTTGACACCTTAAGCGCTATCCACGAAAAAATGCATAACACCCTCAATCAAGTGGGTGGGCAAGTCAAAGAAATCTTTTTCTGCCCCCATCTGCCGGATGCAGGTTGTGACTGTCGAAAACCAAAACTCGGTCTGCTCAACGCCATGAAAGCGAAATATCAGCTCGACTTTACAACCACTTATTTCATTGGCGACTCACACGTTGATATGAAAGCCGCCACCGCAGCCGGCTGCAAACCCTTACTCGTCTTAACCGGTAACGGCGCAAAAACCATTAAAAATTATCCTGAATTTAACACCATTCCCCGGTTTGATAACCTCATGCAAGCCGTGAAATTTATCACAAAGGGTTAACATGAAAAAATATAGCAAACTGAATTTATTGATACGCTCAAGCTTATTTTCCATTTACTCGATCACCTCGATTGTGCTCTATAGCATGCTTTGCGTTTTTTCTTGGGTGTTACCCATCCACACGCGTCATGCCATCATTCGTGCGTATTTACGTGCCTACGTCAATGTGCTGCGCTTTCTCTGTCACGTGAATTATAAAGTCGAAGGCTTACACAATATACCAAAAGACCACGGCGGTATTATTTTAAGCAAACACCAATCAACCTGGGAAACAATGTTTCTCCCGATTATTTTCCACAACCCCGCCGCAGTTGCCAAACGCGAATTACTCTGGATTCCTTTCTTTGGCTGGGGCTTAGCTGCGAGCGACCCCATCGCAATTAATCGTAATGATAAAACTTCTGCCATGCAGCAATTAATTACCAAAGGGAAAAAGAAATTAGATGAAGGTCGATGGATTATGATTTTTCCTGAAGGCACACGCACAGCACCGGGTAAAATTGGACATTATCGTTTAGGCGGTCCACGTTTAGCCGCAGCTACCGGTTATGATATTTATCCGGTCGCGCATAACGCGGGTCGTTGTTGGCCGCGTCGAAAATTCTTAAAGATTCCGGGAACCATCACGGTGGTTGTGGGCCCTCCTATTACCACGAAAGGCCGCACCCCTGAAGAGCTACTGGCGTTAACTAAGGACTGGATTGAGTCCACGATGCTTCGTATTGATGGCTTGGTCGATAAACCCACCCGTCATTAAATTGTTTTGCAAACAACGTTTGCGGTGTGCAATACATTCGCCTAGCGCTGAATTAGTATCTATCATCGGTTCAAGGTCTGCATAAGGCACCACAACGGTTTGTGCACCGTTTACAGCGGGCGCCACAATGCCGGCATCAAACGTTAAGCGCAAGCCTGTGGGTTCTAAATTCCACAAACTAAAATGCGCTTCTGTCGGCGTTAAACCATCAGTAAACACGGTTTGTTGACCCAATTTTTTCTCTAACACTTTGGTGGTGTATTCTGATAACCAGAAAAGGTAATTTGAATCAGGCTTAAACAAATCAGCGAGCGTCAACTCGTTATCATCTGCTAAGCTCATGGTCAATACACGGTGTTGTCGATACGGATGCGCTTGTCCGGTGATGCTGCCATCAATAATAAAACGAATGCTGATGATGGGGTCTTGCGTTAAATTTAAAGTGGCTGAATCAAAATCGATATTCAAATTGTTATGCACTTTCGCTTTGGGTAAGGTGGCTTGATACGACTGTGCATCGACCACATTCTTTTTGAAAAGTGATATTTCTTCTTTCACGATGCGATCAACCGCGTCATTGAATGCCTGAATATCATCCGGTGCTTCTTCACTGGTTAGCACGGGGTAGACAATTTTTGCGACAATTTTAGGTTTGTCGTATTCGACTTTATCCGTCGAGACAAGATCAATGTCGCCTTTCAAATGATAAACGTGTGGGTTATCGATACCGCTATCATCATCTGCCACTTCTTCGGCAAAGACGGCTGTCGTTGTTAGTAAACTCATTATCAATAAAACAAAAAAACGTTTCATCGCGAGACTCCCGGGTTGCTGTATTGAGTAACAAAATCGCTTCCACCGTAACAACCGGTGCCGCGCGTCTTGGTGTCTATAATTTGCCCAGCTTTGTTCGCGATGAAAATGGCTGAACAATTTAAGTTTAAACCGCCCAAACGGTCATTATTCATGACTGCTGACCCTGTATTCGTGATGACTGGCGTTCCCTGGCCTGTATAATGGACACCAACGGGGTTAGCCGGCGGCGAGGTAAAACTTGGGTAGGCACGGGTTTGGTAGACGTAAACCGTGTTACCGTTTGCCGCGGTGGCTTGGTCTTGTGGGTTGCCCCAGCGGGTAACCAGGGTGTTAATATTAGCGCCGCGCCAACCTTGAACGGTTTGTGTATAATTGTTGTTCGTTGAAGCGCAGCCGGCCAATAAACCAATAGCTGACACAAGGGTAATGAATCGCATAACATCTCCTTTGTTGAATTTGATAGCACTATAACATGAGCGGGGCAGTATGAAATTAGCATTTTGTTTATTTAATTATTTTCCGTTTGGCGGCTTACAACGTGATTTCTTGCGTATCGCCAATGCGTGTGTTCAGGCAGGTCACGAAGTTCACGTTTATACCCAATCTTGGGCGGGTGAAAAAAGCCCGGGGTTAAGTTTGCACATACATCCAGGTAAAGGGTGGACAAATCACGGCAAGGCTAAAAACTTTGCAAAGAAAGTTCAAAAATTAATAGCAACAGAAGCGTTTGATCGCGTCATTGGCTTTAACAAAATGCCTGGGCTTGATTTTTACTACGCGGCTGATGTTTGCTACCAAGCCCGTGTCATGGACACGCGTTCAACGTGGGCACGCTGGACGGGGCGTTATCGCACCTGGCTTAAATTAGAACGCGCAGTGTTTGGTGTCGGTGAGAAAACAAAAATTTTATTAATTTCACCGCCGCAAAAATTAGTTTATCAGACGTGTTATCAAACTGAGGACGCGCGTTTTTATTTATTACCCCCAGGGATTAGCAAAGACAGACAGCCTCCCGCCGATGTGGAAGCTTTACGTGAGAAAGTGCGTCGATCAAACGCTATTCCTCATGGACATATTGTTTTATTATTCATTGCCTCAAGTTTTAAAACGAAGGGGTTAGATCGTATGGTGCAAGCCTTAGCAGCCTTGCCACCGGCTTTGAAAGCCAAAACGCATTTGTGGGTGATTGGTCAAGATGATTCTAAGCCTTATCAACAATTAGCCTTAACGCTGGGTATACATTCTAAAATGCGCTTTTTTGGGGCGCGTCATGATATTCCTCGGTTTTTATGGTCGGCTGATTTATTAGTGCATCCGGCAAGACATGAAAACACAGGCACAGTCTTGTTAGAAGCCTTGGTTGCGGGGTTACCTGTTTTAACGGTTGAAGCTTGCGGGTATGCGCCTTATATTCAAGAAAGCGGTGCCGGGCAGGTCGTTGCTTCGCCGTTTGATCAAACCACATGGAATCATGCTTTAGTGACAATGATGAACGATATTAAAAACCCCGTATGGCGTGAGCGCGCATTGGCATTTTCAAGCAGTGCTGATATCTACGATATGCCGCATACTGCTGCACAAATCATTACGCAACCGGAGCCGCAAGCGTGATTCTTGACGTTGATAAAAACATTGCTGCCTTATTTCCCGCGAATGCTAATTTATTTGATGAAATGATGCGTCTTTCAGGCGAATCATTTCGTCACTTAGAAGGGCGCACGACGGCGCGTGTTCAATTGGGCGGTAAAACCTATTTTATTAAACAACATCGCGGCATAGGCTGGCGCGAAGTGTTTAAAAATTTATCGCAAGGCCGTTTACCCATCACCGGTGCGCGTCATGAATGGCTGGCCTTGAAGCATTTGGCCGCCTTGGGGGTAGGTGTTCCGGCGGTTTTAGGGTTTGGTGAGCGGGGGTGGAACCCGGCCGCGCGCGAATCGTTTATTTTAATGGAAGCGATTGAGCCCTCGGTGAGTTTAGAAACCTATTGCCAAAATTGGCTGCAACATCCACCCCATTTTTTAGTCAAGAAACAGCTGATTGAGAAAGTCGCCCACATTGCACGCGTAATGCACGAAAGTGGCATGAACCACCGTGATTTTTATCTTTGTCATTTTTTAATGGATCCTTCGGGTAAATTAAATTTAATTGACTTACATCGGGCAGGTATTCGATCTAAAACACCTGAACGTTGGCTCATAAAAGACTTGGCAGGACTCTACTTTTCAAGTAAAAACCTAGGGTTGACGCAGCGTGATTATTATCGATTTATCAAGGCGTATCGTCAGCAAACAGTGCGCGAGATCTTGCAGCGTGAAAAACCATTTTGGGATAAAGTGATTAGCCGCGGAGAAAAATTGTATCGTGACCACCAGTAACGCCAAAGCACAAATAATTGAAGGAATCACCTGGACTGAATTGCAACGTGCTGATTATCATTTTAATCGGCCGTTTGGTGTGCTCGTCGAAAAAGATCAAGTCTTCGAAGTGACACAAGTGTTGCGCATTTTGCCTAAAAAAAGAGTAACTGCGGTAGGCGTTTGGCATGGACGACCTGCGATCATCAAAATATTTTTTGATAAACGCAATGCGCTGCGACACCGCGATGCCGATGTTGCAGGCATGAAGGTGTGTTATGTGAGTAATAT
The DNA here is from genome assembly GCA_965653045.1 of uncultured Gammaproteobacteria bacterium. GTDB lineage: Bacteria > Pseudomonadota > Gammaproteobacteria > DSM-16500 > DSM-16500 > Aquicella. Next base: position 5,695 of record CBFGYM010000030.1, read on the forward strand.
TCCTGCTCCTGCTTTATATTTCGAAGGGACAGCGCTTGATAAGCGTTTGCAAATTGTCATTTATGAATTCCTCCAACAAGGGGAAAGCTTATATTCAATTTGGGAAAAAACGGCTGATATTAATACCCTTGAACCTTTGTTAAAAAATGTTGTCATTGAATTGGCTACGCAACATGTATTAGGTGTGTTGCAAGAAGATTGTCATTTGAAGAACTTTTTTATAACTGACAAACAGATTATTACTTTAGACGGCGGGCAAATTACCGCGTCAGATAAAATGGTTGATAAGCCTGAAAGCATGGAAAATTTAGCTTTATTTTTATCGCAGTTGGGCGTTGGTTTAGAGGTGTTAAACGATAAGCTTTTTATTCATTATGCGAAAGCGCGTGGGTGGTTATTGAAGAAAAACGATATTACCGATTTTCAATTAATGATTAAGAAATACGATAAAACCCGTTGGTTAGATTATGATAAAAAATTACAACGTTCGAGTTCAGCGCATTTGAAATTTAAAACATTAACACAACAAGGGATGGTGGAGCGTGCGTATTTAAATGTTGAGATGAAAGCATTTTTGAAAGATCCCGATAGTGTATTTTCAAAACCAGATAATTTTTTGTTAAAAAATGGACGTTCTTCGACGGTCATTCAAGCGCAGTTAGATGGACAGGCTTTTGTGATTAAACGCTATAATTTAAAACACTTGTGGCACCGTGTGCGACGTAGTGTGCGTGTGACACGTGCATTAATGTGTTGGCGTTATGCGCATCAATTAAGAATGTTTCATGTCGCGACGCCAAAGCCAATCGCGTATGTTGAACGCGCGGTGTTAGGGTTGCGTGGGCGTTCTTATTTAGTCACTGAAGCGGTGAAAGGCGTGAATATTGGCGAATACTGTGCCAATAAAACGGCAACTGATGAAACCGTTCAAGCGATCGTCCCGAAAGTGATTCAGTTACTCGCGGGCTTTAAAGCACTTAAACTCACGCACGGTGATTTGAAGAAAACCAATATTATTGTCAATAAACAAGATAACCCAATGATAATTGATTTAGATGGTATCAAAGAACACCAAACAAAAACGGGCTTGAACCAATCTTGGAAAGCCGAGAAAAAACGCTTTTTGCGTAATTTTGATAACCAACCCACCGTGAAAGCTTTGTTTGAATCGGCTTTTGATTCTGTTTGAAACCAAGCGGCCTCCCCCTTGCCCTGTGTTGGCTGTAAGCCAATAACATCTTAGCCTGGGGCAAAGGTTGCGCGTAGCGTAACCGACGCCCCAGGTAGGCTGTCATCTATGCCCGCCTTAGCGCTGAAAGCGCGTAACAATCAACACCGTCACGCGCTTTCAGCGCTTTGCAATATTAGGTAGGTTGCATTCGACCTAGGGTTACGGCGTTCGCTACGCGCTCGCCTAACCCTAGGCTGAGATGTTATTGGCTTACAGCCAACACAGCCTTAGAGCAAAGTATTTCATTTTGTGTCTATCCTTCAGGGGCAGGGGCGAGGCCAACTCATTTTAAATCTCAAATTTAATCCCCTGTGCCAAAGCAATTTTTCGTCCCCAACTAATCGTACTCGTCTGTCTTCTCATATAAGACTTCCACGCATCCGATCCAGCCTCACGTCCACCTCCGGTATCTTTCTCTCCTCCAAACGCACCGCCAATTTCAGCTCCCGACGTGCCAAGGTTAATATTCGCAATCCCGCAATCACTGCCCGCGGCTGATAAAAACTGCTCCGCGTGATGCAAATTCGGCGTAAACAACGCAGACGACAATCCAAACCGTGAATGGTTCTGCATCGCAATGGCCTCATCCAAATTTTGATAAGACATCAAATATAAAATAGGGCCAAATGTCTCGTGCTGCACCACATTCCACTCATTATGCGCTTCAATTAAAGTTGGTTGCACAAAATACCCCGCACCTTTCATGGCTTCCCCACCAAACAATACACTACCCCCTTGCGCCTTCGCGGCCGCAACGGATTGTAAAAAACCATCAACCGCTGCTTGATCAATCAAAGGCCCCATTAAATTTTTCTGATCTAACGGATCACCGATGGTCACTTTCGCATACGCCTTTACCAAGGCTTCTTTTACCTTATTGTAAATGGCATGATGCACAAACAAACGACGCGTCGTCGTACAACGCTGACCCGCCGTGCCTACTGCACCAAATACGATCGAAGGAATTGCTAAATTTAAATCAGCTGTTTCATCAAGAATAATTGCATTATTTCCACTTAACTCTAACAATGCGCGACCCAAACGCTTAGCAACAATACCATTAATATGTTTACCCACGGCCGTTGACCCGGTGAATGAAACTAATGGAATGCGCACATCCTCTGCCATTTTATTCACAATATCATGTGACTGCGACACCACGACTGATAATAACCCCTGCACGTCAAACGCATCCATCACACGATTACAAATATGCTGTACCGCCAATGCACATAAAGGTGTTTTCGGTGACGGTTTCCATACCACGGTATTCCCACAAATTAAGGCTAAAAACGCATTCCAAGACCACACCGCCACGGGAAAGTTAAACGCACTAATCACACTCACCACCCCTAACGGATGCCACTGCTCCATCATGCGATGTTCCGGCCGCTCTGAGTGCATGGCGTTTCCATATAACATGCGTGATTGACCCACGGCTAAATCAGCCATATCAATCATCTCTTGTACTTCACCATCGCCTTCTTGCTTAGATTTTCCCATCTCAAGCGAGACCAAACTGCCCAAGGCATCTTTATTTTTACGCAACTCATCACCGAGTAAACGTACAAATTCTCCACGCTTAGGCGCTGGCACCAAGCGCCAACTTGAAAATGCTTGTTGTGCTTTTTGCATAATTTTTTCGTAATCTTCAATGCTAGCATTATAAACATGCGCAATGACTTTTCCATCGGTTGGGTTCAATGACGTAATTTCACCGGCATTCGTCTCACTCGACCACCACTGTGACCCGGTTGAGGCGCCAAAATTTCTATCTTTCAATTGTAATGTTGATAATAAATTCATAATCGATCCTTAAGCGTAATAAGCCCCAAAACGACTGTTAATTAAATCTTCTAATGAAAATTCTTCTTGTTTCACAAACCCAGAAAATTTCTCAGGGTTATTTAACACAATATCAACGACACTGCAAATACCCGATGCGGTTGTCATTTGAATCGCAGACCAACGATGATGTCCGAGTTTTTTCGGGTAAAATTTCTTCACATAATTTTCTTCAATGAAAATACCCGATTGTGACCCCGTGACAGAAACATACACTAACACCACATCTTGATAAGTTTTTGGCAAGGCATTTTCTAAAACACGTTTAAGCGTTTCGCGGTCGTAATTCATGTGAAGGTCATTCATTAAAAATTTCATTTTTTCACAATGACCCGGGTAGCGGATGGTTTTATAACTCATGTGTTTTACTTTACCGTAATACGTTTCAGATAAACTGCCTAACCCACCTGAGGTATTAAACGCTTCATACGTTAAACCATCAATTTTAATTTGCTCTAAGCCTTCTAGCGGCATTAACGTGGTTGCGCGACCGTGTTCAATTCCCTGACACGGATTGCCGTATTCATTAATTAAACCATCTGTTGACCAGGTTAATGAATATTGCAATGCATTACTAATATTGGTTGGCAGCGCACCCACGCGCATGCGCACCATGTCTAACTTATCAAAGTTTTTCATAATTTTATTTGCAACAATACTAATAAAACCAGGTGCAAGACCACATTGCGGTACAAAAGCTGTTTTCTGGTTTTTAGAAATATCAAGAACTTTCACGGTTGTTTCAACATCTTCGGTTAAATCAAAATAATTTAACTGCAAAGCAGCAGCCATTTTGGCAATGGACACGTTGCAATAAAATGGTAAAGAAGAAATAACGGTTTTGATTTCGGTCGATTTAATATATCGACCTATCGAGTCCGTATCACTCGCATTTAATGAAATATACTTAAAATTCGTTGAATGTTTTAAGCGATCACGCTGGGGGTTTTCTTCAAATTGATCGGCAAGATGCACAAAATAAGCATTTGAGTTGGACAATAAAAATGTAATGAGTGACCCGATATTCCCTGCGCCAATAACCAGCACGTGATGCATGCTAAACTCCTTTTTCAATCATCTGCAAAATGAGCGAGAAAGATAGTTTAGCGCGGGTTTATCCTAAATGATAGGTGCCTGATGCCGTCGCAATTAAGAGCTCCGCATTGTTGTATAATTCCATGCGGGTGAATGCAATTTTATGACCACTTTTAACTAATGACGCTTTTGCTGTAAATTGCTCGCCACGCCCAGGGCGCAAATAGCTAATTTGTAGATCGATAGTGCTACACTTGCCTAAGACTTGCGCCAATTCTTCCGTGGTTGCTTCCGGGTGTTTGCTAATGGCCTCTGCCATTACCACAATGCCGCCTGCCATATCTAACACAGACGAAATGACACCACCATGCAAAATGCCGTGTAAGAAATTCCCGACGAGCTCATTTTTCATGGTGAAATTCATAATGGCGTGATCAGCGGCGATATGATCAAGTTTCAACCCGAGCATTTGGTTAAACGGAATGCTCGAGAAGGCGCCAGAGAGTAATTGTAATGCTGCTTCCTTGCTAGGTGGTGTGTCCATTTTTATCTTCTATTGGTTGGTGATAACACAGGTCCCATATCAATGCCATCTTCAATATCCGCTAATTTAGCGATATTTTCAATGCCGGTGGGGTCTGATTTCCCTGCATTAAATGTGATTAAATCGACCATTTCAGCGAAGGAGGTTGGGTTGGCCGCGCATTGATTGGTAAAACCAAAGACGTTGCCAACAATCGGTCCTAAAACAGGGAAAACAATTTCGCCTGCTTGTGTTGGGTCGTCGCCGCCGTATAAGTTTCTGAGGGTTTCTTTTAGCAGTTCTAGCTCTTCATTTTTTTCTTCTTTCGTGGGTTCTTTATCGTTGTTTTTATCTTTTTTCTTAGTTAATTCTAAAATAGTTTTGAGCGGATTCGGGTTGAACTCTTTTTTGTTATCTAATTCATTTTTCATTTGCAGTGAAAGCAACATTAATAGCATCACCCCTAATTTTTTATCGAGGTGTTTATCATCTGTATTTTTCACATCATCATCTTTCAATTCATCTAGGGTATTTTCAAATGCTTTGTGATCTCCGGCCAGTTTAGCGCTAATGCAAGAGATTAAACGTTTTTGCACATTCGGTTCTTTAATATCTTCGGGTGATAATTTGTGATAAAGCGCATCAACCATCTCTTTGCATATTTCATTTTTTTTATCATTATCAATTTTAATGCCCTTTTTTTCCATAAATTGGAAAACTTGTTCGAGGGCTTTTTCAAGCTCGCTTGCATTTAATTGTGGCATGGCTTTTGTCCTCTTTTATATAGGGTCATTACCCTCTATTATAGCCTTATTGAGATAAGGTGAAACCACGCGCGATGACTTCAACCCCTGTTTTACGCATAGCATTACCCACGCCGCTGCGACGGCTGTTTGACTATTTGCCGCCGCAAGGGCTTGATTTGGCAACGATAATACCAGGAATTCGGGTACGTGTCCCCTTTGGGGCGCGCTCCCTGATTGGGGTGGTTGTGGGGGTCGAAAAAAAGTCTGAACATCCTTATGAAAAGCTTAAATGTATTGAACTTGTGTTAGATGAAGCGCCCATTCTGCCGGAAGATGTGCAAAAATTATGCGATTGGGCGGCGGGCTATTATCAAACAGCCTTGGGTGATGTTTATGCAGCAGCACTACCAGCGGTGTTGCGTAAAGGTGAACATCCTGTTTTAAAACCTGCGAAAAAAATACCAACTTTGCCTTTGCCCGATGTGCCACGCACTTTAAATGCAGATCAAGCAACCGCCGTGTCGCGTATTGTATCAGCGCAACATTTGTTTCAAGTATTTTTATTAGATGGCATCACCGGTAGTGGTAAAACAGAAGTGTATCTGCAGACCATGACTGAGGTTTTAAAAAATCAGCAGCAAGTATTAGTGCTCTTACCTGAAATTAGTTTAACACCGCAAACGGTTGATCGTTTTCGTGCACGCTTTCAAGTGCCTGTGGTGGCATTGCATTCAGGGTTAAGCGATTTAGCGCGTTATCGTGGATGGCTGGCAGCAAAATCGGGTGAAGCGAGTATTGTGATCGGCACACGTTCTGCAATTTTTACACCGTTTAAAAATTTAGGGTTAACCATTGTTGATGAAGAACACGATGCCTCGTTTAAACAGCAAGATCGTTTTCGTTATCACGCGCGTGATTTGGCTGTCATGCGTGCGCGCCAGGCTAACATTCCTTTGGTGCTAGGCTCTGCAACACCTTCACTTGAGTCTTTATTGAATGTAAAGCGTGGACGATATCAGCATTTAATTTTAAATGAACGTGCAGGCGGAGCCGTGTTACCAACGTATCACGTTATCGACATGAAACGTCAAAGTGCAGATGAAGGTTTGTCAACTGCCTTAATGGCAGCGATGAAAGATACGTTAGCTGCTGGTGATCAAGTGATGTTATTTTTGAATCGACGCGGATTTTCACCGGTTTGTTATTGTGACGGTTGTGGGTGGATCGCGGCCTGTGAACGTTGCGATGCGCGTTTAGTGATGCATCGAAAACCTGCACGTTTACAATGTCATCATTGTGATGCTAGGAAACCCATGCCGGAAACTTGCGAAAATTGCGGTGGTCATACCTTAAAACCCGTTGGGTTAGGTACGCAGCGATTAGAAGAAAGCTTGAAAAAACATTTTCCAGAGGTGCCAATCATTCGCGTTGATCGAGATAGCACACGTTCAATGGGTGCAATGGAAGCCTTATTGAAAGAAATGCACGCGCATCCTTCCGCTATTTTATTAGGTACGCAAATGTTAGCAAAAGGACACCATTTTCCGAATGTGACATTAGTGGGAATGGTTGATGCCGATAATGGCTTGTTTAGCCCGGATTTTCGCGCGCCTGAAACCATGGGGCAGTTGTTAATGCAAGTGGCTGGTCGAGCCGGGCGGGCAGATAAACCCGGGCGTGTGCTCATTCAAACAAAATATCCTGAACACCCGTTATTAACTGATTTGTTGCAACACGGGTACCGCGCGTTTGCGATGCAGTTATTAAGCGAACGCGAAGAAGCCTTTTTGCCGCCGTTTAGTTATATGGCAGTGTTGCGCGCCGAAGCCTATGCAGAAAAAACCGCGCACGGGTTTTTAAATCAAGTGAAGCAATGGGTGAATGAGGGTTTAAATGGAGTGCAATTGTTGGGGCCGGTGCCGTCTTCGATGGCCAAACGTAAAGGTTTATATGGCCAACAATTACTCATTCGTGCCGGCCAACGACCCGTGCTGCAAGGGTTTTTAAAATATTTACTCGATGCGCTTGAGTCAAAAACCCAAAAAAGCAGCGTGAAATGGGTATTAGACGTTGACCCTACAGAAGTGGGTTGACCGCAAAAATAGGTCTGCTATACTTTCGCCTCTACTAAGTTGCCGGGGTGGCGGAATTGGTAGACGCGCCGGTCTCAAAAACCGGTGAGGGTAAACCTCATGCCGGTTCGATTCCGGCCCTCGGCACAACATATTCAACTCAAGCATCTTCACACATCACTCATCCCTGCCCCGGTGGCACAGTGGATAGCGCGGCTCCCTCCTAAGGAGCAGGTCGCAGGTTCGATTCCTGCCCGGGGCGGTTTAGGTTTTGGTGTTTTTAAAACTTAGATTTAGCATCTTGTTTGATTCAGATTTAGTTATAAAGAAATTCTTAATAACTGAATTTTGTTCAAATTTCATTATTTTGACCGCAATCGAGCTATCTGGAAATTTCGAGTAACTTAATATAACTTATTGTTTTTATAAGATAATTAAATTGTGCAATGCCCGTTGCACAATTTAACCCATGGGTTTTACGCTTAATTCAGCTTCAATTTCTTCAATGCTGGGTAAGCTGCCTTTCAAATTCTCTGGTAATGATTGTGTAAGCTTAGTTTCCCATTCAGCGACTGTAATTGGACGTTTCGTATCTCCCAAAGCGTATTCAACTAAGACACGATTTTTTTCACGTACTAATAACAATCCAATCGTAGGTTTGTCGTCAGGGTGGCGCAGTAAATCATCGACAGCATGCATATACATACCTAACTGTACCCCATCACCTGGCTCGAATGCGCGAGCTTTTAGCTCTAGCACTACATAACGGCGTAGCTTTAAGTGATAGAAAAGCAAATCAAGGTAATAATCTTGATCGCCTAACTCTAAATGTACTTGCCGACCGACAAAGGCAAATCCTTGTCCAAGCTCAAGCAGAAATTTTTGAACATGTTCCATTAAACCATTTTCAAGTTCTCTTTCACGGCGAGGAGCATCAGTACCAAGAAAATCAAAGAGGTAAGGATCTTTAAATATTTGAGTGGCATGATCAGAATCAAGCGGGGGTAGTGTTGCTGGAAAATTATTTTGTGCTTTACCGGCTCGTAAGTGAGCTTGAACTTCAATTTGCATGCCTAAAATACTATAAGACCATCCATGTTCATATGTTTTGATGGCATACCAAAGGCGATCCTCATGGGTTTTGAGTTTATGTAATAAAGTGATATTTTGCCGCCATGATAATTGTGCAGCATAGCGTTGCACAATTTCAGGGTTAGGCCATGCAGCAGCAAATGCTCTCATATATTTAAGATTACGTGGGGAAAAACCTTTCATTTCTGGAAATTGTTCACGTAAGTCAAAAGCCAGGCGATCAATAATTTTTGCACCCCACCCTTGAGCTTGTTGTTTTTCAAGAATGCGTTGCCCTATGACCCGATAAAGCATGATCATTCCGGCATTACTGGCAATAATAATACGCAGACGTTCGGTTTCAATCACTTGTTTAAGTTCAGTTAGCCAATCAGAGTAACCCTCCGGCAATTCTACTTTAGGTGGAGCTACGGGAAACATTACAGTACGATCAGCTCGTCCGCGTTGTTTGCGTTCTGTTTTAGTTGGGGCAGGTGTTTTTATGTCTGAGCTCATGCTAGCCACTCCTTTTTGGCTTATTTCAGGCCGTTTGATGTTTGCTTAAAGCAATTAAATTTTTGGAAATTCTATCGAATAAAATTAAATTTAACAATAAATAATTAGATTAATAAATATTATTGTTGAATTTCGAATGATTCAACAGGCTAAACAAGTTCAATGCGATGATTGAACCGCTTAATGTAGGAATGGTTTTTACAGGGATAACTAATTAACTAAAACACACTGCGTTTGATGTTCATTTTTGAAGTATTTAATAAAAAATGTTTTCGTGAGTTTTGAGTTAAATTTATTTTCTCGTATAAATTCGATCGTAAAGCCACATTTTAGATAAAATTCGGGGGTGTTGAAGGCGTTTGTGACAAGGTTGATGTTGTTAAAGCCTTTGTTCTCGAAATGATCTTCAAGGGTTTTGAGCAATAGTTTGCCGTATCCTTTTTTGCGATGTTCACTATGCACCCACATATCATCGACATAGATTTCTGAAAATGCCGTGAACGCATTAATGACACCAATTACTTGATTGGCTTCGTCATTTAGCACCAGTGAAAATTTTTTATAATTCACATCAACGCCATGGTTGTTTTCATAAGTAATAAGATCATTCTCCATTATTTTTTCAATAGCATTTGGTAATCTATCAACAAGCTCTACTTTAACTTTCATGCGTTGTCCTTGATATTAAATAGCGTTTAAATTAATTTTTGTATTCTGCGTCTTTGTCTTTTATAAATGGTTTTATTTCTTTGTCAAAATCAGATTCAAAAAGCCTATCTTGAGTGACGCGGTATTTATCAAATTCTGTTTCTGCGTGCTCTTTGGCAATTTTGGAGCTTATTTTTCCTGCAGTTGTTAATATATCTCGTTCAGTTAGTTCAAGAAATTGATCTAATCGTTTAGCCCAGTCTTCCATGGTTGTGGGAATTTGGCGTTGAGCACGATCTTCTGCGATATCTAAGTAAGCATTCACGATGCGGCCGAGGGCGTTTAATTCATCAGGTGTTAGGTAGTTTTTTGCAAGGCAGACATCTGTTTTAAGAATTTTTCCATGCGGTGAATTTTCCCAAGTGGTAAGACCCATGTGCTGTTTGCTGCTATCAGCACGTTGATAAATGAGTTCAGGTGCGGTGTGCCCGTGGATAGCGAAATGCAGTTTGTTTTGGACTTTCGCGAAAAAGTCACGCGTGGTGGGTGCGTTTTTGTTGTAGTCCACACTGGTTGCGTAAATATCAGTAACTTTTTGATAAAATTTGCGCTCGCTCAGGCGAATTTCACGAATTTCAGCGAGTAATTGTTCAAAATAATCTTCACCCAACAGCGTGCCATTTTCTAAGCGTTTTTTATCCAGTACATAGCCCTTCATGGCAAACTGGTGCAGTACTTTTGTTGCCCATTGACGGAATTGGGTGGCGCGTTTTGAGTTGACGCGGTAGCCTACGGAGATGATGGCGTCGAGGTTGTAAAACTGAGAATTGTAGTTTTTTCCGTCACTTGCAGTTATCCGGAAATTCCGGATAACTGAATTTTGATCAAGTTCTTGAGATTTGAGTATATTTAGGACATGCTCATTGATTGTTCTTACATCAACATCAAACAGCTCGGCCATTAGCTTCTGGGTCAGCCAAATTGTTCCATCCTCGTAGCGCGCTTCTATTCCTTTCCCCCCTGCTTGCTGGGTAAAAATCAAAAACTCCGAAGTGTTATTGTTGATGTTAATTTTATTGCCAGAATTGTTTGCGTCCACGATATCCGTTCCTTATAGCAGCGCGTTTAGCCACCAGAGCATAGTTGAAGTTGAGCGCATTTTAGCGAAAAAATTCAAGCGATACAATAAATTAAAATACATAAATCACCTATGCTAACAATAAAATGAATAAAAATAATCGTGATTAAATTTCTTTTAAGCTTATTTTCTGTTTCCCATCCGCATCGAAGTTATTCGGGTTGAGCCAGCGTTGGAATTTTTGCTCGAGAGCGGGCCATTCGGTGTTGATGATGGAAAACCAGGCGGTGTCGCGGTTGCGGTTTTTGAAAACGTTGCATTGGCGGAAGATGCCTTCAAATTGAAACCCAAGGCGTAGGGCTGCGTTGCGCGAGGCGAGGTTTAATGAGTGGCATTTCCATTCGTAACGACGATAGCCTAGTGTGTTGAAGGCGTATTGCATCATGAGATACATGGCTTCAGTTGCGATGGGTGTTTTTTTCAATAAACTTGAGTAATGTAGGTGCCCAACTTCAATCACACCGTGTTCCGGCGTAATGCGTAAATAACCGCTGATACCAATCGGGTTTTGTGTTTTCGCATCGATAACGCAATACAAAAGTGTGCCAGACATCGCAGCAGTTGTTTTAATCCACGCTTGAAATTCTTTACATTGCTTAAAAGGTCCGTAAGGAAGATACGTCCATAACTCGCCTTGATTATTAATTAACAAATTTTCAAATAATTTTTCGGAATGCTTTTCAATATCAAGCGGCTCTAAAATACAATATACACCTTGTAAAACAACTTTAGCTGGCATACTCACAGGCTGCCAGTTTTCAACTAAATCACCAAGAGGCTGGCCAAATTCATTAATTGTTGTCATTACAAACCTCGCAAAATAATTTTTAATTAATTATATCGTTAAAAAAGATGCTTATGTACGTTTTTTTCTAATTAATTAAGACAGCATAGAGAGGGTGGTAGGGCGCGATTAGGATTGTGTTTTTTACAATCCGTAATCCGCCAACCTTAAAAGCTTTTAAAATTTTAAAAAGCTTTAATCGATGGCGGATTACGCGGCGAAAAACATGCCGCTAATCACGCCCTTGTGTCTTAAA
>CBFGYM010000031.1:0-15911 GCA_965653045.1 uncultured Gammaproteobacteria bacterium
AACGCATTTATATCACGGATTTAAGACACAAGGGCGTGATTAGCGGCATGTTTTTTGCCGCGTAATCCGCCAACCTTAAAAGCTTTTAAAATTTAAAAAGCCTTAATCGTTGGCGGATTACGTCAAACGTAAAAAACACGTTTTCCTAATCAGGCCCTACGCTTCGTTCGGGCTAAGTAGTAGGCAAGTTACGCCTTATGTTTTGTTGTTGGTTTGTTTTCGCTTTTAAAATGCGTAAACAAACTCTCATCTGAAAATTTAGAAAGTTTGTGTAATGCTTCGCGAAGATGCTCCACTTTTTTCTGGCTGCCTTCGAATAACGTCGGTCCATTATGACGAATGACGCGTAGTTCAGTGAGCAATGACTTTCGATATTCAAAATAGTCCTCAAGTTTTTGGCCGAGTGCTGAGTTGAGGTTCATCTTGAAAGGTTTGGAAGAATCAAGCAGTGCTTTATCCAGCAACCATTTGTCAGGATATCGCGTGTGCATGATTTTAATCAGCTCAGGATCGTTTTGAATCGCAAGGACTTTCAGTTGATAAAGAAAAAGCACAGGCATGTTGTGATAGCAGTAAGCATGAAAATCCGACGCAGAGCGATCTTTAGTCATTTGCGTAATGCAAGCGATGAGTTGATCATTATTTAATGAAGCAAACCAATTTTCCAAAGTAGACCAAAACAAAAGAAAGGTATAATCGTTCACTTGACGGTGTTGATAAGCATTCAAATCAGCGAACAACTGATAAAAATTCACAGAAGCAAATTGAGCGGGCGCACATAATTTTAAGAAAACCATGGAATGACGGGGATTTTTGATCGCCTCTATCGGAATTGGCCCCATGATAAGGTGCGGAAACTCAGGGGTTGGATAATCAGCAGGGCTTGGAATCGCTTCAGGTGAAAACGACCCGATTAAGGTAAAAAGACATTTGTGCGAAGGTAATTGAGGGAAGCGAGCAACCGTAATAATGCCCGGCGTATCACTATCAACAAATTTTTTGATGAGTGTGTTGAGCGTGTTTTTTGCATCTTCAAGCGAGTAAGTCGACCTGCATAATACTAAAGCTGTTTGCAATAAATTGATTTTATTCTTGATATCAAAACTATAAATATCTGTCATGCAAGAAACATCTTCGTAGCGACTGGAGATGTGACGACGGTATCCAGCAAGTGCGACAGTTAATGCTTTTATAATAGCGAGTAATTCAGTTTGATCCCGCATGAGTTGCGGGTAGTTGTTAGCTTGTGCTTTGAGTATGTCATTATCAGGAAATATGCCTTTTTGAAATATTCGATATGCCCAATGGTGTTCTTCGGTAAAGAAAAAGGGTGTTGCGCCCGCTTCAAGGGCGGCTAGCATACAATTTCTTGAATCAGATCTGCTCCTTTCATTACGAAGCTTCATGTGATTTTGAAGTAAAAAACCTAAAATGGTCATATATTGATTGTAGACAATAATATTGCGTCTATTGAGAATAGTTGATTTGATGCCAGCACGAATAAGCATTTCTATTAATGGGTAGTCAATGAATTGATGTTCCATTTTTTGATAGCTTTTAATGGAATGCGATAAAATATTCTCGCCTGATTGCGTGATAAAATTAACATCTGCGCCTAATTGTATGAGTGCTCTGGCAATCGTGATATTACTGAAGGCATAAAAGAGTGGGGGGAAACCAAGATGATTAACGGCATTAAAATCTGCACCTGCTTTTTGAAGTTCAGTGATCAGTAAGATCGCTTGTTCTGAATCTCTGATGGGTTTTTCACAGGTTTTTTGTAGGCAGCGAGATAAATCATCGTTTGGCAGTGGTCTTTCAGTGCTGGCAATCTGAAAACCGTAGTGATTTAATAATAACGGGATTTCTGCTGAAAATGAGTGTTCACATTTAAGATAAAGTGAAATTAAATGTTTTTCTCGATGAATGGTTTGTAAGGCGTCTCGGTAACTTTCGAGTAAGTGTTGAATCACTTCAATGGCGTTAGAACGAAATGCGGCTTTAAGCACGTCTTTTATGCTGATGGGAACAAACTGTAAAATAATCTCAAGCTTAGGTAAGTCGATTGGTTTTCTATTTTCAACTTCATCTAGGATATTATGAATAACCCGCCTTATTGCTGATTCGTCAGGCGTCATCAAAGGCTGTCCATGGGAATAAGCATCAGCGATAGGCTCGATGACTTGCATCATGCGTTTGATATGTGGGCTAAGCTGCGATTGTATTGTTCTTGTCGCGCCAATCGGCTTTAGATTCAACAAAGCTAATGTTTCGTAGGGTTGATTGCCGTTTAACAGCGTACAGATGTTTGATAAATACTCTTGCTCTATTGAGGACCTTTCGGCTGTTGTCGATTTTTCTACTAACACAAGGCATTCGGCATACCTTTTTAGTAGTTTAATGTAGTAACTTGCATTAATCCGAAGAATGTTTTGAGCAAAGTGCGAAGTGAGTGCTTTTAAAATTGCTTCTGAATCAGGTTTGGTGGCAGCGTCATTAAAGAATTTTCTGATCCAAACCATAGCGGATGATGTGATGTTGTAAGCAGGAATTTCAGTCATTTCAAGAGAGAACAATTTTGAAATAAGATCTAATAACAGGGGTGTGGAAGTCGCTAACGACTTGTAAAGTCTAACCAAGTCTTTAATGAGAAGTTCTTTGACGCTGAGTTCAAGATGAGATGAGCTGCCGAGCGCCACACGCGTATTCAGAAAACCCGTTAATGATTCGGTATCGTTATTTTTACGTAAAATCTCGATAAAAATATAAAATAAATAAGGGTTAAAAATCACTTTGTGATGGTGTTTTCTGTGAAGAGAGTGATTTATTAATAGGTTAAATAATTCAGCATTGTTTTGCATGAGCAAAGCAAACCGCGAGCAGGGTAATGGTTGACTCATGAGCGGTTCAAGCAGGCACCCTAGTTTTACCATGGACGCAGGCGTCGGTGGGGTATTTGCAACATCACGGATGAAGGCAATATAATCATCGGCTGTTAACGAAATATGAATTTGATTGAAAAGAGCGAGTAAATGGTCAATTTTTCTTGCAAAAACCGGCCTACAAATATATTTATCTTCTGTGATTTCAGCTATTAGTAAAGCACGGATGCGAGCTTCAATATTTTCCCAAGTATTTTCACGCAAGACAACATCAATGAATGTTGTTTTATTTTTAAACTGACGGACTGTTAAGAGCGTGAAGAGTTTGTTGAGTTGACTGGCCTCGACATTGAATAAGGATGGGTTATTGAGTGCAATAATATCCTCAATAACACGTTGGCCCGTTTTTGTTTTTGCGCGTAAGAAACGTATTTGATCTGTCTTACTTAAGTGGGTGAGTAAGTCTAAGAGAGTGCGTGCGGATGCCTCATTGAATATCAAGGGACACAATTGATGATTGGCATCCAATACGAAAGATAAACGTTTGGCTTCAGGTTGGTAACGGAGTAATACGTTAAAATCATGGGTTGATCTTGCTAAATGAATAGGATAGTGACCTTGGTTATCTTTTTGTACGGATAACATGATTTTCGCAGGGTCAGAAAGTTGTTTAAGGCAAGCATGGGGATAGGTTGCATGAGCTGCGATGAAGTGTAGCAAATTTTGATGGTTGCCATCGGTGAATTTCACAAGCGGCACTTTAAGCGCGTGAACGAGCGCTGCCAGATTATTGATAGATTGTGAGGATCCGTTGAAATCTTTGATGAGTCGAATGATCATTGACTCGTCATTTGTGGATGTGAATACATATGAAACTATGCCTGCGAGTAAACCTGATTTTTGTTCATCAGACAGAGCATCATTGCGACACACGCGAAGAAATGCTTGTATGGGCTCGTTACACAGTGATGATTGCAAGGTGTCGATGAGAGCGGAATAAGCCGACACGGGCAGTAATTTTATCAGCCATAATAATAATTCAGGTTCAATGATTTCAATGTGCTTAAGTAATTGCAAAACAAGCAGGCTTGGAAGGTGCTTATTTTCTTCGATGGTTTTTGAAAGCTTATTTTGCCAATCTATCGAAAAGGGGTTAGTTTTAGAGCCGTTAATGTGATGACGTGTTGTGAATAAGGGGTCATTTTTGTAGCGGTCTAACACGGCTTCTAGCGTTTCAGCACTGGTTTCAACGCAGATGCTATCTGTTTCAAGTTCACTTAAAAGTACGCCTACGTTTGCCCAATGGTAGCTCATAGGCAGCGCTTTTAACTGGTTTTGGACTAATTCAGGTAAGCGGCGAAAATCGTCGAAAAAGTGGTTTAGCACGGTGAGAATTGAGGCGTGTGCGTATTCTTGATGTGTCACGCGTGAGCCTGCCCTTCTTAGGCCATGAATAAGATAATTAAATAAATCGGTTGCAGTAAAGCCAACAAAACCACGGTCAACATGATTTTTTAATTCGCGAAAATAGCCATTATGTGCTTCAATTTTTTCTTTAAGCCCAGGGTATTGTCGATATTCAGCGAGTGCGCGAAACCATTTGGTTTGCCAAGTGATAGAAGGGGCAATCGGTAAAGTTTGTGCAAGCGGAAAAACAGCATCGTCGATGAATACACAGTCACTTAAGCTGGTTTCTGTGACGCGCACCCCTGATAAGAAAGACAAATCATCAGTTTGCAAAGTGACATCGCTGTGATCGAATGCCGCTTTGATTTCTTTAGCGGTGGTATTTGAGGAGATAGGTGTTGTGTCTTGGATGTAAATGCAGCGTTTTATTGTTGGCAGTAAAATTTCGATTAATAATTTTAAGTCCGATTGGTTGAAAAGTAATCTCGCAATCGTGATATATAAGGTATTGGTAATGGTGTTTGGGTCATGAATAATAGAAATACATTCATCGGGCGTATTGAGTCGGTATTCGCAGCGCTTTTTAAATTCGGCAGGAATTTGCTCGACAGGATAGGTTAGTAAACGATCAAGAAAATTCAATTCTTTGAATAATTCACGCGCGAGTACAGCAAACCAAAGTGTTTCAGGGTTGTTAATTGTCGCTTGAATGGCATGTGCCCAGGTTGCAGCTTGATTAAGATGTGAACGAATGGCATCTATCGTTTCTTTTGACACAGGCATTTGTATTATTCCTTAGTGTTAATGAGGGTCACTAAAATTCTGAGGAATATATCGTAATTTTTAGTTAATTACTATCGCGACGATATCGCTGCGTGGGCGAGTCTGGCATGACGCGCAATTCCAATGGTTTAAATAAACTCAGCTTTGATTTTGATAAATGGCCAGAGGTTGAAATGAACTGTGATAACTCAGCCGTTCCATTAAATAAAGTTAACATGTTAACCGTATGATGTAATATGTCTGTCTTCGTGCTTTTGGTGGCTGAACGTAAATTACGTATCAGTAAATTAATTATCTCGCGGTGTTCTGCTTCATCGAATAAATCAATCGTCAGACTACGATGTTGGATCCAAAAAGCTTTTTTTTGTATGATGTCGGTTATTGGGCAGTTAACATCAATATAGCTTAAAATAAGTGTTTTTCGAAAGGCCAATGCTAAATCATTGAAGTAATCAAATTCAGTTTGTATGGAATACGGCGGTGAGGATAAAAGAAAATTATAAAAATTCATTTCGTTGACGTTTGTGAAGGCGCGGCGAATATCGACGTGTGCTTCGATAGGTAATGCAAATAATAATGTTCTAGTGGTGGCGCTAAGTAAAGAATAAAATTCGAAGCCTAGCTGTGTAGCTTTCATTAAAAAAACATTAAATAAGCCGATGATTTGTGCGCCCGTGAATACGCCTGATTGAATAGCAGGTGCAAGTCTTGTGAGAGAGTTAAAATGGGCATTGAGTAAAAAGCCAGGATAGACAGCAATAGGGTAGCGTATTAAAAAGTATACAAAATCATCGAAGCTATCGAAGATCACCGTGCTGGCAACAGACTCAACCAACCCAAATGGATAATGTTCATTGTGCGTGGTATCGCGCGTGATTGAAAGGGTTCGTGTTTCATAGCAGGCTCTGGCATTTACTTCGCGCTTCGGTTGTGAAATTTTATAATGCATTAATGGATTTTTACGTTGGGTCTCTAAAAATGTTTTTAATGAAAATGCGGCAGATTCAACACAAGACCCATGATATTTTTCACTTGTATTTAAGAGTTCTAAAATAGAGGCTAAGGTTTGATTGTTGGTATTCGTGAGTTCGTATAAAGCAAAGCGCACGTGCTCAGGTATTTGATTGAATACTTCAAAAAAGCGTGCAACCACATTCAGCGCATGAAAGCTTGCATCTGTTTCACTGCCAGTATAATGTTTTCCACTTAATTCCAAGCCCCAAATAAAATGTGTAATCATGGAATAAGGTGTTGAAAGATGCTGATAGGCTTCAATATCAGTGAGCAATAATCGAAAGTCAAAATTATGCGTGTAAAGCTTTGCGGCGAGCGCCGGACTAATTTCTTGCAGTGCGTGGTAGCATTTGAGATGCCATTGAAACGGCAAGGGGCAATCAAAGGCACTGTCATTCAAGATAAGAATCATGTTATCTGAAAACACGCAGGTTTCTAGGCTAAATTTTGTGATCGGTAAATTTTCAAGCGCATCAACCGAGGTGATTTCAACAATAGGCTGCAACCCATTGTGTATGGCTTTACGTTCAAATAAACGGTGGTCGCTTGCTGGCACCTCAGGAATGGATATCCGCACACAATGCGTCACATGCGGTGTTAAAATTGCCAACATTTCTTTTAAATTTTGAGGGTTAAATAATTTTTTTGCGAGAATAAATAACACAATATTTGTTTTCGTGCGAGGATTGTCTGCAATGCTGATAGCATCTTCTGGTGAAAATGCGTGCGCTGCACAAAATGCCTTAAATTTATCACGAAAATGATCGAGACCGTGATTTATATGTGGCTTCATTGTTTCAACAAACGCACTTAGCTCATCAGAAATCATCGCCTCATTCAGCGAGAGGACGCCAGTGATTGACCGCAACGCCTGCTTTTTCGTCCAGGCTTTATATCGGTCAAGCATTAATTTAATCTCTGCAATCATAACAATCCTTTGTTGATGAAAGTCGTTAGTGAGGTTGATATGCCGATTTTTTCGGCAGCTTGTTTTGTGTCGATGATGTGCTTGGACTAAATAAAGTTAAGGGAGATTTAATGAATACGGGTTGATCACTGTGCCGTATTAAAGGTGACGCTATTATTTTTCTTCGATGAGCATTGGCACCTGCTTTAAGTAATGTCGTAATGGCATTACTAATCACTTGTGCGTGTATCGGCTCGTCGTATGGCATGTGAGATGCGGGATATGCTGAAAATGTCTCAAGTGCAACATTTAACTGATCTTCCGACATTGTGTATTTTGAAATTGGGAATTTCATGAGAAAAAGCATCAGCGGAATATTGGGTGTATTTGGCGTGTGAACGCTATCAATATAATCACTTAATAAATGTTTTAGTTTGCAATGACGTTGGAAAACGTCGGTGTGAGTAATGATGAGATGCTCTATTTTTGATTGAATCTTTGGGCGCGCATGCGCTTCCTCTTGGCTCATCTTTTCAAACAACAGGTGCAAAATAGGAATGAGCGGAATCTCAGTAACAGACAACCAATGCTCAAAGTAAGCAAAACCGACATTTTGAATAGCTTGCAGGGGTGATTTTTCATAAAACATATTTAGAATGTCTTCAATATCAGGCATCAATATTTCTTTCAAAGTGAGTCTTGCGCCCATGGGCTTGAAGTGCAAAACAATCAGCCGGTGAACATCACTCAACGGTGCCAATAATATTTTCGCTTCATCAATAAACTGTGTTCGTGTCACTGCGGGATCTTTAAATTTAAGATATAAATGGAAGGCGTCATTGAGGTTATCCAATAAGCCTGCAGTCCATGCCCGATAATGTGTTGAGCCAATAAATGCCTTTCTTAATAATTGATGTTGTCTATCATTCCAGGCATATCTTTCGGACGGTTCGGGTTTAAAAGACGACAATATTGATTTTTTGATGGGTTTGATGCTGGCTTTTTCTTTTTTTGATCTTGAAATATCGAATAACATTTCGCCAATTAAATGTGGCGAGGTGTTGACTGTATTAGAAAGATATCCTTCATTGAGTTCGAGCAAATCCCCAATGGGCATGTCATTCCACGCAATCGCTTCAATCGTAATGCGAATTTTACGAAACGCTGCTTGGTTTTTGCCGCGAAGGTTGGCGCGTACTGCGAATAGTAAAGCAGGGTTAAAATAGGCTTTGCCGGTGTTAGTGGTAGCCACGGAAAGCGATAATATTAACTTTAGTAAATATTTGTCATGGTCTAGTAATATGCCTAACTGGTTACGTTTTTTTGTGTTTAAAACGAAGTTTTTGATACAGATCGCTAGATTACTATTAAGATGATCTTCTTTTTCCAGTCCATTGAAATGGTTGATAGCGGTTAGGTATTCTTCTTCAGATAAACGAACTTCTGCATCACGATAAAACGTAAAAAGGGCATTCAAATCGGAATCGTCTTGTGCCAATAATAAATGCCGTTTGAATAATTCATTTTTCAGCATAACAGCCAGTGCTTTCCTGATTTCTTTTAAAGTAGGATGCACTAAAGCTAAATTTAATAGGGTGTTATACATCATCTCGGTATTTGTTTGCGGATGATGTAATACATATAATAGCCATGAAAAACTCATCGATTCCAGCCAAGATTTTTCGTATGATTTTTTGATATCGTTATCGTCTAACAAATGTTTAATAATAGAAGTTGTTTGGGAAAATTGTGCGGTTAGAAATTTCAGCTGATCTCTTTTCGATAAAGAGCGCATTAAATTTAAAAGATAAGTGCCGCTTTCTGCATGTAGCTCATCTGCGGCGGTTTGAAAATGCTCTCTCAGTAGATTATTCTCATCAACTAATCGCGATAAACGTTCCTTTTTTGGGATAAGCGAAAATATCGTTCGTATATTTTCTGGGTTTCTTGCATATTCTAGCGGTGTTCGTCCACTGTTATCAGTTGCTAAACTAAGCGCTTGAATATCTGCTTCAGAAATAATCTTTCGAATATTGTGCATTAAGCCGAACGGCAATCGTGTTGAGGTTGCGATATGATGAAAAATATTGCCATTATTTTCATTTTTTAAGCTTGTAATGCCCGAGCCTAGTGCGCGTAAGTGGTAGAAGTCTAATTGAGGGAAGGTGTTTTTGGAAGCAGGTGCGGTCAGTTCCTTCATGGCGATTATCGTCCTTTAGTCGATGAGGGTATTGCTGCTGTGTCATCGATTATAGGGTTGATTTCATTGCGTCACAAGGAGTGCGCGCACTTGGTTATAAAATTTGCGCTTTTCAGTGGAGGTTGTTCTTAATGTATTAAACAGTGGTGCGTTCAGTGTTAATAAATGGGTGGTGAAAGTTAGCCCAAAGTTCACCACTAAATCAGGTTTTAAAGTGGTTAATGTTTCTTCATTGAAGTCATTTAAAATAGTGACGCGGTAATGCTTGCTAAAACATTGTGCAATAATAGTTTGCAGTAATGCACTATTGTTTTCATTAGGGTCGATGTAAACCACGCATTGTTTTAAACGCACGGGTTTTGCCCGCTGCTGCCAAGCAATCAGCCCAAAGTGATTAAAATTAGCAGCGCGCGAGCAATCCATATAACAATCCTTAATCTTTTTTAACGTAAGTGTAATAGCGGGGTTCCCACATCATTTGACGAATGATCGTTGGTAAATCAGCTTCTTTTGGTAAGGCTGAAACACCGTCTTGACGTGCAGCATTCGCAACCGCAACCGCTACTTTATAACTCACCATACGAGCTTCTGAGAGTTTAGGCAAGAGCGGTGCCATTTTATCTTGCGTGACCGGTGAGCATTCTGCCAAGGCGGTAGTGGCTGCCCACAACATGTTGTCAGTTAAATGACGTGCTTTGGCGGCGATGGTCCCAAGCCCAATGCCCGGGAAGGCGAGTGCATTATTACTTTGCGCAATACGAATTTTACGCGCATCGTGCAACACTTCGGGGAAGGGGCTGCCGGTGGCAATAATGGCTTTGCCGTCTGTCCAGCGGAGTAAGTCTTCGGGTTTAGCTTCGGCTAAAGAGGTTGGGTTTGAAAGCGGCATAATGATGGGGCGTTCTGTGCTGCTTTGCATTAAACGCACAATTTCTTCATTAAACGCCCCCGCAACGGTCGAGCAGCCGATTAAAATAGTGGGTTTGGCATTTTTAACCACATCAACAAGCTGTGTGCCGCCCCAGTCTTTGACATCAGAAGCTGGACGCACATAGGGTTTTTGGAAAGGGAGACAATCGGTTTCATCGGTTAATAAACCTTGGCGGTCAATCAACCAAAAACGCGATAAAGCTTCTTGTTCGTTTAAGCCTTCGCGTTGCATGGCGCTAACAATTTGATCGGCAATACCGACCCCTGCGGTGCCTGCGCCTAAAATGACAACGCGGTGATCTTTCAGCGGAATGCCGCTGGCCATCACGCCGGCTAGCACGCACGATAAGGCAACCACGCCGGTTGCTTGCATGTCGCCGTTAATGGTGCAAATTTCGTTACGATATTTTGTGAGAATGCGGCGTGCATTGTCGCGCCCCATGTCTTCCCAGTGTAGTAACATATGGGGGAATTTTTGGGTGATCGCATTGACAAATTGCTGAATAAAATCGTCGTACTTTTGGCCGTGGATGCGTTCGTGTCGCCAACCCATGTACATAGGGTCGTTTAATAAATGGGGGTTGTTGGTGCCCACATCTAATTGAATGGGTAAAACACGGTGCGGGCTGATGCCGCCGCATAAGGTGTAAACCATTAATTTGGCGATGGAGATATTAATACCGCCAATGCCTTGGTCGCCAATGCCAAGCACGGCTTCACCGTCGGTGACCACGCTTAAATCAATGTGTGCATTGATGCGGTGGTCGAGTAATTCATCGAGACGGTTTCTATCTTCATAAGAAATATATAAACCTTTGGGTTTGCGCAATTCAGTGCTGAAGCGTTGCACGGCTTCACCAACGGTTGGAGTATAGATGATGGGGAGCATTTCTTCGAGGTGTTGGCTCACGAGTTTGTAGAATAAAGTTTCGTTGTAATCGTGTAAGACGTTTAAATAAATGTTTTTACCGAGGTTGGTTTGATGTTCGCCAAATTGGACGTACATGCGGGCGGCTTGTTGTTCAAGGGTTTCAACTTGGTGGGGTAGCAGGCCGGTTAAGCCAAAAGTTTCGCGTTCTTCAAGGGTGAAAGCGCAACCTTTATTCAATTTTGGGGTGCCGAGCAGTTCGTTGCCGGTGAGGTCGGTTTCAATGACGGGTTGGTCAGGGTGTTTGTCATCTATGATGTTGAATTTAAGCATTTTTTTCTCTTTATTAGGTGGTTCTGGGTATTTATATTATAATACACGCCAATTGTAACCAGATTGTGTTTTAATGAGAATCACTCATGAAAAATATTGCCATTTATGCCGGTACCTTTGACCCGATGACTTTCGGCCACCTTGATTTGATCGAGCGGGCCTCAAAATTGGTTGAAAAAGTGATCATTGGCGTCGCGGCAAGTCCCGGGAAAAAGCCACTGTTTAGTTGTGATGAACGCATTGCTTTGGCGAAAAAGGTGTTAGCGCATTGTTCAAATGTGGAAGTGCAGGGGTTTGATGGTTTATTGGTCGATTTTGCGAAACAACATCAAGCCAAAATTATTTTGCGCGGCATGCGTGCCGTGGCTGATTTTGATTATGAGTTTCAACTAGCGAGCATGAACCGTCACATGATGCCTGATATTGAAACTTTGTTTTTAATGCCGGCCGAAAAATATATGTATGTCTCAGCAAGCATTGTGCGTGAAATTGCATCGCTGGGTGGTGATATTACAGGGTTTGTGCCACCGGCGGTGGTTGAAGCGTTACATCAAAAAGTGGGTCGTTGAGGTGAGTGGTGTCTTTAAAAATTATTGATGAATGTATTAACTGCGATGTGTGCGAGCCGGCCTGCCCGAATGAGGCCATTTACCAAGGTGAATTAATTTACGAAATTCACCCCGATAAATGCACCGAATGCGTCGGCCACTTCGACGAACCCCAATGCATGGTCGTGTGCCCTGTCGACTGCATCATCAAAGACCCTGATCACCCTGAGACTGAGGAAGTGCTGATGGAGAAGTATCAGCGGTTGACGAAAAAAATATAATTTAAGACATTCACGTGATTAGGGAGTCGTTATATGAGCTCACCAATCAACCGTTCATGTTCATGAATCATATATAGCGGAAGGGATAGGATATTTTTTTCAAAGTGTAGCGGGTCTTGCGATATTTTAATGCCAAGCGTGCTATTTTTTTCTTGCATGAACAAATGCAAGGATTTGAGGCGGCCTGTGGTGCCGGCTTTTACTTCAATCGGTATAATGTTGGGCCCCATATTTGTGACATAATCAATTTCGGCGACACTGCCGGGCTTATCTCTATCCCAATAATATAAATGCTGCATTTCATAAGAGCGGCCATACGCTAGTAATTCTTGCCCGACGAATTGCTCAGCTAATCCACCACGATTTAACAATAACAATTGCGTTGATAATAGGGTTTGAAAATCTAGTCGAGTTGCGTGGCTAACTAAACCAATATCGATGAATAATAATTTGAATTTACGTTCATTGATTGTGCTGATGAAAGGCAAGCCTGAAGCGTTGGTTGCGTGCACCGTGTAAATTAAACCAGCGTCTTTTAAACATTGCACGGCCGGTTTAATATCACGCGATAAACCATTAGCATCAATGTCACGATATTTGAAATGTTCACCAACTAAACCTGGCGTTTTATCAAACAAGGTTTTTAAATAAAGTAATTTTATATTCGCATGATATTTTCCGAAATCTTTTTGATAATATTCTAATAAAGTGCCTTGCAGTATCTGGCATTTTGCACCATTTTTATTAGCAATATATTGATTAACCACTTCTGGCATGCCACCAATTAAAAAATATTCACGGCATTTTTCGAGTAATAATTCGTGAACGGGTGTTTCAATCGTTTCTCTCGCGCTTACTGACTTCAAATAATCTAAAATTTTATGTTGCCCATCAGCTAATAAAAATTCGTAAAACGATAGTGGTTTGACATACAAAGATTGAACGCGACCAACAGGCAAGCGAAACTCAGCTTGATTAAGTGTAAACTCTAATAAAGACCCTGCTGCAATCACATGTAAAGCAGGCATTTTTTCTTTGAAATAGCGTAAAGCCAAAATAGCTTGCGGACATTCTTGAATTTCATCAAGAAATAACAGCGTCTCACCGGGGGTGATCGTTTGTGAAGCAATAAGCTCAATGCCGCTAATGATTTTCTGGGGGTCTAGGGTTTCAAAACAAAGGCGATATTTGCGCTCAAATTCAAAATTAATGACAACAGTGGACGAAAACTGTTCGCGCCCAAACTGTTCGGCAAGGTAGCTCTTCCCAACCTGACGTGCCCCACGAATAAGCAATGGCTTGCGCCCCGGGTCGCGTTTCCAAGCTAGAAGCTCGTTTTGAACCAATCTGAACATAGTAACCCCTAGAAATAGACAAATTATGTAGATTTATAGGGGTAATTATAGACAAAAATCGTCAAAAAATCAAGGTAGACAGCGATCCTTTGGGGATAGGTGTCTTGAATGCAACCATTTTGAAATTTGTATATCGAATTTATTCTATTTTTTGATAGAATCACCGCGCAATACCGATTATTGAGTTGATTAAATTATTGACAGACAAAAATTAGTGCAAATCTTAAGAGAAAAAGAATGAAAAAGAATGAATCGAATAATACTAAGTCATTATTAGATGGTGATGATTGCCCAGCTGGAAAGTATTGGGTTAAACCGCATGTGAGAAAACGAGTGACAAATTATAAAAAAAATGGGTGGTGATACTTATCAAGAAATTGTGTTACGCAAAAATCAATTTTCTTGTTGGAGAATAAGTGATCCTAATCACGAAAAATTTAAAAATCCGGGTAAAGATGGGACTGTTTTAGATAAGAAAGCATGGGAAGAATGTAAGTTGATTATAGAGGATATTAAAAGTGCGCCGCAGTCAAAAAACCCTATTCCAGAAGTTTATCACTATTTCAGTGGTGAGCCTAAACTTAAGTGGCAGAAAAAATACTTTGATTTGCCTCATGTGCCCCATTTTCATTTTGTTAGGCTCAAATAACTTACTTGGCGCCCAACAAAAAAATAATCAAAATAGATTGTTTGAACGGTTAAGTGAAAAAATTCAGCAAAAAAAATACTGTGCAATGGAAGTTAATCCTTCAAAGTCAGCGGCGCTTGTGAGTGTTGATTGTGGGTCAGTTGATTATATTAACTTTAAAACTAAACAAGTTTATGTGATTGCAAGTGGTTTGCCTAACCTATTTATAACTTGGCTTAGCAACGATATCGCGCATATCCAAAGCCCTTGCGGGACGGGTTGTTCTAATTCTATGATTTTCGCCGCACCAAAAACAGTTTTAACCTGCCCAATACACGAATATAGAATTAAAAACTTAAATGAAAACGAGCCACCAGATTATTATAACAATACACCGCTTCTAATTAATCCTAAAAAGAGGGTTTATGCTTGTTACAATGAGAAAAATGAGGTGCATACGTATTCATTGCCACCTCATTATACTAGCTGATTATTTCATGATTTATTTTGCTTAACAAAGCAGGTAAGCACTCCTTAAATTAGTACACCACATTAGTAGTGTTAGTTAAGTGTTTAAAACACGAACAATCTGCACTTTAATATAAGCAATGTCAACTTAAGTGATTAATACTAGAAATAAGCAACCCGACTGAGCTTTACTCAGTCGGGATTCTTGCCGAAAACGAAAAGTGGGTCATTGTGGCTTGAATGAAAGTGTATTGCGAAGGTTGGTGACAGTTTGCCTCATCGTCGAAGCGAATAAAGTGTTTAAATTTAATTTCGAAGGTTGATCTTCTTTCGGGCGTATTCCGCTAACGCCACCTAGCAGTGCTCCACCTATTAACCCACCCGCGCTTGCGCCAATGGTGAAAGCTGAGCCAAAGGTATAGCCTTTAAACATGCCAATGAGTGTACCTGCAAATATACCAATGCCTCCAGCAGGTGCAGATAAAACAGCACCTACAATTGCGCCGATAATGCCAAAAACAATCAGACCAATCACACCGCCAATGACAGATCTAATCGCGGGGTGCAAAGGTTTTTTAGTTTTTGCTTGTTGTAAAATCGTTTCAAGCGGTGCGAGATTTTCTGTTGCAGGGGTTGCAGTGATTTCATTCCATAGTATTTTGCTAAAGACACCGTCACCTAATGCTTGATAGGTTGAGTTAAGGTACTCAGTAAGCTGTTCTAACGCATTTTTATCTTGTGTCTTGAGTGCTATCGTTTTGTTCTGTCTAAGAAAATCAACCAATGGCTGATAGACATTCATGAGATGATCACAATGAAACTGCAAGCATTTATCGCCATCAGCGCTTCGTGGCTGTGACTGCAAATATTTCAAGGCTGCTTGATACCGCATCGCTTGCCAACAAAATTGCGAGATAACGTCGAATTCTTGTGGTTGTTGGGCGAAGTTTTTTGATTTTTCAAAACGATTAAGCGTAGCGCGAATATGAGGAGTTTTGCTGTAACTTTCAGAATTTACAGGATTATTTTTCTGTTTTTGTTGATCAGCATAATACTCACCAGCCATTTGCCCCACCCTCATTTGTATAAATTTTTGCAAATTATGACGTTATTTACTTACGATGTAAAGTTCAAAACACGATCAATTAATAATCGAATACACGCAATATCGGCTCCTGGTTCAAGGGCGGTGGTGAAGGCGCGTGACATATCTTGAAGCTTTTAAAAGCCTGTATATCCACCACGCTCATCTGTGCTTTCCGCCGTGACTATTTTCCTCGCGGACTTCGCGGTGCAAAAGGCGCACT
>CBFGYM010000032.1:0-15337 GCA_965653045.1 uncultured Gammaproteobacteria bacterium
ACACAAGGGCGTGATTAGCGGCGTGTTTTTCGCCGCGTAATCCGCCAACCTTAAAAGCTTTTTAAAATTTAAAAGCTTTCTGTTTAAGTAGCTATAACACAATAAACAGCGGCCTCCCCCAACCCCTCCAGCTGATATTACCGCCTTCCATCGAGCAGCAAGAGGGCTGGAGGGGAGCTGTCCTCTGCTAATGCGCTAATTCTCAGACACTCTCAAAGCTTAATGTCAGTGAAAGTTTCACCTCCCTCCAAACCTCAGTCTCATCTATAAAATGACGTAAATCCATTTGGAGGGGGTAGGCCAACCCGCAAAGCACAAGCGGGTTTTTATGGGGCTGAACAGCGGATTAAGGACTTATTGACGGAACGCTCTGACAGCAGGTACGCTGGAATTTTCTTTGGTTTGTGAATAAAACAAGGATAATTTATCAGATATGCGATTTAAAAACCGAGCTTTATCATCTTTAACGCAAGCAACTTTTACTATTGCAAATTCCCCCACTGCTCCTGCGAATATAACGGCTAGTGTACTACCCATCATTGCACCACAAGCGACAGAAGGACAGACCACTGCCGGAAAAACCAAAAAAGTTATTAACACAGCTGTCAAAATTGCGAGTACCGCGACTGCGGCAGCAAGCACATATAAACCACTCGCAAACTTTTTTTGTTGATTAAACGCTAATTGAATCTCTTTGCATAATTGCTGGAGATTATTCAAATATTCTGGATCGCGCTGATTCTCATGCAACGCAACGAACCTGCGTTTATAACTCTCTAAATGCTGCTTGAAGCGAGACATAAAATATCGTTTTTCGAAATTAATCCGTTCGACTGAGTCATCAAAAGCCTTAATCACCGCACGATAAGCATCATTGTGCAACGCAACCGCCGTAAATTCACGATTACCCGCCCCAACATTAAACCTCGTCGCTGACATAACAACCTCTTAATAATTATTTATCTAAACGTAAAAAACACGTTTGCCTGATCGCGCCCTATCCCTCTTTCGACGACATCAATAACGACGAAGCGTAGGGCGTGATTAGCGGCGTCTTTTTCGCCGCGTAATCCGCCAACTTTAAAGTTTCTAAAAATTTAAAGACTGTTTACCGCTTGCTGTGCTGTTTCGGGGCAGGAAGTGACATCAAGTTTCTTATTATTAGAAAAGAATTGTAATTTTGAGTGTATAAAATCTAAAACATCAGCTTTACGACCCTCAATATTTGAACCAACAATCGAGCCACCCATTAATACAAGCAAACCACCTATTGAACCCCCACCAATTATTCCGGTCAATATTCCACCTAACACGGCAGGAATAACAAAAGCAGGCATGAACATTGCCCCCATCATAAGCGCGCCAATCGCACCAATCGCTGCGAAACAATATAATGCGATCGTTAATGCACATTTTTGCTTCCTATCCTTCTTAACATCTTGGCACAATTTTAGAAGATTCTCATGATAATCTGGTGCTTGTGGGTTTTCACACAATTCTATAAACCTAGCTTTGTATCTTTCCAATCGCGATATAAAAGTAAACGTAAAATGGCGACCTTTCAATTTTTCCATTTCATCGTTGAACGCGCGTATCACAGCACTATACGCATCATCACCGCTGCTATAACTACTTTCTTTGCTACTTTCTGAACTATCCGACATTTCGTCACCTCTATAGGATTTTTTAGTCGCAACATGGTACCAAATTGTACACACATAATCCATACTCTAAAAATTTCGGCTTATTTCATAGAGATAAACACTTATAAAATGATGTATGGAAGAGCTGAGGGGAGGACAGCTGGATTTTTATAAGGCTGAACAGCGCCATTATTTAGCGAAGTGCAAACTGAAATTTTTGCTGGCAGGTTGATGCGCTGTTTCAGGCGAGGGTTTGTAGAACAAAGATAATTTATTACCAACACCTTTCAAGACATTACGCTTATCGCTTTCAGGAAATGACCGAACTGTCAAACCCACCATCCCCGCAATTCCGCCAAACATCACCGCTATCGTACTACCCATCATTGCTGCGCATGCAAGCGAAGGAATTGTCACAGCAGGAAAAACCAAGAAACAAAGTAAAATAATCGCAACAATTGATAATAATTGCACGGACACTGCCAGCGCACCCACCCCCGTCGTCAGTCTTTTTTTATGGATAAAACCTTGATGAATTTCATCACACAATTGCGCAA
This sequence comes from uncultured Gammaproteobacteria bacterium, assembly GCA_965653045.1. Taxonomy (GTDB): domain Bacteria; phylum Pseudomonadota; class Gammaproteobacteria; order DSM-16500; family DSM-16500; genus Aquicella. Next base: position 2,201 of record CBFGYM010000032.1, read on the forward strand.
GTTTTTTGAGATAGTCTGGGTCTTGCTTATTTGCATTTAAAGCGTTAAACCTGCTTTTATACCCTTCTAAACGACGTCTAAACCGAGACATAAAATATCGATTGTCTAATTTAGGAATTTCTTGGTCTAATGCCAAAATCACGGCTCGATAAGCCGCATCGTGCAACGCAACCGCCGTAAATTCACGATTACCCGCCCCAACATTAAACCTCGTCGCTGACATAACAACCTCTTACCTATTATTTTAATAATAGCCGCATTATAACCGCTAGCATCTAAAAATCCCATTCATTAAAAAATGCCAGTTATTTCATAGCGATAAACGCTTGTCGCTCGTTTTTATTTCTTCACTGACCCTGCTCTCGCCCGACGGGCGTCTTTTGGGTCGATGAGTAAAGGGCGATAAATTTCAATGCGGTCGCCTTGGGTGATGGTGTCTTCCAGTTTTTTGCGTTTGCTAAAAACACCAACGGCGATGTTATCTAACGAAAGGTTTGGGTAACGCATTAAAATGCCCGATGTTTGAATCGCCTCTAAAACTGTTGCGCCATCATTTAAAAAAACCGTTAATTCAACTTGCTCGCTCGGTGATTGCGCATATAAAACCGTGACGGATATTTTATTCATGCCCGTACAACTCCACCGCGCGTTTACAAAACGCATCAACCAAGGTGCTTGCAATATGTTGAAACACTGGCTGAAATAACATATCAAAAATATTCCCGGCAAATTCAAACTCTAAATCTAAGGTTACTTTACAGGCTTTCTCACCCAGCGCATGAAATTCCCATTTCCCCTCCAAATGCCGCATGGGACCGTCAACCAACTCAATTTCAACCGCATGATGCGGATGCAAATGATTCCGCGTTGTAAAACTCTTGTGCATGCCCTTCCAAGCAATTTGCAAACGCGCAACCACCTCAGCCTCGGTTTGACTAAGCACCTCACTTTCACTACACCACGGCAAAAATCGAGGATATTCAGGCACAGCATTCACCAACTCGTACATTTGACGGTCAGAATAAGGAACAATGGCACTTCTTTTTAATGTATTCATAATGATTTCCGGATTAGAGGCGTGTATTATAGTGCACATTATGAAACAGACACAAAAGACAAATTCAACAATCGCGCTTAACCGCAAAGCCACTCACGATTATTTCATTGAAGAAAGGCTTGAAGCCGGCGTTTCGCTGGAAGGTTGGGAAGTGAAAAGTTTACGGGCCGGGCGCGTTCAGCTTGACCAGGCCTATGTTTACCTGAAAAACGGCGAAGTTTGGCTGTTTGGGGCGCAAATTACCCCGCTCAGCACGGTTTCAACCCATATCCACCCCGACCCCTTGCGCACCCGCAAACTGCTGCTGCACAAAAAAGAAATCAGCAAACTCATTGGGAATGTCGAGCGCAAAGGCTATACCCTCATTCCGCTTGAGCTTTACTGGGGGCATAACCGGGTAAAATTGAAGCTGGGTCTCGCCAAAGGTAAAAAACAGCACGATAAACGCGAGGCTGAAAAAGAGCGAGATTGGGCACGCGAGAAGCAAAGGTTGTTGAAATTACGCTAAAAATCAGGGTTTTCGCTTGAATTCATTCGGAAAATGTTGTTTAATGCTACGTTAATCTTATTTAAGCTTAATCCGCTATAATAGTAAGTGGGGGGCGACCTGGCTTCGACGTGGGTTGCAAAGCTTGAGGTGCATGCCGAGGATGTCACTACCCTCGTTAATAATGTGGCAAAACCTATAGTTGCCAAACGTAAATTTAGCAACGACGCTGTATACTCTGCTGACGAACAGTTAGCAGTAGCCGCCTAAGAAACGGCACAGCCCCATCCACCGACCGTGCTTGTACAGTCGGCAGTTAGCGAAAGTTAACGCGGGTGGTCATATCATACAAGCTCGTCAAAGCGTCTGCCCGAGACACTGCGACTAAAACCCTAGGGCTAGTTGCTTAAGCATCCCGCCAACCGGAGACTAAGCAGCGAAATCAAAGGGCTGGATATGCATGTAGACCCGATAGTAGAGGATTCGCGGACGCGGGTTCAATTCCCGCCGCCTCCACCAGTTTTGAACCAAACCGGCCTAGGCCGGTTTTTTTGTGAGTGGGATTGATGGAAGACAAAAAGAAAGCTATAGATATTAAAACGATATTCGATTTTTTACGTATTACACCGCTTGTGAGTATTGGGCTGGGGTTTGTTGCCACCTCGCTCTACTTCGCCTATATCGGCTATTTTCCTCAGAACGATATCAATTCGCTAATTTCGGTATTAAGTTACATCACTATTAGTTCTTTTATTGTTCTTGGCATTATTCCATTTATATCTTATTTTTCTATCTTCATCTGGGTAAAAAACACTTTCGCCGACCCCAAGGTTAGCCAATGGTTGCTTAAACCTGATGAAATTGAAGCCGCTTACTTAATATGCACAAATCAAAAAACTGACAACAAACACCAAAGAAAAAACATCATACTAAAAATAATAAAACATTATTCAGCTTCAGTAATAATACCTATCGCAATTATACTTCTTACAACAGCACTATTCTCAACTGCCGTTTCATTGCTGATTCTTTTAGGAATGTTCGCACTCATTATCATTAGCATGTTCATTTATCCACCTGATTATTTATTAGGCACACGAGCGGAAAATCAAGAACCTGAAAAAAAATCTACTCAAGAGATAAACATCACAAGAACGAAACTCCAAGGCCTGATTTTCTTATTAAAGTATTTAATAAATTCACTCACATCATCTTTTCTTTTATTAATAGCAGCTTGCATACTGATTTTAATTTCACGCTCTCACGATCTTTCTTATGAAATTTTTACAATTATAGCCGTCATAGCACTTTCAATATCATGGTTTGGCCATGTAATTGAGAGTGAAAATCAACTCAAAGCACATCTTAAATCATTCTTACTATATATCGCCATGATCTTGATAGTCACTCAAGGAGAAATTATTCCATCAATATTAACACATTCTAAATTAGGCGCATTTAAAGCTAGCATATTCGTTAATTATGAAACCTGTTCTATGTTCAGCCAATTGAGCAATGAAATCACCTGCACGGAAAACGGACTTACGCAAATTAAAGATGTAGATATTAAATGGAGAGGCGCTGATCAATACGTCACTTTCAACACCAAGGCAGAAGACGGAACCATTATTCAACACTACCTTATCATCCCAAGCTCGGAAATCCATGGGGAGGGAAATTAATGCTATCTACACAAACCTATAACGGTTTTTTAATGGCCCTTAACTCAGCAGCTTATCCGCAATCCTTACCATTAGCCTCTCTGCCGCCCCTAGACCATTACACCGAGCAAGTTTGATACAAGTCACACACACTTACTCACTGAAGAAAGCCGAAACACTGCGTGATTCGGACAGATCATGCAACCTCCCTCTTGTCAGCTCGCGATACTTTTTTCCTTAAAGTCAGGCTAAACCCAACACTAAGCGATAATTCACAGTGCGATTTGATTGACTCTTTCTTGCAAATCGTTAAGCTCTTCAACTATATCATCAAAATTCATTGGCTCATTTAAAAACATATCTGATTTAATCATGTGTTCATAATCAACCTTTAATCCAACAATCTCATCTAACTCTGGCACCAAACGAAATTGTTGTTTTTCACACTTGTCATAATTTGCATAACCAGCATTAAAGAATGCTTTTTTAATCATTAACACATCATTCAAGAGAGATTTGTTTTCTAATGCCTTAACTTTAACTGAGCTTTTAGATAGTTTTGCCAAATCATACCAATGACGTGATAAACGAGCGGGTGCGGCTTTTAATCTTCCACGGTGGCATTCAACATGGATCAGAGTTACCTTTTCCCAAAAGGTTCGCTCGGATGAGAATGTTAAAACTTTTGCAATTGGCAATAACAAACCGTCCAAGTTTAAGTAAGGCTTAACTAAATGCTCTTCATTTGGTTCCGTTTTGTTTGTACCACCAAACTCTACCAATACACTATCACCCACATAATCATCTGCTTTTCTTTCAAAAACAGATGGATAATAGAAATAAAATTTTTCTCCGTCTTTAAATTCATAGTTAAATCTAGTTTGTCCAGAAAACTGTGTAAGAAATGCTGTTTGAAGAAGTGGAATTACACTTGCCATGATGTAACGACTTACCTCTTCTTTCAACTTTTCTCTTTTATTTTTAAGTGAGCTCTTACTCTCACTCTTAAAATCAAGATCTGGCATGAATTCTCGATAATCAATGGTAACATCGACATCTTCCGAAAAACGATCTAACAAGCCATAACACTTTGACAGTGATGTACCACCTTTAAAAGCCATTTTTTTAGGTAATTGAAATAACTCTCTCAGCACCCAGCAAATCCAAATATCTTTTTCTAACAGGTAAGGCTTGATTCCTAACGTTGATTCAGCACCTTCTAAGATATTTCGCTTAAGCTCTTTTGGAAAATTTAAAAAATTATCAGACATGTGTTAATTCACTTTTATATTGTTTAAATGCGTTCGCCATCCATACAGGCATTTGGTTAGTATACTTTAGGACTTCGGAGAATTGCTGCTCATTCAGCCGTTCTTTGAGCGTCTTAATCATGTTTTCCGTTATGTTACTTTTACCTACATACCATAAAGCCGTAATTACAAGACCAGTAATGGTGCCTGGCTTAACTTGCTTACGCGGGCTAACATGCTTCAATGTAATGGTTTGCTTTCCCAGTTTAACCTTTCGGGATGTGCCATTGGTATTATAAATTGGGCGCATAGGAACCTGAGTGCTTAAATGCAACATACGAACAGCCTCCGCACCATGAGGCGTGATAATCTCACCTGTCTGTTTTGATATTGCCTTCACTACCTCTTCAGAAGGCGGCAATACCTTGCCAAGATAAGGAACTTCTTTAGGGCGTACATAAATACCTCTTGTGGCTCGCATTATTTCGCCGGACTTAACCAAGCGGGAAAGCACTTGGCGAATGTTTGCATAAGAAGCCCCCTGCCCTAGAGTATTGATAGAAAATGGCTTACCCCTAGACATTCTATTTATTTGATTTTTAACTAATTCTATTTCTTTCATAGCATTAATCACCTTTGTTATCACAAATTATAGCATAGTTTGTGACAAATAATCAAAATGTCGGAAGATTTGTCGTAAGATTGCCGCTAATTTATTCTAGATTCTAGAATTTAGAATGATATACTAATTTAATGATGAAACCACAAGACATAGTTGTTCTAGCAAAGCTTCTTTCCTATCAAAAGAAGAAAAAAGACTGGACTCAAGCCAGCCTAGCAGATGAGCTTTGCTTGAGCCCGTCCCAAGTAAATTATGCAATAAAAAGACTTCTGGCATCTCGATTATTAACTCGCGCACTTTTCGATGACGAATGGAGGATTGTTCCTATCATTCAATTTTGTGAAGAATTTCTCATACACGGATTTAAGTTTGTGTTTCCTCCTAAATTTGGGTCATATCTCGTCGGCCTACCTACCGCTTACGCTGCCCCTCCTATAAATAGAATTATTGTTGCTGGCAATGATCCCATTCCAGTCTGGCCAGCGTTGGGAGAAGGGGCTAAAAAGGGAATTGAATTAAAACCACTTCACCATTGTGTACCAACATCTATTATCAAATTTCCAGATCAATATTTTTATGAGCTCTTAGCGCTTCTTGACGCCCTTCGTTCAGGACGAGCAAGAGAAAGAAATATTGGGGCAGAAAAGATATCAAATATGTTGAAAGCGTGAAATTAATTAATGCGAGGTAAATAATGAAAAACAGAATCTTAAAAGATCTTTCAGAAAAATATTTGCAAGGTATTGCAGACGATATAGCTAACGCTAAATCTATATCAAGTATTTTTCCCAACATGAGTGATGTTGGCGACGTTCGAGAAAACGTGCTTCTAAAATTCCTCCAACTTCATCTGCCCTCACGATGCGCTGTCATCAAAGGAGGTTTTGTTTTTGACTCAACGGAAAATGTATCGAATCAGATCGATCTTCTTGTTGTAAATGATTTTTCTCTTAAATTTTCCTATTTCGATCAACACGCTCAAAATAGCAAAAATATTCAGACTGTTGAAGGTTGTTTAACTGCGATTTCTATTAAATCAACATTAGATAAAGGAAAGTTATATGATGCATTAGATAATCTAGCTTCTATACCAAAAATGCCAGAAGATATTTTGGAAAAAATAAATCCTTTATTTGGAGATTCTCGAAATCACTATTTAAATTTTCCATTGAAAATGGTTTTTGCTTTTTCTGGTCAAAGTGTTGAGAAAACATTAGAACATGTGAATAATTTTTACAGGGATAAAAAGCTTAATGATTATCAAAAAGCCAGTTTAATTATCGTTAATAATTCATTCTGTCTACAAAGAATTTACAAAGGGGGAGGAACAACTAGAGACGGAAGTCAAATACCAGAAGGAACATTTCATCCTATGCATTCTGATAAAAAAGAAAAATTTGGGGCTTTACCTTTACTATGGTTACTTATGAAAATTCAAGAAACTGCTCAGTTTTCTCCGCATATTTTATTTAATTACCAAAAATATTTTGATGCTATAGATTTTCATTAAATATCCTGTTACTAATTTTTATCTAATTTTAAATATTTATTATTGTGGACACTGCAAATGTAATAATAGCCAACATAAAAAATCCTAGTACCAGGAACCCGAACCACCGTATCCAATTATCAACATAATTCAATTTATGAGTGGAATGTTTAAATTTTCATGAATTTGTTTAACCAGTAACTCAGTTTTTAATAAAGCATCTTCTGCTTTACCCATAAAAGTATCTCTATGCTCGCAAGATTCTTCTCCTTGTGCGACAATAGCATCAATTTTTTGATACAAGTAATTGAATTTCTGCCAAGGTTGTCGCTGTTCCTGCTAAAAATGCGTTGTCACGCTTTAATAGTTGTATCCACATATCATCGAGCAATCCATAGGTGAGGTTAAACACAAGCACCTTTTTTCAAGAATCATTTTCATTTGGTCTTGGCCTGCGCCGGTATGCTATAATCACCTTATAAGTAAGCGAAACTTGGAGAGCTATTATGCTAAAAGTATTGAAAAGTCAATTATTTATATTCTTAGTGGTTGTTTCGGTTCTTCTATTAATATTTTTCCATTTCTTTACACAATGGAATGATGCCCATACCAGTAATTACCTTGAAATAAATGCACTATTTCTAATTGTACTAACTGCGATTTTAATTTTGGTTGCTTACACACAACTATCTTCCTTAAATAAAACAGCAAAAGCCGACTTTTTAATGCGACTAGACCAACGATATGGGAGTATAGAGATCATTAGGGCACGGCAAATAATTCATCGATTTTATAGAAAAACTAAAGACAACAATCCTCACGCACCTGAAGTAGTTCACTGGAATGAAGTTGGAAAAGAGATCGACTTACTTAGTAGAGCACCGGATTTTCAATCTCAAAGAGAGTATGTTTATCTTTTAAACTTATTAGATTTTCTTGAAACAATGGCATTTTATGCAAACCATGATTACATTGAACCAACCGAACTTGATGATTTGATGGGCATATCAATTAGATTCTTTCATACCATTTTCAAACCACGGATTGACGATAGAAAAGGAAAATATGGAGAGAAGGACTTTTATAAAGAGTTCGAAATTCTTGCAGAAAAAAACTAAGATTTTCTAGCTAATTTGGTTACAATCTACAGGCTGAAGAAATATTAAGATTATTTCGAACCTCGGTTCAATTCCCCCGTCAGTACGGAGATTTTTTGGGGGGCTCATTTGGGCGCTTCACACAAAATCCACATTGAACTAAATATTTATTATCAAACAGTTAATAAGCCAATATGATTGACGCCGCCCCACCAATTCGTTTTTTCCGCTAGAAATATCCTTTAACAACTTGAACGGCAAGGATAATTCAGCGGTTCCAAAATCAATTTGATGCTCTTCCCTTAATTTATCTTGTGATTTTTGGCGTAATAATACTGACCCAATCGTCACCAGATCGTCAAATATCCACTGAGGCAAGAACGCTCAAAAACCGAATTTAATCATCACTTGCTTCATCTCTTCCATCTCCTCAATCAGCAATTTAAAGTTTCTACTCGCGAATTGGTTCATTTTGTCGGATTCTGGCAGGCCGTTGATGTAGCCGAGCATTTCATCTTTAACTTTGACAGCAAGTTTATCCCAGGCTTGTTCAAAAGCTTGTGTGCTGAGTTCGTTCATTATTCGAATAGCTGCTTCGTAGTTTACAGGATTATTATTGTCTGCTGTCATCATGTGAGCATACTCATCTTCCGACACGGTGGTTAATATAGTCGATTTAATTCGACTTTTTAGTGAATGAATGCTTGAGATAATAGCTGCTTCGTTCGCAATAATGGATTCATCAGTTTCATCTAATTCGAGAAATTCGTAGTTTATTGTTTCAACATACAGAGCGCTTTTGCTGCTGAAATCGAAGAAGTAAAGGTGTAGTGATTGTTTTAAGTCCGTGAAAACCGTTGGTTTAGTTTCTGTGCTAGCCGTCGTAGTTGTTTGTGTATCTTCAATAACAAGATTGAATGAATCGCTGTGAAAATCGAATTGATGAAGCAGATAAACTGCAACCTCATGTGCGATGTCTTTCAGAATTAAATCCCAATGATGTGGGCATATTAAATTTTCAAGGCTTCCAAAAATTAGGCTGTTCCCACAGGAAGATTCCGCATTTTTACTATCACGAACTTGCATACCGCGAGATGTTAGCGCGGAAAAGTGTGGCATTCTTAAAACAGGTACATCTTTGCCATTGATAGTTGCGGTAATTTTTTCATATTCTTGTGCGCGCAACCCAAGTTTCAACAGTTTTTTAGATAATGCAACTTCCGTATCGATGAATTGATGCCTATTGACCAATGAAGATAAAATTACGCCAATCACATAACCATCGCCGAGGTCAAAAATGGTTTTAGACCCGCCTGAAATTAGTTTTTTACAAGCGGAATAGGTTTTTCCCTCTATAACAATCTCGACATCATTAAATTTCCTGTTAAACATAGGCATTCTCTTATGTGTATATTCCATTTCGTGGCATTCTACACACATTAATCGACAATACAACTGCATACTCTAAATTCGCCACATTGAAAAAATATTATTGCTTCGCTAAACTACCCCCAACCCAGCAATCTTGCTGACAATATCAACAAACTAGATCGAGGGTGAGTATATGTTTCATAATGAGCTACCATTATTCGAAAAAAAGCTTGAAGCCATCAAGCAACGTGGGGATTTTGTGGGGTATGAGTGCGTCAGCCGTGAAGCAGTGAAGCGGTCTGAGGGACAGTTATATTCACGTGATGCTAATGCTTTGCAAGAATTGACGCCAGCGTGCAGAAAATATGAGCGTGAAATAAGCCACATTATTGAATCACTTCCCGCGCTATCATTATCACTCAATGAAGTAAAAACAAAAGCAATGTTAGCTGGCAGCTGCCGGTTTTTTAAATATAATCTACCTGAAAAAATGAGTCGTTACGATAAAACCATGTGCAATCAAGTGAATGCAGCACTTCAAAAAGCAGAAGATAATGCAATCAATGCGTTTAAAGCCTACCAACAGACGGAGACAAACTTGCACCCTAAACGCTAGTTAACTTATGTCAGATAAATTAAAACTGCTCACTGATATGTAAGCAGTTTTCCACGCTAAAACAATTGATGCCATTGTTTAAGCTGACTAATATCAGCTTCGTAAATTGAGAGCATAAGAGAACCTCAACGATCGAAATGAATGGTAATAATGATACTTTACAAATAATCCGTATCATACTAAATTAGCCATTAAACTACGCGGACTTTATATCATGAATCATTCACCGACCATCAGGCCTGCAACAGAAAACGACGCATTAAATATAGCAGCCATCCATGTAGCTTCTTGGCAAAAAATTTATGAGAAAAAAATGCCGGCAGCGGTTTTGGCGAATTTATCTGTCGAAAAACGCGCACAACAATGGCGCGCGATCATCAATAAAAACATCCCTGTATTGGTACTTGAGCTAAACAACGACATGCTTGGGTTTTCTTGTTTATGCCCCGCACGTGATACAGACCTCAACCCAACACAATGCGGCGAAATAAGCGCTATTTATCTCAACCCTAATGTCTGGCGCCAAGGTTTCGGTGAAAAGCTGTGCCTTGCCAGCTTCAATAAATTAATTGAGATGAATTTTTCTGAGGTCGTTGTTTGGGTATTAGCGGAAAATATGCAGGCAAGAAAGTTCTATGAAGCAATGGGGTTTATTCATACAGGAAACACAAAAGTTGAAACTGCCAATGCCGCTGCTCTCGGTGTTGTATGTGATGATAAAACAATTGAGCACTTATCTATTACTCTTCATGAAGTGAGATATTCAAAATCAAACCTCAAACATCTATTCAGCACAACGTTAGCTGAATAAATTGATAGTTTGCACCTCAACCAACTATCCCAACCTTGGCATTCCCCAAGTGAGCCCTATTATTTCTTTTCGCCAATGCTCATCCGCCGTTTGCCAAGAGTAAACCCAGCTGTTGGCATAATCGCTCAACCGTTTTTCTTCTGAGATTTTCTCAGGTTCAGAAATAAAAGCTTTACTGCTGAGAATCTTTAGAACAATGCTATCATTGCTCGTTGATTTTTGACTCAGATGTGCTGCATAGAGTGGATGCAAAATGCAGCACATCATCAAAAATAGAAATTTTTTCATGGAAAAAACCAACAAAATAAATATTTAGTTGGTTTCGATTATACAAAGTTTATTTATATTGTAAATATTATTATTAAAATATTTTAAATTTGTTTAAAAGTGATAAAATTTCACTCAACATCGAAATTAATTGATATATGTGTTGTCGCCGCCTGTGTCCGCCGTCACAGCGGTATCGTTGTCACACACCCCGCGAGGAAAGTAGTAACGGCGGAAAGCACGAATGAGCGTGGTGGGTGTTTAGGCTTTTATAACCAACCCAAGACCTTCTCACGCGCCTTCAGCGCTTAAGGCGGGTGTGGGTTGCACCTACCTGGGGCGTCGGTTACGCTGCGCGCAACCTTTTCCCCAGGCTAAGATGTTATTGGCTTACAGCCAACGTATGTAAAATTTTGCGTCTATTTTTCACCCCCCCCACTTACTTCTATCTCTTTTATTTTTCTCAATTATTTACGCAACAACGCCCATATTCATGCAAATCGGAAGGACGTTTTGGTGTATGGTTGTTAGAGCACAGCTGGAAAAATAGTATCTATTTTCAAAATATTCTATCCTATATCCTCCGGCCAACTATCAACCCTATCTTAGCAAAAACAGTTAAGTCAGGCTCTATTAACTCTGTTAAATTAACCAGCAGTAGAAACAAGGGGTGTTTATGGATTACAAGCAGAAGATAGATAAGGTCATTGCTTACATTGGTGAGCGTTTGGATGAAAAGCTTACATTAGCGGCATTAAGCGACATTGCCTGTTTATCAAGATTCCATTTTCACCGTGTTTTTACCGCTTATACGGGTTTGTCTTTGCAGCAATATATACGCTGGTTGCGTTTAAGACGTGCGGCGCATCAGTTGATTATTGAGAAAGATAAAACTATTTTAACAATTGCAATAGAAGCTGGTTTTGAGTCAAATGTAGCATTTTCTAGGGCTTTTAAACAAACCTGTGGCGTAAGCCCCAGCGAATTTAAAAAACAATCTCGCTGGGAATGCTGGGAAAAACCGCCTTATTTATTACCAAAACTAAAGAGGCTCACCATGAATGTGTTTATAAAAAATTGCGCTGAGAGACGTTTAGCGGTTATTGAGCATCGCGGTGACCCTAAGTTAATCCCCGAAAGTGTGAAGAAATTAACGCAGTGGATTAAATCACACCCGGGAAATTTAAGCTTAAAAGGCGGTGAAACATTTGCGTTCGCTTACAACGACCCCAAAACAACTCCCCCAGAAGCGTTTCGTTTTGATATCGGCATCACTGTTCCTGAAAATTTAAAATTAACTAACGATGTCATTGAAAAACGTATTCCCGCTGGCCGTTATGCGCTGGCAATGCACAAAGGGTCGCATAACACTATTGGCAATACCGTTTATGCCCTGTATCGCGATTGGTTACCAAATTCAGATGAAACCCTAGGAGATCAAGCCTGTGTCTTTTGCTATCATAACTTTGAACATGAAGTTGCGGAAACGGCGTTATTAACTGAATGTTGGTTGTTATTGAAATAGAACAAGAACACCACAATAAATAATATATTGTGGTGTTTATATTTATTTACGTCGACCAATCACAAGCATACCAACGCCTGCAACCAATGCCAAGCCACCGAGGATGGGTGAAAATTGGTAATGCTCTTGCGTGTCGGCAGTGACTTTAAGGTCGCCGATTTGTGCGATGTTTTCTTGCTTGGTGTAGGTAAATCCTTTATACGCGAATACGTAAACGCCGAAGAGAATGAGTAAAAGACCGAGTAAGCTTATCAAGGTTTTCATGCGTGATGTCCTTATCGTCTAAACAAATGCATAAGGAATGAAACAACAAACAGCACCAAGAAAATAAAAAATAAAATTTTCGCAATGCCCGCTGCTTGTGTTGCGATATTTGTGAAACCTAATACACCCGCCACAATCGCAACGATCAAAAACATCAAGACCCAATTTAACATATTAATTCCTTTAAATAGTTAAAACTCGACAATAATTAAACGTTTATTGTAAAACGCCACTAAGAATATCCGCAACAATAGCCGTTGTTGTATTTACCAAAACAACATCTCTACCAATAGCATAATATTCATACCCAGGATATACAGGCAGCTCTGATAATAAACCTGATGGCAAGAACACTTTTGAAATTCCCGGGGGCAGCGGCTTGCCACGCATTAAATTCTTTGCTATGCCTGGAGGTAAAGGAGTCGTTTGAAAGGGGGTTGCTTTGAAATAATTTTTAATAATGGATTTGTCTTTATAAACAAAGCCAACTTTACTTGCCTTTACCGATTTTGAAACGGCATTACCCATTGATTTCAGCTTGATATTCCCAACACCTTTACCCTGACCTTGTCCTTGTCCTTGTCCTTGTCCTTGTCCTTGTCCTTGTCCTTGTCCTTGTC
>CBFGYM010000033.1:0-14904 GCA_965653045.1 uncultured Gammaproteobacteria bacterium
GCTGCGTCGGGTTTTTGTTTCATCGTTAATGCTTTTTCATACAACTCGTTTTTGCGGGCGCCGGTGATTTTGGCGGTGAGTGCTACTGCTTGTTTAAGTGGTAGTTCTTCAAGCAAAATTGTTAGCGTTGGCAATGCGGCGGTGGTTTCGTCGTCTGTTGAGATATTTGCACCTGAGATTAACATAACAATTTCGCCGCGGCATTCGTCGGCGTGCGTTTCGTAATAGGCTAATAAGGTTGATAATGGTTGATGCAAAAACGACTCGTAATGCTTTGTGAGTTCGCGTGCAACCACCGCTAATCGATCACCCCCGAAGACGTCCACCATACTTTGCAAAGCGTCTAATAATCGGTGTGGCGCTTCGTAAAACACTAAAGTGCGTGTTTCGCTCAATAAACTTTTTAATTGCTGGCGGCGTGCTTCTGCTTTAGCCGGTAAAAAACCTTCAAAACTAAATTTATCCGTGGGTAAACCTGCCGCACTCAAAGCTGCAATCGCTGCACACGCCCCCGGCACCGGCACCACTTTATGCCCAGCCGCACGCACAGCATTCACCAAATGAAACCCCGGGTCGCTAATGAGCGGTGTACCCGCATCGCTAATCAAAGCAATTGACTCACCCTCAGCTAAATATCCTAAAATTGATTGAAGTCGTTCTTTTTCATTAAAATTATGCAAAGACACCATTGGCTTTGCGATAGAATAATGCTTTAATAACGCCCCTGAATGACGGGTATCTTCTGCCGCAATGCGGTCTACCTGCTTCAATGTCGCGGCCGCACGAAAAGTTAAATCATCTAAATTCCCAATTGGGGTCGCAACCACGTATAATGTACCTATCCCATCTTTTTGCATAAGAGACGCCTCAATGAGCAAACAAATTCGAACTAGCCTATGTCTTGTTATTAGCGCACTTATTTTAAACGGCTGCGCATCGCTTGGCACCTCCCCTACGGCAGGAACCTCGGCCAATTCGCCATGGGCGGGTAATTATCAACAAATTTGGGAAACCCTGCAACAATCTTCATCAACTTCACTGGCCAGCATGCAAGCCGGCGATAACGACCCCATCAAGGCTGGCTGGATACAACTCGCCCTCATCAGCAAACGTGACAGCCGCAACACCCCGCAATTAATCAAAGACTTAATCGTGTGGCGCAGCCAAAACCCATCGCACCCGGGCAACAATTTACTGCCCGATGATGGCACGCTCCAACAATTACTCACTCAACCCAAACCCGCCCAAGTGGCCGTCTTACTTCCCCAAAGCGGAGCTTTCGGCAGCGCCGGGCAAACCGTCAAAAGCGGCTTGATGAGTGGTTATTACGCCAGCGTGAGCGCCGGAAACAAGCAAAACATTAAATTCTACGACACCACCGGCGGCGCCACCGTCGACACTCTCTACCAACAAGCTATCAGCGAAGGCGCTGATGCCGTCATTGGCCCCTTGGCGAAACCTGAAGTCGAAACACTCGTGAGCAAAGGCAACATCAGCGCACAAACACTTGCGCTGAATTACACAAAATCTTTCTTCAGCTCACTGCCTAGTAATTTTTACGAATTCGGTTTATTACCTGAAGACGACATCGCACAAATGGTGCAACGCGCACGACGTGATGGCGTGAGCAATGCCATAGTCATTGCCCCGCAATCTGACTACGGTCAACGCATGTTAAGTGCTTTCACAGCACAATGGAAAGCGAATGGCGGCAACATCGAAGACCAATGGACCTACACTTCTCAAACTGATTTTAATGCGGGCATTGCTGCACTTTTAAAAGTTGACCCCGTCGCTGATAAAAAACTCAGTGAATCGGGTGCTAATCGTGACACGCTCAGCAAACAACGTCGTCAAGATTTTGATGTGATCTTTATTTTCAGCAATGCACAAGACGGCCGCGTGATTGTGCCTTTATTGCGTTATTACTACGCTGATAATATCCCCGTTTTTGCAACGTCTTCTATTTACAGCGGGCGCGACATCGATTTAAACGGCGTGACAGTATGCGATATTCCGATGAGCATACAATCAAGCCGCAACCCTGATAACACAATTCCCAGCGATAAACTTTATGCCGTGGGTCAAGATGCGTATACTATCACGCAGAATTTACCCCGCATGATTGCATTGCCAAATTTCCCACTCTACGGTCAAACTGGCGCGCTCTATCTTTCGTCTGATCACCAAATTCATCGCCACATTCCGTGCTCGACGATTCAAAATGGCTCAATCTAAAAAACAAGCCGATGGTCAATTAGCAGAACGCCACGCCGAGGGATTACTCTCGGCGGCAGGCTTAACCCTAGTAGAGCGAAACTACCACGAATCCACCGGTGAAATTGATTTAATTATGCAAGACGGTCACGACACGCTCGTGTTTGTGGAAGTACGTTACCGCAAAGCAAACGACCGCGAAAGCGCGCTTGAAACCATCAATCAAAGTAAACGTAACCGCATTATTCGCACGGCTAAACTCTATTTACAGCGCAGTGGCTTACTCTATAAACTCACCAGCCGCTTCGATGTCGTCACCTTTGATGCAAATGGAGATAGTATTAAAACCGATTGGATAAAAAATGCCTTTACGCTGGATCACTTTTAACGTCTAATGTACAATCTCTTACGCCTAACTCTGAAATATTGGACTAAAAATGGACAATCTTATCGAGCGCATTCGGCATAATTTTACCGAAAGCATACAAACAAAAATTACGACGGCCGATTCCATTCTGAATATCATTGCAGAAGCCGGCGAAGAAATTGTGCAAGCCTTATTAGAAGGCCATAAAATTTTAACCTGCGGCAACGGTGGCTCGGCTTGCGATGCCATGCATTTTAGTTCTGAAATGTTAAATCGCTTTAAACAAGAACGTCCCTCTTTGCCTGCGATTGCACTCACAGCTGACACCCCAACACTCACTTCTATTGGTAACGATTATCACTTCAGCGAAATTTTTGCCAAGCAAGTACGTGCGCTTGGTCAAGCCGGCGATATTTTGTTAGCCATTAGCACGAGCGGCAATTCAAACAACGTGATTAACGCCATAAAAGCCGCGCACGACAAAAATATGGTGGTCATTGCACTCACCGGTTACGACGGCGGGAAAATGGTTGATTACTTGCAAGAAAAAGACATTGAAATTCGCGTGCCGGCGTATGAAACCGCCCGCGTTCAAGAAACCCATTTGTTAATTATTCACTGCATTTGCGACATCATTGATTATCGTTTATTCGGTCACGGAGAAAATAACACATGAAACGCGTTTTAAGTTTAATTATCGTTGCCTTATTATTACAAGGTTGTATTTTTGTCGTGGGTGCCGCTATTGGTGCGGCCGCTGCAACCGGCGTGTACGATCATCGCCAAATGAGTTACACCTTGCGTGATATGAAAACCGCCAACCAAATTGTGAAACGCATACGCGCCAACCCCGACATGCGTGACAACTGCCACATTGAAGTGACGGTGTTCAATGGCGTTGTCTTACTCTCAGGTCAAACACCGACCGATGAATGGCGCCAACAAGCCGGCGAAATTGCAAAAAGCGCCGACAACGTTGATAAAGTTTATAACCAGCTCACCATTGAAGGGCCAACCTCGTCACTCACACGCACCAGCGATTCTTGGATTACCACCAAAATTAGAAGTTTAATGTTAGCCAACCAAGAATTGAAATCCAGCAGTATTAAAGTCATTACTGAAAATGGCACGGTTTATTTAATGGGTATTGTGAGCAGCTCACAAGCTGATATTGCCGTTGACATCGCAAGACAAGTCTCAGGCGTGCAACGTGTTGTGAAAATATTTCAAATTGACAACACCCCTGCCCCGGCTAGTTCGACCTAACCGGTAAGTAAGACGCTAACACTTCTTGAATGGTTTCATAACTAATGGGCTTGGCAATGACGCGGTTAATACCCGCGGCTTTTGCCAAGCGCAAATCTTCTTCTAACACGTGCGCTGTCATCGCAACAATGGGTTTATCAACCAACCCCGGCCTTGCGCGCAAAGCCGCGGTTAATTCATAACCGCTAAAATCAGGCAAGCCAATGTCTGTGAAAATAATATCGTAATCTTCTAATTTTTCATTTAAGGCTAAAGCCGATTGCGCGTTATCTAGCACATCGACACGACATCCAAAATGTTCAAGCATTGCTTTCGCAATGTTTTGATTGATAATATTATCTTCAATCATAAGCACGTGCATAAAATACGAATCAGGATTTTTTATTTCACTCAATTTGGCTTCTCTTGCCGTTTCTTTGAGAGATGCTCTCGGTAAAGACAAGGTAAAATGAAACTGTGACCCTTCACCCAAGCGACTGTGCACCTCTATTGACCCACCCATACGTGTAATGAGCTCTTTGGTAATCGCTAAACCCAAGCCAATACCACTGTGTTTACGCTGGTAAATTGAATCTATTTTATTAAATTTCTCGAAAATATCTTCTAGTTTATCCGCTGGAATGCCAATACCCGTATCTTTAACTGTGACATTAAAACCGGTGGTGTGCGCATCTAAAGACACCGAATTGAGCGTGACAACAATGCTGCCTTTTTCGGTAAATTTAATGGCGTTGCTTAATAAATTAATAATAATTTGTCGAATGCGGTTTGCATCGCCGATGATCATATTGTCAAAAGGTTCACTCACCTCAAAGACTAAATCAAGTTTTTTCACTAAAGCCATATATCGCATGGAACTAATCGCGCGTTGAAAGACGTGTTTCACATCAACAATATCGTCTGCGAACGTTAATTTACCAGCTTCTAAGCGCGCAAAATCTAAAATATCATTAACGAGCGATAATAAATTTTCGCCCGCTTCAGTAATATCCCCTAAATATTGCTTCATTTCATCTGTCACATTTTTTTTACTTAAAATCTGTGACATGCCCAAAATGGCATTCAAGGGTGTACGTAGTTCGTGGCTAACCATCGCTAAGAACTCTGATTTTGCTTTATTCGCGACTTCTGCTTTTTCTTTCGCTTCACGTAATGATGCTGCACTTTCTATTTCAACCGTCACATCTTCTGCAATACCAGCAAAGCCAATAAAATTATTTTGTTTATCTTGAATAGGGAAACTTGTATCTTTAATCCAGCGAATGCTGCCATCAGGCAAAATAATGCGGTAACGATTTTCATACTGCGTTTCCATGCCTTGTTTACTGAGCATTTCAAAACGCGCGGGGTTCGCAGGAATGTGAATATCATCAGGATGCACGTATTTAATAAACGCATCCGGTTCCTCGTAAAGTATTTTGCGCGGACGCTGCCAAATTTTCTCAAACCCGGGGCTCACATAAATTTGACGACGGCAAGAAACGTCCATCACCCAAAACACGGCATTCATTTTTTCAGCGAATAAACGGAAAAAATACGTGGCTTGACCGACTTCGGCTAAGCGTTCATGCTCGTGCGAAACATCGCGCAAGATACCTGCAAAACCGACGTGACCTTTTGCTTCATCAATAATGGCAAACACTTCTTCGTGCATGTGACGCACTTCTTGGGTCACTTTATGAATGATACGATAATTACAATATAAAACCTTGTCAAAATACGCAGGGTCTTGAACCTTCCTAAACATTTCTTGAAAGTGAATTCGGTCGTCGGGGTGTATGCAACTCACCCACAAATCAGGGTTTTGAATTAAATCAGCGGCAGAAACACCGCCCATTGATTCAATCACATCGGTGATAAACGCAATTTTAGTAAAGCTTTTATCGCGTGCCCAGAAAACATCCTGACTTTTACTGAGCATCTTCTCAAACAGACTTGCCAAATAATCTGCTGCAACCCCTTCAAACATATTCATTATCGCAATACCCTATTTATCTTGTCAGTAATTCGTGTAAAATCAGTACAGCATTTTACCATCAGGGTAACCTTAAATACTATAACAAAGAGGCAGCTATGTTCTTGCAAGGCGCGCAATCAAATTTATATCAATTCGAGAAACTTCACCCGAATACACACGTATTTAAACAGAGTTTAGTGATTGATATACAAGGGGTTATTGACGTTTCGGCGTTGAGAAAGGCGATTATTGCAACGGCACTGCGTCACGATGCCCTGCGCTCTAACTTTACCACTCAAGACGGACAGCCTGTCCGCCTGATTAACCCGAATCTACTCATCAAGCTGGAAGAAAATTGTCCATTTTTTATCGTTGATGCTAGCAGCCTTGACTCAGCCCCCGCACTTGCACTGCCAACGACACTGGCCAAGCTTGAGGCTTCACAACTCATTGAAGATAAATTTGACCTCGAAAACAATTATTTATGGCGCATGATCCTCGTGCAATTTAGCGACACACATGCGCAGTTTGTATTGCTAGCCCACCACTTAATTGTCGATGAAACGAGTATTGGTATTTTATTCAAAGATATTTCTGCTTTTTATAATGGCGCCGCGTTGCCTGAACTGCCGACACTCGCACCCGATTTACAATTAAACCCCGTTGATGAAGATCGTAGCAAACGCATTGATTATTGGAAAAAAGAATTAACCGATTTAAATATTCCAAGACTGCCCATTGATGTAAGCGATGAGCCGCCTTATCGCTATCAAGGTCGCCATTATCGTTTTCAATTACCCGCCGAGCTCGATACACTGCTTTGCAAAACATTCTCTAATGAAAAAATTAATAATATTATGCTCACCGCTTTAGTCGTTTTATTAAGCCGCTATACAGATGAAAGTGATTTTTGTATTGGTGTTACCTCTAAAAACCGCCGACATCCCAATAAAATTGATGGTGAGTTATTAGAAAACCATTTAGTTAACTGCTATTTTAACACAATGCCCGTTCGCGTTGCCTTCGAAAAAGTGGCTTGTTTTAGCGAATTATTGCAAGTGATTAAACAAAAAATTGCAAATGCCGCCAAAAACCAATTACCCCTTGATCAAGTGGTGCAAGAATGTCTTTCAAACACCATGCTCGCAAATTTAAGAAACGGCGTACCCTACCCCACACTTTTAAAAACCTACGAAGGCAAGCAAACCTTAACGCTTAAAAACACACACGCAACCCATCCTTTAGAATTAGATTTAGGCACTTCTAAGTTTACACATTTTGGGTTAAGCCTCGATAAACACCCTGCGGGGCATTACGAGTGTTTCATAGAATATAACACTGATTTTTACAATGAAACGAGCATTGCACGCATTGCCAATCACTTTGAAAATATTTTACGCGTTGCGGCAAATACACCCAACATGCCGATTGCATTGATGCCTATGCTATCAACGCAAGAACAAACACAAATTTTGACGTATAACACCACGAAAATAAGATCGTACGATGAAACCGTACTGGCTGCCTTAAAAGCCGTTTCGCGCTTTGAAGAAAAATCTAGCGGCGTTAGCGCTGCTATTACCTACCACGACAATGGCTCCGTTAGTGGCACAAGTTATAATTATGTAGATGAATTCTCATCGCAATTAGCGAATTATTTACTTAGTTTAAATTTACCGCGCGGCACACACATTGGCTTATGCTTAGGGCGCTCTGTTGATACAGTCATTGCTTCTTATGCCGTGATGAAAGCTGGCTTAGTTTTCGTGCCTATTGAAAATAATGAAAGTGCTCTCACGCCTGAATTAATCGAACTCAAATGCCAAACCGTTGCTTTAATCATTACACATAGCAAACTTGCATCGCGTTTCTCAAAACCCGTGATTAAATTAGACAATGACGAAATTCAGCTGGCTATTTCAAAGTGTGATGTTGACTATCCAGCAATCGCTTTTAACGACATGGACCCCATTTATTTAATTTACACCTCAGGGACTACCAGCAAACCCAAAGGCGTTTTATTAACTCACGCCGGCTATAATAATTTATTTTGTGCTTTACGTGATTGGGCGCAAGCAATCAACATGCCCAACGCAATGAAAGTTTATTGCAGCGCCCTCCCCACGTTTGATGCATTTTATTACGACGTATTAGTAGCACTTGCAACACAGGGCACGCTTTATTTAACCTCCGAAGAAAAACGTTTTGATATTACCTTTGTTGAACCGATCATTGCGAACCAAGAAATTGAATTCTTAACAGCCTTGCCTGATTTTATTGACAGCTTAAATCCGGATTTACCGATACGCTTTTTAGTGACCATGGGCGCCGCAGCGCACGCTGAAACCTTAAAACGCTGGAAAAACACGCTTATTTTTAACGGGTTAGGACACACTGAAACAGGTATTTGTCTTTCACAGCTATTGTTTAACCCAGCGCAACACTTGCCTTATCTTGGCCGTGCGATTGAGAATATGGATATGTATATTGTCCACCCTGATACCTTAACGCTTTGCGCGCCTGGCGTTTCAGGTGAAATGATTATTGCGGGTCCTGGTGTAGCTTTAGGCTATACCAATCAACCAGAATTATCACAAAAACGATTTAGAACCTTGAAATTTGATGCGGTGAATCAACGTTTTATTCCTTGCATCGCAACCGACCCTCATGCCAAACGTTTTTATTTCACGAGTGATATTGCCGCCTATCAACTTGTGCAAAACGAGCTTGTGTTGTTAATGCAAGGTCGTAACGATAGACAAGTAAAAATTAATGGCGTGCGCATTGAAATGGATTGGATAGAAAACACGCTTCGCACACACCCTGACGTGAAAGAGGTGGTGATTATGCCGAAGAAAGATAAACTGACAGGTTTTGTCTCTGGTTTAATGGCCTATACCGTGCCGGCTGATAACGCCCGGGAATGGAATAGTCGACAATTTCGTAATAATATTCTTAAGCATTTTACGCATTCAACCCTACCTGGCATTGCCTTTCCACAAGAAGTTTATTTAATTGACGACGTGCCTTTAACACCGAATGGGAAAGTTGATTGGAAAGTGTTGCAAACACTGACCAGCAACGAAACAGAAATCGATATTGAACTTAACAACCCAAGCGTGCTCTATCATCATCTCGCAGACCTCTGGGCTGACATCCTGGGCATCACAAGCCAACAACTAGATGGCGATACGCCACTTTGGTCTTTAGGGGTGAATTCCATGCGTAGTGCGGCTTTCCAACGTAAAATTAACAATCATCCGATGCTAAAATTTACCACACCACTCACACAAATGATTCTGCGCTGCCATCAAGTCAGCTTAAACGAGCTGGCTGACAGCCTGCTGCCTTACTACGATGAGCGCAATAGCAAATTAATCAACCCCTTAGCTGGCGGGACTGATCGTAAAAATACAATACCGCGCCTATTGACCCACTAATAGTTTCTCTAAAAGGCAAAATATGGTATATATTGGGCGTAATACACAAACGTTCAACTTCGCGTCTATCAACGCTATAAATAAAATAATAAATATGAGGTTATAAAATGTCATTTACACGTATTAACCCCAGCAAAGCGACTGATGATGAACAGTTTCTATGCTACCCTGTCGATGCCGCGAAAAACGCTGACAACATCCCTATTTTTTTAATTCCAGGCATCCTTGGCTGCGGTGATATTGGCAGCATTGCCAGCGCACTCGCTGAACTCAACCCTGACCGCCCTATTTATTTATGGGAAGACCCTGGTTTAAACACCTGGAACAATGTTGCGAATTTCAAGAGCCTCGAAGCTCAGGCGCGTGATATCGGACGTGAAATTATGCATATTCACGGGTCTTCAAAAATTCCACCCGTGCTTGTCGGCTTTTCTTCTGGCTGCCCCATTGCTACCTTAACAGCACAACTTTTTCATGCTAACGGCGTAACGCCTTTTCTTTACGTGATTGACGGTGCCACCCGTGCTTTAACATATGAAAACTTTACTCGCCGCGATAAAAAACCACTCGTCATTAAAGATTTAATTTTAATTATTGAAACCATCGCAAAACGTGCAGGTATTGAAAATCCACCGCGATTGCCTAACGACACCATTAGCATCGTCAACAACACCATGCAAATTGAAGAAAGAGCCAAAAAATATAGCGAATTTTTATGTGACTTAATTAAAAAATGTTTAAGCGACACTGAATTTCACGATTTCAAACAGAACTTTGATCAACAGTTTCGTGTGGTCTATCGCAATTTACGCAATATGCGCTTAAAACCAGACGCGAAAACGGCAGCACTAATACAAAAACCCTTACCCTATTTAACCGCTTTTTTAACCCAAGAACTATTAGACAAATACCCGCATGCACCCCTTGCAGGCTGGTCGCAAGAAACGGAAAATCTTGTCGTCATCAACAATGAATGCCTTAGCAAAGCAACGCACTTAGATTTAGTGTCCCATGAAGGGCTTATTAACTTTATTGCTGAAGCTATCATTGAAAAGCTTAATAAAGATGCTGCGGTTATTAATGCCTATATTGCCGGCAAAGCGATAGACAATGCGAAATTCGCCTACATACAACAATTTGCAAATAACAGCGAAAACCTGCCCAAACGACTTGTCATTGATTTAAGCTCTAGCCCTTCTTTATCAGACGATGAAAAATCAGAAGAAGAACCCGCTGAAGAACAACGCCAAAGGAATGCGCTCTTGAGCTCTAGTCCAACGTCCTCTGATGAAAATAACAGGGCAAAAGCTGTTGTGGCACGAAGCAGGCTATCGAGCGCCAGCCCCACCTCTTCAGAAGAAAGCAGTAGTCCGAAATGCTCAACCATTCCAAGCGCGTTGTTTTCCATCCAGCCTGCCTCGCCACCGGTTGCTCGCCGAAACGCTTACAACCGCAACTCGCCCATGCGCGCTTCGTTTTAATATTTAGTAAGACAAAAAAAGAGCTGTTTTATCGCTAAAACAGCTCTTTTTTAATTAAAAACTAAAATTAGTCTACGCCTAATTCTTTCAATCTTTCCCAGAAATATTTTTTCACGGTATATTCCGGAGACAGCACAATTTCATCACGGGCGTGCAAGAATAAAGGCATTGAGAGACGCGATTTTTTGGCCTCTTCACCCGTTGGGTTGACAACACGGTGGGTGGTTGAGCGGTAGTATTGACGAGAAGCCATTTGCAACATATCACCTACATTCACAACCATTGTGCCTGGGTCAGAGACCACATCATGCCAGTTGCCGTGAACGTCTTTCACTTGCAGGCCGGTTGCAGTCGCCGCCGGCAAAACGGTTAAAAAGCAAATATCTTCATGCGCTGCTGCTCGAACCGCACCAGCCTCTTCTGCGCCGCTTAAGGGCGGATAATGCAGTACGCGGAGCAAGGTTTTAGGGCTGTTTTCAATCATGTCTGACAACGTTGTCGAGAAGTTGGCTTTCACATCATCAGGGGTTAAGGCTTCAATCCAGGTTAGCAAAGTGGTTGCCAGAGCGCGCATTTCATCAAATAATTGTTGGGTTTTATTCGACAAACTCGCAGGCCGGCGACCCCAAGGGTAATAATGATAAAATTCTTTAATATCTTTAATGCTATAACCTTTCGCCGTTTCAGAAATATTCTGCGGGAAAAAGCCATCATGTGATTGGCGATCGAATAGATAATTGTGTTTATCTTCACCCGCAAAAAAAGCTTCCCACTCGGCAAATACTTCTTTCACCAAGTTGTAATCAATCGGGTGATTTTTGATAACACCAAAACCCGTTTCACGCAAAGATTTGACAAAAATCTCGGCCGCATCAGGTTGATGACAGTCAGCAGTTAAAACGTACATCTTCGCCTCGTTTTAGATTTATTTATCGACTAATTTTAAAAAGGGTTTCGGTTTATCTGATGGATTGCTAGCATCCGATGCGCGTTGGCGCAAGACTTCTTCTGAAGCGCCTTCAATACTGGTGAAACGAGAAGGTGCGCGTTCTGGGTCTTCTGGTGCGTCGTCAGAATCAAAGAATATACCCTCGCCGTTTTCATCGGCATGAATAGAAAGAATGGCATTCA
Source organism: uncultured Gammaproteobacteria bacterium (assembly GCA_965653045.1). Lineage (GTDB taxonomy): Bacteria > Pseudomonadota > Gammaproteobacteria > DSM-16500 > DSM-16500 > Aquicella. Next base: position 11,860 of record CBFGYM010000033.1, read on the forward strand.
CGGGCGCAGAAATGTGGTGCACAATGCCTGAGAATGACGCGTTAAATTCAATAATTTGATTGGTAATGCGTAAATCGCGCACGGCAGCCGATGAAATGTTAAAAACAATTTCACCGTCTTCCGCAAAATCTTGCGGAATGTGGCAGCGCGGATGGAAGGCATCAATCACCAAAATGGGCGTACAACCACTATCGACAATCCATTGATAAAACGCACGCAATAAATAGGGGCGGTTTGAGATCATATCCATAATTCACCTTTAGTTAAGCACTTTCAGCCTTATTTTGCTTACGTAATTCCATTTCAGGCTCGGTTAAGCTTGCTTGGAAAGAATCACGCTGGAATAGACGATCAGCATACTTATTTAAAATTTTCATTTCGCTAGGCGATAATGAAATACCGTAGGCGGGTAAACGCCATAAAACCGGTGCTAAGCAGCAATCGACCAGTGTAAATTCATCGCCTAAGAAATAAGGAGATGATTGGAAAACGGGAACTAATTGAGACAAGTAACTTGTTAATTCTTTAGTGGCGGCTCTCGCTTCCGCAGGCTTGCCAGATTCAATGGTTTTCACCAATCCACCCCATTCACGGTCAAATCGGTGAATGACTAAGCGTGCTTTAGCACGAGCAACAGGGTAAACCGGCATCAGCGGTGGATGCGGGAAACGTTCGTCCAAATATTCAGTGATAATATTAGGTTCGTAGAGAGCTAATTCGCGGTCTACTAAGGTTGGCACCGTGCCGTAAGGATTAATTTCAAGCAAATCCTCAGGTTTAGCACTCATGTCAACGTTAATAACTTCGTAAGAAACACCTTTCTCAGCCAAAACAATGCGCACACGGTGGCTGAAAATGTCGGTTGACCCTGAATAAAGCGTCATTACGGATCTTTTATTAGTAATAATTGCCATGCTGACCATCCTCACTGTTTATTGTTGTTAAGACATCTCTTTCAGCTAGACACAAATATCATAGAACGACTAGAACGACACAAAAACAAAGGAGAGTGGCTGACGCCGCTCCCCCTCCGATACTGAACAAAACACACTCCGTAAAAACTAACGCTTGGAGAATTGGGTACCGCGGCGAGCGCCGTGTAAACCAACTTTCTTACGCTCAACTTCTCTGGAGTCGCGGGTTAAGTAACCTGCTTGACGAAGTGCTGGCTTGTGCGCTTCATCAAAACGAACTAAGGCACGTGCAATACCGTGTCGCGCTGCACCGGCTTGACCGCTAGGGCCACCGCCGTGTGCGGTAATGGTAAGATCAACGCTGCCTAACATGTTCGTAACCACTAAAGGTTGCTCAATAATCATGATAGAGGTTGCGCGTGTAAAATGTTCTTTCACATCACGACCGTTAACCGTGATTTTACCGCTACCTAATTTGATGCGTACGCGGCATACAGCGGTTTTACGGCGACCTGTACCGCGGTAAAAATCAATTTTCTGTGACTTTGCCATTCTCTAAATTCCCCGGTTATACTTGATCAAGGTTTAACTCAACAGGTTGTTGAGCGACATGTGGATGTTCGCCACCAACATAAACCTTGAGCTTGCTTAACATTGAACGGCCTAAAGGATTCTTAGGCATCATTCCTTTTACTGCTTTCTCAATAATTTGGGTTGCGTCTTTTTCAAGCAACTTATTGAAGGTAATATCTTTAATACCGCCTGGAAAACCAGTGTGTGAATAATAAACCTTATCGTCAGCCTTGCTGCCCGTCACACGGATTTTTTCAGCATTAAGAATAATGACATAATCACCAGCATCAGCATGCGGGGTAAATTCTGGTTTATTTTTTCCGCGGAGGACTTTGGCAACTTGTGTCGCTAAACGACCTAATACTTTGTCAGTTGCATCAACCACGTACCACTTATTTTCTATGTTACCGCTATTCGCAAAATACGTTTTCATCTTAATTCCCATGAATCGAATAAACAAACCTTTTAAAAGCGCGAGAATTGTATAGGAAGCTGCTGAAACAAGCAACCACCCGTTCGTCGGCTTTTCTGGGTACCCATGAGCTATAGCCGCTCGCATGCAAGGGGGTGATTGTGCGCCTAATAACAGACATTTTCAAGCAAAATACGAGGCCTCGATAGGGTGATTTCTAAAAAAATCCTAAAAAAACAACCCACCTAAGCGTCTAAAATAAACAAAAACACCGTTTTTAGCGGTTTTTATGCTTTTTTTTGAAAAAAACACTCGCATATTTCTGAAATAATGGTAAATTATTTATTGTCTTTTATATATTTACTTTAGTGAGGAATTAAGCATGGCCGTTAAAAAGTCCAAAATGAAAAGGAAGTCTAATGGTAAATCCACAGCTGCTAAAACAACTGTGAAAAAAACAGCCGCAGCAAAACTGCCCGCTATTAAAGAACCATTATCCAAAAGCAGCATGATCAAAACCATCACCGACGTTACCTGCCTCGGCAAGAAAGACGTTGTTGCTGTGTTAGACTGCTTGACTCAAGTGATTGAAAAACACGTTAAATCTGGTGGTCCAGGCACATTTGTAATGCCCGGCATGATGAAAATTGTTGTGGTGAAAAAACCAGCTCGCGCAGCTCGTAAAGGCGTGAACCCTTTCACCGGCGAAGAAATCATGATCAAAGCCCGCCCAGCTTACAAAACCGTTAAAATTAAAGCCCTTAAAAAGCTTAAAGAAATGGTTGCCTAGTTCTGGCGATTCAAAAAACCCCGGTACTGCCGGGGTTTTTTTTGATAGCTACCATCGTCTTTTTTGATAACTCTTCGTCAAAAATAGTTTTTAAATGCTCATTTACACATACGTAAACTGCGCTTTAAAAACTATTTTTTCCTCGATTTATCAAAAAATACTCGGTAGGTCGTATGCAGCGTAAAAAGCTTAAAAAGCTTTAAAGCGGCCTCCCCCCGCCCCCTCCAAATGGAACTACGTCATTCCATGACAACTGACTGGGGTTTGGAGGGGGGGCGAAACTTTTGGGTTTTGTGCTTAACTTGAACGGAGCGTAGCAACTGTCTTGTGAAATAAATTTCACGAGGCAGTTTCCA
>CBFGYM010000034.1:0-14547 GCA_965653045.1 uncultured Gammaproteobacteria bacterium
GGTGCATGCAACCTAGGGTTACGGCGTTCGCTACGCGCTCGCCTAACCCTAGGCTGAGATGTTATTGGCCTTCAGCCAACACAGCCTTAGAGCAGAGTATTTAACGAACAACCAACATATTTTAAATTTTGCGTCTATCCTTCAGGAGGGCTGCTCCCCCCTTTCAGCTCGCCATTCGTCCTTCGAGACGCGCAAACTACGCGCTCCTCAGGACGAACGGCGGCGAGCTGAAAGGAGTGAAATTTTCCGAATCCAGTTATCATCTTAAGTAAAATATTAAATTCGACGCACAGATTTCGTTGCTTTAATAGACTGAATCAGCTGAATCACTTTATTCAGCGCTTGCACACCATTAACCAGCAAGACAATTTTAATATCAACCTCACCATCCGCTAAACGTTGAGAGGTCAGCCCAATAATTTGAATTTTCTCGCTAGCCAGCGCACCGGTTAAGTCGCGCAAATACGCTGTTTCATCATCGGCCACAATCATCAAGTCGACTGGGTAAGCAGGAGATTCATCTGTATTTCCCCAATTCACGTCTAACAAACGCTCTTGATGCTCATTCGCCAAACGTTTTAAATTACGGCAATCTAATCGATGAATGCTAATACCTTCTTGTCGCGTGATATACCCCATCACCGCATCACCCGGCAAGGGCTTACAACAACGACCAATCTTCGTCAGCAAATGATCAATGCCAATTAACTGCTTCGCTGCACGTTGCGCTTTATTTTTAATAGCTGTGAAAATATCAGACCGCAAGCGTGTGCGCACTGGCACGCCAACCTGTGTTTCTTTCTCAACATTAGCACCCGCTTGCATTCTATACCAATGTGCAATAGACGAACGCGCACGCTGGGTTTTCGCATAATTCAACTGCGGGTTCATCCAATCACGACTCGGCTGTGCTGTTTTTGCAGTTAAAATTTCAACGCGCTGACCGGTTTTTAAAACCGTTGTTAAAGGCACCATTTTCTGGTTCACCTTCGCGCCACGACAACGATGCCCCACTTCGCTATGTATATAATAGGCAAAATCAATGGGTGTTGCGCCCTGTGGCAAATCAATAATATCGCCCTGTGGCGTAAACACATACACTCTATCGGCAAATAAATCAGGAATGTCTACTGCTTCTAGCGCATTATCAGACATTTCTTTTTGCCACGCCATCATCTGACGCAACAATGCAATTTTATGCTCATGCGTTGACGGCGCATTCAGCCCTTCTTTATATCGCCAATGTGATGCCGCGCCTAATTCTGCTTCTTGATGCATTTGGTGGGTACGAATTTGCACTTCAACCAAATGTTGATGCGGACCTCGTAACACCAAATGAATAGAACGATAACCATTGGGTTTTGGCTGCGCGATATAATCTTCAAATTCCTCACTCAACATGGGGTAAGCCTGCTGAATCACACTCAAAGCCTCATAACACTCATCAATATCATTAACCAACACACGCAAGGCTAAATAATCGTAAATTTCATTCAGTAACATATTCTTACGATTCATTTTTTGATAAATACTATAAATGTGTTTCGCACGACCATAAATTTCGGGCGACTGAAGTCTGTGATCAAGAAACAATTGATTCAATGCCTGAATCAAAGAAGCGACATAGGCTTCGCGTTCATGACGTTTACTCACCAACCACGTTGATATTTCTTTATAAGCATCAGGCTTCAAATAGCGCAAGCATAAATCTTCCATCTCCCACTTAATTTCCCAAACACCAATACGATTCGCAAGCGGCGCATAGACATGTAAAGTTTCATTCGCAAGCGCTGAACGAACGCTCTCTTCTTCATGTTTAATTTCACGTAACAATACTAAGCGCTCTGTTAACAATAACAAAACCGTACGAATATCGGTGACCATACCAATTAACATTTTACGAATGTTTTCAAGATGCTGATGATGACTGGTTTTCAGTGTTTTTAAATCACCTAACGTTTGTAACGCTAAGGTATCTTTCAATAACTGCGCAACACCACTACCTAGTTTTTCTGAAATATGCTCAATACTCACTTGCCCTGTTTTCACGAATGAATATAACAAGGCAACAACTAAACTTTCTGTATCTAAATTCAATTGAAATAAAATATCAGCCATCATCAACGCGCGCGGCCGCATTGCGTCTGTCAAATAAGACAAGGCATTTTTTAACAACACTATTTCGTCAGATGAACGACGTGCACCAACCCGATCCAGCCAGGCGGTTTGTGTTTGAGGGATAGACTGTAAATTTACCATGTAAACTCCCACTTTCAGTGGTATTTGTTTATATTTTATTCTATTTTGACTCAAATGAGAATAGCTCAATCATAGGCTTGAAACCCTAGTGACAGCAAGCCATTATTCTATTACCATGCTTGGCAGAGTGATTTTTTCAAGGACGTTACCCATGCAACACGACAACCCGGCCGGTACGCAAGGCTTTGCATTTCTCGAATATGCCACCCACCAACCCGAACACCTCGCAAAACAATGGATAGCCATGGGTTTCACGCTTTGTGCACAGCACCACAAATACCCCATTACTTGCTATCAACAAGGCGATATTTATTTTTACTTAAACCAAACCCCTGTTTCTGCAGCCCATGAATTTTCAGACATACACCAGGCCGGTGTTTCTGCCATGGGTTTTAAAGTTAAAAACGCGCTAAAAGCTTATGAACACGTGATTGCCCAAGGTGCAAAACCCTACGAAGGAGCTAAAATTTATAATTATCCCGCCATCCACGGCATCGGCAGCACACTCATTTATTTAGTCGATGATGAAAATGCAAAAGAACACCAAACACATCATTTTAAACCTCTACCGCATCAAAACACTGCCGGTCACGGCCTTACTTATATTGACCATGTCACGCACAATCTTTACCGCGGTCATATGGACGAATGGGCTGATTTTTACACACGTTTATTTGGTTTTTACGAAGTTCGCTATTTTGATATTGAAGGTCGTGTCACGGGTTTAAAAAGCCGCGCAATGACCAGCCCGTGTGGAAAAATTCGTATCCCCTTAAATGAATCCTCTGACGATAAATCGCAAATCGAAGAATTTTTACACGATTTTAACGGCGAAGGCATACAACACATTGCACTCGGCACTAACGATATTTACGACAGTGTTACAAAACTCAAAAAACACCACATTAATTTTTTAGAAACACCCGACACTTACTACGAACTCATTGAAAAACGTTTACCAAACCACGGTGAAAAAACTGAACGCTTAAAAGAATTATCCATTCTCATCGATGGACATACCGAAGAAGAAAGAAAACTCTTACTTCAAATTTTTACTAAAAATATGATTGGCCCCGTTTTCTATGAAGTGATACAACGCAAAGGTGACGACGGATTTGGCGAAGGCAATTTCCGTGCTTTATTTGAATCTATCGAACTCGACCAAATACGCCGCGGCGTCATTAAACTGGAAGAATAACCCATGAAATTTGCAAGTCGACAAAATGGTACCCGGGATGGGGAATTAATGTTGGTTAGCCGCGATTTAACCCAAGCGGTTTCTTGCACCCACATTGCACCCACCCTACAACACGCCCTTGATCATTGGTTAGAATGCGAGGCCTTGCTTGAAAAGGAATATCAAGCACTCAATACTGGGAAACACAGTACCGCAGAACCCTTTGCATCTTTAAAATTATATTCACCCCTGCCGCGCGCTTTCCAATGGGCTGATGGCAGCGCTTATGTGAATCATGTTGAACTTGTTCGTAAAGCACGCGGTGTTGAAATGCCTGATAATTTCTGGCACGATCCCCTCATGTATCAAGGTGGTTCTGATACTTTCTTAAGTCCACATGATCCTATTCCATTAGCCGACGAAGCTTGGGGCTTAGACTTTGAAGCAGAAGTGGCTGTCATCACTGACGATATTCCGCAAGGCATCACGCCTATTCAAGCAGCTCATCGCATTCGTTTATTAATGCTCGTGAATGATGTCTCGCTTCGCAATTTAATACCGAATGAACTTGCAAAAGGTTTCGGTTTTTTTCAAAGCAAACCCGCCACTGCATTTTCACCGCTTGCCATCACACCTGATGAACTAGGCAATGCGTGGGATGGGAAAAAAGTCCACCTACCCTTATTAAGCACATTCAATAAGCAACGCGTCGGCCAACCGAATGCCGGCATTGACATGACCTTCGACTTCCCCACCCTCATAGCGCACGCCGCAAAAACGCGCGCGCTATGTGCCGGCAGCATTATAGGCTCAGGCACGGTATCGAATATTGATCGCAGCAAAGGATATTCTTGCATTGCTGAAAAACGCATGTTAGAAATTTTAGAACACGGTAAACCGACCACGCCATTTATGAAAGTCGGCGACACCATTCGCATTGAAATGCTAGACCACTCCCAACAATCTTTATTCGGTGCCATTGAACAAACGGTTGCTGCGGTTAAATCGACGGTGGCCGCATGATTAAACTCTACGACTATTTTCGCTCATCAGCAGCTTTTCGTGTGCGTATTGCGCTGGCGCTAAAAAAAATTCACTACGATGTCATTCCTATTCACTTGCTCAATAACGGTGGCGAACAAAACCAAGCACGTTATCGCAATATTAACCCGCAAGGATTAGTGCCCACCCTAGAAGCCGGGGAACATACCATCACGCAATCCATTGCCATTATTGATTATTTAGACGATATTCACCCTATTCCTGCATTATATCCAAAACACCCCTACGAACGCGCACTGGCTCGCGCTTTTGCATTAACGATTGCGGCTGATATTCACCCCATTAACAATTTGCGCGTTTTAAATTATTTAAAAAATAATTTAAATATCACAGATGAACAAAAATTATCATGGATACAACACTGGATACACGAAGGCTTACAAGCGCTTGAAAAACAAATTCGTTTACAAGGGCTCGCTCAAGATTTTTGTTACGGTGAAAACCCAGGCATTGCTGACATTTGCCTTGTGCCCCAGCTTTATAATGCAAGGCGTTTTGAGTGTGATTTAAGCAACTACCCGCAACTCACGCGCATTGAAGCAAACTGTCAAAATCATTTTGCTTTCAAACAAGCCTGGCCCTTAGAAACCATTGCATAACGGTGAACCTATGACAACCTCTTATCTTGAATTAGCCAATGCTGCTGTACGCAGCTTAAAACCCTATCAACCCGGCAAACCCATTAGCGAAGTTGAACGTGAGCTGGGTATTACACATGCCATTAAACTCGCCAGCAATGAAAACCCCTTAGGTGCGAGTCAACACGTACATCTAGCCATTCAAAATGCTTTGGCTGATATTCATATCTACCCCGACGGCAGTAGTTTTACACTAAAAAACACGCTGGCTCAGCATTATCACATTCAACCGAATCAAATCACCTTAGGCAATGGGTCTGATAATATCATTGAATTAATTATTAAAACTTTTCTCAGCAACACAGACACCGCCATTATTAGCCAGTATGCGTTTTTAACTATTTCACTGCTCATTCAAGCCATCGGTGCGAAAGCAATTGTTGTCCCTGCTAAAGATTATGGTCACGATCCTGTTGCCATGGTTGAAGCCATTCAACCCAACACGCGTTTATTTTTTTTGGTGAACCCCAACAACCCCACAGGCACACACATTAACGCAGATGACTTTAAAAAAATGATGCAAGCTATTCCACCGCATATTGTGGTTGTGGTTGATGAAGCTTACTTTGAATATGTGACCTTACCCAATTTTCCTGACACGCTGGCCTTATTGGCTGACCACCCCAATTTAATTATTTTAAGAACCTTCTCAAAAGCCTATGGACTCGCGGGCCTGCGTTTAGGCTATGCCATTTCATCGCCTGACATTGCTGATTTACTTAACCGGGTGCGTTTACCGTTTAATGTCAATTTACTAGCGAATGCAGCTGGCATCGCTGCAATAAAAGACCAAGCTCACATTCAAAAATCACGTGATTTAAACACAGCAGGGTTAGCACAACTGAGCGATGGCTTAAACGCACTGAAATTAAATTATATTCCATCTGCAGCGAATTTCATTACCGTGAATGTGGGAGATGGAGAAGCGGTTTATCAAAAACTCCTGCGTTTAGGCGTGATTGTGCGTCCTTTAGTGCCGTATCACCTACCAGCGCATGTGCGAATCTCAACCAGCCATCTATCAGATAATGAACGTTGTTTAAAAGCCTTAAAAGACGTCTTAGCCCTCAAGGAACCCTTATGTCAGCCGTCGTAAACACCAGCCTCGATTATCACGCAGGCTTTAGACAACACTGCGCCTCTGAAGCCCTGCCCAATGCCTTGCCGGAAGGTCAGAATTCACCCCAAAAAACACCTTACGGGCTGTATGCCGAACAATTAAGCGGCAGTGCATTTACAGCACCGTCGCACGATAACACCTCAGCGTGGTTATACCGCATACGCCCATCTGTCGTGTGCGGTGAATTTCACCCGCACCCACAAACCACGTGGCATACACCGCCCTTTGATGCAAGACACACCCCGCCCACAGCCATGCGCTGGCATGCACTGCCTTACCCAACTGAACCCACTGACTTTATCGATGGCATGTTCACGCTCGCCGGCCACGGCTCAGTTGAGGCTCACCAAGGCGCAGCCACTCACCGTTATGCAATAACGGCAAATATGCAAGACCGATATTTTTACAATGCCGACGGCGAAATGCTATTCGTGCCGCAAGAAGGCGGCTTACGGCTACGCACGGAATTTGGTTCGCTCGATATTCAACCCACCGAAATTGGCGTGATTCCGCGCGGCGTGAAATTTCAAGTGCTTTTATTAGACGACAAAGCCAAAGGCTATGTCTGCGAAAACTTCGGTCGACCCTTTCGCCTACCAGAACGGGGCTTGATAGGCGCAAATGGGTTGGCAAACCTGCGTGATTTTCAAACACCAGTAGCCGCTTATGAAAATAAAACGGGCAAGTTTTCCCTCATCAGCAAATTCCAAGGCTTATTTTGGATAGCGGCCATAGACCACTCCCCCTTAGATGTAGTGGCCTGGCACGGCAACCTTGCACCATATCGCTACGATTTAAAGCGATTTAACACGATTAATTCGGTGAGTTTTGATCACCCCGACCCCTCCATTTTTACGGTTCTTACCTCACCTGATACCTTACCTGGCGTTGCCAACGTCGATTTTGTGATTTTCCCACCCCGCTGGATGGTGGGCATGCACACATTTAGACCCCCTTATTTTCATCGAAATGTGATGAGCGAACTCATGGGGCTGATACACGGCAACTACGATGCCAAACCTGATGGATTTCTACCCGGGGGAGCCAGCCTCCATAATGCAATGACTGCGCACGGCCCTGATGCGCAGGCGACAGAAAATGCTATTCATACCGCTTTAGAACCGATATATTTAGGCAATACCTTAGCATTTATGTTCGAATCACACGCAGTTTGGCGCTTAACTGAAAAAGCGCTCAACTGTCCGACGCGGGATTCTCACTATTTAAACTGCTGGGCAACACTCAAACCACACTTTAAGGAGTAAAGATTATGCATCCGAAAAAAGCATCGACGTATATCGCACACACCGTTGATGAACACGGCTATGCACCTTATACCGCTTCCGAAGACGAAGTGTGGCAAACACTTTACACCCGACAATTACCCATTGTGCAACCGCGTGCTTGCGATGAATATTTACGCGGATTAGATTTATTGAATTTATCAAAAAATAAAATTCCACAGTGTCCAGATGTTTCGCGTGTGTTACAAGCAGAAACGGGTTGGTCTTTAGCACCTGTGCCTGCACTCATTCCGTTTGAACAATTTTTTTCGCTACTTGCTAATAAACAATTTCCAGCGGCAACCTTCATTCGTCGTCGAGAAGAACTTGATTATTTGCAAGAACCCGATATTTTCCATGAAGTATTTGGTCACTGCCCTTTATTAACCAATAAAGCCTATGCTGAGTTCACACACACTTACGGCAAACTCGGTTTAAAAGCGACACCTGAAGAACGCGTGATGCTTGCCAAATTATATTGGTTTACCGTTGAATTTGGTTTACTAAATACCAATAAAGGCATTAAAGCTTATGGTGGTGGTATTTTATCCTCCGCGAGTGAAACCGTATACTGCGTTGAAAGCCCTATTCCTGTGCGAAAACCCTTTGATGTGATCGATGTGTTACGAACACCGTATCGCATTAATATTTTGCAACCTGTTTATTTTACAATAGACAGCTTTGATGCTTTATTTCAGTTAGTCGAACTCGATTTAATTAGCCTAGTGCATGAAGCGTTAGCACTGGGCATGCACGAACCCTTATTTGAGCTTGAATAAACAGAGGAGATACCATGACAACTTTAAACACCATTCGTTGCGTCGGCTGTGAGGGTGGCATTCCGGCCTTAACCCCTGCAGAAATTAAAGATTTTATTACGCAAGTGAAAGATTGGAAAGTCAGTGACGACAATCTTTCTATCCAAAAGAAATATCAGTTTAAAAACTTTTACCACACAATGGCGTTTGTGAATGCGATTGCCTATATTGCCAATCAAGAAGGTCACCACCCTGATTTAGCGGTTGGCTACAATTATTGCGACATTACCTTCACCACGCACGCTGTTAACGGCTTGACTAAAAACGACTTTATTTGTGCCGCGAAAATAGACACAATTGAACAGTTATAAAAATGTCTGTACAAATAACTATTTACGTTCAACCGGGCGCTAAGAAAACTGAGGTGGTTGGCCTGCACGGCAGCCACTTAAAAATTCGGCTTCAAGCGCCGCCTGTTGATAATAAAGCAAATATCGCCTTAACTGCTTTTTTGGCCGAAAAATTAAAGATAAAAATCAATGAATTAACGCTTATCCGGGGTGACAAAAACCGCCTTAAAACCTTTGAAATTCACGCAAAAACCTATCAAAGCCAGACTGAAACCGACCTTATCAAAACCTTAACAAATCAAGAAAATATTTGACCAAAATATGACCTTGCTTTAGACTATCCGCATAATTCTATAACTAAAAAACGAGCGTGGGTAATGAAGACTAGACAAAAACTGCCTGTCCGGTTTTGGCACGGCATGAATTTAAAAAAAGTTCTCGATGAGCTAACGCCAGCCGACAAAAAGCAGTTGAATCGTTTAATGTCGGGCGATGAAAATAGCGAGCTGAATTTAGAAAAATTACGCAATTCATCAGTGTATAGTCTGCGTGTCAACAGCGGTCGTCGTATTTTATTCACCACCATTCAAGGCAAAGGAAAAGAAAAAAATAAGCACATTGCCTTAATTCTTGAAATTTTACCTACCCACGATTATACCAATGCCAAATGTTTAAAACCGCAAGTGTTAAATCAATTTCTAAAACGTGCCAATATTGAGGGATTAGTTTTTGAAGCCGTGACGCACGTTGAGGGCATTGAAAAATCGGAGTCGCCTATTGATGATGATGAGATTGATCTTGAACTCATTGAATACGTTTATGACAAAGGTCGCGGCATTACGTTAACCGATGAACAACAAAATATTCAACACCATTTAGAAATGCCTTGTTATATTTTGGGCATGGGTGGATGTGGCAAAACCTCTGTGATTAATGCCATTATTATTGACCGCGTCGAAGAACACGTTTTACATGACACTGTGCCTGCATTGCCAATTGTCTATGTGACCGAAAGCAAACCACTAGCGGATGCACAACGTGCGCAATGGATGCAACACCCGCTTGCTAGCACACCTGCTGGTGAACGCGTATTATTCTTATCAAGCAGCGAAGCCATTGCCTCTTATTCGACTGCTGTGCGTGTTGCTGGATATCACGAAATTAAAGATAACGATTTAATTAAACGCATACAAGCCAAAGTAAAAAGTTTGAGTTTTAATAAGTTCGATACCGAAAGCAATGTTCAAAAATTAATGCACGAGTTTGAAATTATTGCAGCCTGTGAGACAGATAAAACTTATTTTACACTTGGCCAACATCAAAGTAATTATACAAATCAAAGTGAGCGAAAATTACTCTGGCGTGCTAGTGAAGAAATTAAAAATACACTACAGGTCGATGGTTTATATAGCGCGCGATTATATCGTGAAAAACCAGGCACCCTTGAAAAACAATGTTCTTTAGTGATTATCGATGAAGCACATAGTGGTGCGCGTGTCGTCAAATTAAATTTAAAACGTCTATCTGAGTATTTTATTGGCTGTGTTGATAGTTTGCAAAGTATGCAAAAAGCGATTTCTGATGTGACTTATTTAATTGAACACACAGGAACGACGACAACTAAACCCGCAAACATCTACACCTTAAAACAAAATTTCAGAAACCCCGCCCGCGTGATTCATTTGGCCAATGGGTTAAATAGACTGCGCCGCTTTGTATTAGGTGGTAAAGGAGATAAAACAGAACAGACCACGTTTGATAGCACCGCGGCTAGCGATGATAACATTGGCACGGTTACCTTTATTGAAAATAAAAATATTAATAAACTGATAGAAACTGTCAATACCGACCGTGCGGACTTTGCTATTATCACCACCGCCGAAAATAAAGAAAAAGCTAAACTTCGCTATAAAAACCCGCAAGTATTTACCGCACCTGAAATTGGCGGCTTAGAGTACGATAATATTATTATTGATAACTTATTTGATAAAAATATTCTGGCACAACTGAATACCGTGTTAAGTGCTTACACACCTGAAGCAAAAGTCAGTGTCAACCGACCTAAAGAAACCTCCGCCTACACAGACACGAATAGCTTCTTTAATATTCTCAATACCGCATTCACACGCCCACGCAAACGATTATACATTGTAGATGCAAGCCCTGATCGCAAAACACAGGCATTTTATAAACACATCATTGATTTAATTAACACAGGTGACAAAACATACGCATCAACTGTTGAAGTAAAATCGGACGACGTTAGAAGTGAATCTACGCCGGCTGATTGGATGGCACGTGTTGATGAATTAGTATTAAATAACAAAATGTCAATGGCGAGAGATATTTGGATTAATCACTTACAATTACCGGAACAGACATTTGTTGAAAAATATCAACCATCCGTCGAACATCCCAATATTTTATTTCGACTCGACTTAGATGATCTTGCGTTGCCAAGGCTGGCTGAATTAAAAAAGATGCTCAATAAACGCAATTATCATTCCTTATTCCTTGATTGTAAAAAAGATCAACCCGGTTTGATGTTCAAGCTATTATCATCTACCGATGGGCAAGATCGCATCGAAGCACTATTTCAGCATAACTTTGAAAAGACAGCATCATTATTTTGTGCGTTATTGAACAGCAACCTTGAAATTCGTATCCCCGATGAAGAACCACAAGATGTATTTATGTGGTTAATACTAGATGTGCATCGAGGCAGTATTGTCAACAGACTTGCTGAGCGTCACCCGGCATTCGCCAATAAAATGATCGCTGAAATGGAAAAACGATTACCGGTAATCAAAGAGGGTGTCGACGAATCTAAGGAAAAACTAATACCGCTCGTGATGATATTAGGGGTCATTAGCCCTACGCTTTTCGAACAAACGTTTATGAAATTTCCAGACCGTGTTAAAGCTTCCATGTGTCATTTTTGGTTCCACCGCGTTACCTCTGATGATCATCCAAATGGCGCACCGTTTATTGTACATTTAGCGGATGATACACCCAGAGATACGCTGTCATATCTCGATGGCGTTGATTTCCCAATTCATCATTTCATTAGTCCTGATGGCGAAATCAATGCGCCCACTGTTAATGCGCTGCTTGTAACACGAGGCGGTGTTCGCCTATTAAATCGTTGTTTATATGAACCTGCTTCGCCGATACAGGCTGCGCGTTTATCGTGTGATGAATTTATGTTAGAACCGATAGCCTCTATTCGTCATCAGTCAAAAGGTACACGTTTTGATTATCTTCTTTCCAGGGGAAATGCATCTGGTCATTGGGTAAAGTCGTATTTAATCTATCACCCGAATCGTGTTGCATTTTTCACAGCAAGGGTTCCCTCTCGCGAAAATCCTGCTGTAAGCATCTCGCGTATTGCTAGCTTTTTTGAAAATCGTGCCTTCACCACAACGATGATAGGGCTTGCGAAAACCGCACCGGATGAGGTTAGAACAATTTTTAAAGATGTCAACTTCCATTTTTTAACCGCTCAAAATGAATATTTTCTGGTGTATTTGATTTATTCCAGTTTTAGTCTGCCTGATGGAAGTGATATTATTGGCTTAGATGTTTTTGCACTATTACTTGATGTCATGAAATCGGGTTTAATTCGCCTTGAAAACCTCGGCGAGTTTATGAAGGAATTTTTAAAGGTACAAACCATCGA
Organism: uncultured Gammaproteobacteria bacterium; assembly: GCA_965653045.1. Taxonomy (GTDB): domain Bacteria; phylum Pseudomonadota; class Gammaproteobacteria; order DSM-16500; family DSM-16500; genus Aquicella. Next base: position 12,327 of record CBFGYM010000034.1, read on the forward strand.
TGCCGAATCAACCATCACTTGTTTAGGGTATTTGACAAGATATAAACCTGCTTCTTTCGTCCAATTATTACGTTGTTATCCCGCGCTCGTCACCTTCATTACACACGAAGATTTAACCGACTTAAACTACGACTTTAAAAAAAGATGCTTGATCGAATTAATCTTAATGACTGAGATTAATGGAAATCGATTTCTCGCCATCTATGCATTTTTAACAGCCAGTGACTACTATTTATTTAGAACAACCCCAGTCGATACGTGGTTAAGAAGTGATATTGCGAATTCGCTTTGTGAAAATCCATTAGGTGTAACGCTATTACTTAAGCTTATTGAATTAACAAGCGTTGATGCACTGCTAGACTATAATAAAAATCATTTCTCAGCGGTAATGCAATTAAATTCGCTAGAAAAAACACGAAAAGTGTTTATTGCAATGAAAACGAAAATTCAGTCGAATACAACACCAGAACCGCTTGCTCTCGAAGTGCCTAAGACTATCGAAGCACCGACAATGACACAATCGACATCAGTCGAACAGTATTTTGGCAGTATGGACTTAGCACAAATAGAAATCAGTGAATTAACGACCCTTATCAAAAATACACCCGACGCATCAGTCAAAGCTAAGATTTTAGCGTTTTTAAGAAAAGTAAAGTTTCATGAAAACCATCATGAATCAAAGGAAGAAGTGATCACAACCTTCATGAAGCTGTCTGAAAAAGCTGACGGTAGGCAATTCATAGTCGCTTGTTTTGAAGAGTATGGTAGACAGTGGATTCGATTTGATGAAGATTCTATTGCTCTGTTATTCAAAATCTTTAATTCTTCTGTTGCTGATGTTTGCAATTCAGCCGCCGGATATTTTCTAGAAGAAAAGATTGAAATATTCTATCATCTTGGAGTGTGTTTTCCTGAAATGATTGATTGCTTACGCGATCAATTTTTAAAAGACAGACCCGAAATTGGAGCCGTTGGTACCTATTTTTACGGCTTAACGCTGTCGGATAACGCTCAACTCGTACTCAACACGATATTTGCACGTGAAGCATTATCAACAACACAACTAGATAAACTGATTACCGAACTGTCAATGAGACATCGCGTGCATGAAGATCAATCCTTCCATCATTTTTCATGGAATTCCCTTGTTCTGATTATTGAAGGACGAGAACTGCGACAATTTTTCATAACCTTGGTAGAAAAAAACCCTGAACTACTGCGAAAGCTGCCGCTAGAAGCATGGTCCTCACCCGTCGACCCTTACGATCAACCCACGGACAGCCGAAATTATGTCAGTTTATATCTTTTTAAACGCTCAATTGAAGGTATTGCATATTTTGAAAATCACAGCGAAAATTATCCTGATTTAGTTGCTGCGACAAAAAACCCTTGTGAATATCAATTTAATACCGATGAAGAATGTCAGGACTTACTGACAACTAGTTACATCAAACATTATCAGAAACAATACAAGCCAGACAACCTCACCTTAACTCAACTCAAAGATTTCGGGATTTCACCAACGGGTAACAGATTATTAGATTTATTTTATAATAAAGATATTTTGTCATTATTAAGTTACAGGCCACAAACAACAAACGTTAATATCGAATTCAATTTATTTTGCACGCTGCTACAGAACCCAAAATCATGTAAAGATTTATTATTCTTCTTCGATAATAGCTCTTATATAATGCGCAGCTTCTTTGATCGAATTGATTTTCAAAGCGTTGTCGTCTGTCATAAAAAATCGATCTCCTATCAGAAATTGCTATTTTCATCGAAACAAAGCTTAAGCATCATCGAGTGTTTTATCAGACACTACCCAGGCAAACTAAGACACTATTCGACTTTCGACCAAAGCTTCAGTGAATTTAAGCCCGCGGATTTTGATAATCTATTTGGTTCTTGCAACTCTATATTACAAGAAACGTTGAAAAAAGAATTTCCTGCATTGCAGCTTATCACGGTAACTAAAAAAGAAGAGAAAGTCACCTCAAATACATCTACTCACTTTACGCAACCTGTACAGCCGAAAAATAAAACTCACGCAAATAATAAAAAACGAAGGCCTAAAAAATAATAACAGCGAGCACACTACGATGACAACAACACGAAAAAAGCTTCCCATCCGCTACTGGCAAGGCATGAATACCAAGCATGTGCTGGCTGATTTGACACAAGAAGACAAACAAAAACTTAAAGCGCTTATAGCCGGCGA
>CBFGYM010000035.1:0-14280 GCA_965653045.1 uncultured Gammaproteobacteria bacterium
GATTTAAGACACAAGGGCGTGATTAGCGGCATGTTTTTCGCCGCGTAATCCGCCAACCTTAAAAGCTTTTTAAAATTTTAAAAACTTTAATCGTTGGCGGATTACGGTTTGTAAAAAACACAAACCTAATCACGCCCTACGCTTTGTTGTTAGTTCATTAGCAGTATTCTGTAATTGCGCAATCGCAGGTGGTGTTGTAAAAAAGCAGTTAGGGTTTGCTTGAGTGGCGGCGGCTGTTTTAATGAGGGTAGCACGCCATTTTTGCATTAATAATGCGAGTGATAATTCTGATAACCCGCTATAAATTTCAAAATAGTTATTAATCGCCTCAGAAAATGCTTTATTATCTTTCAGCTCATCTAATAATTGAAAATCAAACACCATCTCTTCATTCACTAATCGTTCATAAATCGGTGCTATGGTTGGTTTCAGATAATCAAGCCGACTGATATTTTCGTTAATGCGCTCCGCACACAATGCCAACACTAACAAATCAAACGCACGTTTTACTTCATGGTAATACCACTGAGGTGCATGCATTTCAAAATAAAAATACCCTAGCAATAAAAAATCTGCTTCTTTTTGTAAACTCGCATCACAATACGGCTGAGCCATACAAAGTAACGCATTCATTTGCGCATCAACATCCTCTAAATGAAACCTATCAACTGTTGCGGTTAATAAGCGTTTAAATTCTTGTAAATAATGCGTCTCGGGTAAATCATCGTATGTCAGGCCTGTTAAACATAACATTGCTGTGATTGTGTCGATAATTTTTATTGCCTGCTCTGAGGGTGATACCGCTTGGGCACATCGAAATAAAATAATTGAGGAAATTAAATCAGGCATAAACGCTCGCCACGCATCAGGAACGAAATAGTTTAAATACAAGTTCTTTAATATATCGTTTTCACATTCTTTCATCTTCGCAAGATCATAATCATCAACACTCACCAATTGTGCTGCTTTCACAACACTGACTATCGCTATTTCTTGTATGATTTGGTTGAATCGGTGCGTCGGCGGCAAACAAGCCTGAAATGCTGGGTCTATCATTGTATCCATCATTGTTTTAAGCGATTCAAAAAACATTTTTGTATTGCTATAGTGTTTATCCATTAAATACGCATTGAAAGAAGCCCTTTCCGAATATAAATTCTCAAAACGAAAATTATAAAGTGCCTTCAATAATTCAACAGATAAAAAATTATACGTGTCAGCATCAACCTGATCCGACACAGGCAACGTCCATGCCATCACATCTTGAATAAACTCAGGTCGATCACTCGGTTTGCAAGGTTTATTTTTACCCTCCCAAGACCATGCCCACCTTATTAATGACAACAGGTTACTGAGACGTCGGTTTTTCAATAAAACCGCACTTAAACGTGGCGGTGTATTTTGTGAAGCTGAAAACGCTTCCACCTGATAATTTCTTTTTTCAGGTACTTCTCCTAGCACAGCAGCAGTCAGCAAATCATCACCAGCATCACTTATTTCTTCTAGCATAATCGTAGCCAACGTTCGATTAACCTTAATCACGTCTGCAAATATTTTTTCACCCGCTTTCCCAAGATTTTGACCGAATAAACCTATCTGTCTCAAACCTGTATTCACGGTTAGCCCTGCTGCAAGCGGTGCTAACTGAGCCGCACTCAGATGACAAAACATTAAATCAAGCGCTTTTAAATGTCGATTGACTCGCAATGCTTCCCCTAATGCATGCGCGCCATCATCACCCATTCGATTATAAGATAAACCCAAGCTCTGAAGTTTTGTATTATGTTGCAATGCCAAAGCAAGATGACCCACCCCAACATCAGTCATACAATTCGCTTCTAACGTCAACGCTTCTAATGCTGGGTTTGTCTGCAAACACCGAGAAAGCACGAGAGCCCCCGCATCACTCACACCCACCTCATCCATCCCCAAATATCTCAACACTTTATTTTTATTTAATAACTCACATAAAGCACTCACTCCCATATCACCTATTCGATTATGAGACAACGCAAGTTCCTGCAAACAATGGTTCTCAATTAAGGCATCAGCCAACCAACGAGCATGCACATAATCTAAATTATTGCTTGAGAGTCTTATTTTTTTTATAGACGTATTCACTCTTAACAACCGTGCAATCGCTTGCACTCCCGCATCACCAAATGCATTCCCGCTCAAGTTAAGGTACGTAACGACCGTGTTATTACTTAACACCTCAACCAATGCAACCACATCAGCATCTTTCAACTCCGCATTCGAAAGCCAAACATCCTTTATCACCTCATTATTTTCACGTAATTGCGCTAGCATCACTGGTTCAATGGGCATTTCAACCTCCTCTTTATTTTCTCTCCCGCATCTTAATTCACGATGCAACTACTGTATTTTTACAAATTGTAAAGACCCACATTATTCAGTAAATTCAACAAAAATCAACGCTTGCACTTAGTACCAATTATGGTACACTTTAGAGGTATCGTAATGCTTTCAAGAAAAAAACTGAATGCTGTTTTTTTTAAAACTCACAACGGCTCTGAGCCTGTGAGAGAATGGTTAAAATCACTACCCAATGCTGATAAACAAGCGATTGGTAATGACATAAAAACAGTACAATATGGCTGGCCACTCGGAATGCCTTTGATCGATTATTTAACGGATGGTCTTTGGGAAGTGAGAATCAAGTTATCGGGTGGCAGAATAGCCAGAGTCGTTTTTTTCATTTCAGAACACACAATGATATTGGTGCACGGATTTATGAAAAAATCAAAAACCACCCTCCAACATGATTTGAAGCTTGCCAAGTTAAGAAAAAAACAATATTTCGCTTTCAGCGAACATTAAGGAGCAATCATGAAATCAAACAAACACAAAGGCTCAAGCTTTGACAGTTTCTTAGAGGATGAAAACCTGCTTGAAGAAGCAGAGATTATCGCAATTAAACGCGTCATTGCGCATGAATTAAAAAAAAATATGTCTAAACAACACCTAAGTAAACAAGATTTAGCTGATCGCATGCAAACGAGCCGTTCAGCGCTTGATCGTCTCTTAGATGAAAAAAACACCTCGACAACACTTAATTCCCTCGTCAAAGCTGCACACGCTATCGGCAAAAAAATCCACATCACGCTAAGTTAACCCCTCCCCCACGCATTGTCGGGTCTGCCCGCGGTGTGGTAAGCTAAAGGCATGGGTGGTCGAGGAAGGATCCTAGCGCCATGAAGTTAAGAAGCAAAATTCTCGTTGCTGCGTTTCTTTTAAACAGTTCTTGTTTAGTGCATGCTGAAGCGCCCAGTTACGGCGCGCAGTTGTCTTTGCCCGTTGCGGCAACCGAACCTAACAACGCACACGGCGCTCAATTATTTCTAAACTACGACCCGCAATCGATTCAATGGCGTCAATTCAACGTCTACTTCGATGGTGGATTTTCACACTTTTACGTAAACACTGCGCACAATAGCACCATCAACATTTACTCTATCGCTCCCGTCGTACGCTACACCTTCAAAAAACACTGGCAACTCCACCCTTACATTGAACTCAGCATTGGTTTAGCCTACTTAAATCAAACACGTTTCGAAGACAGAAACCTAGGCATACACTTTGCTTTCCAAGATCGCATGGGCGTGGGCACGACACTTGGCCCCTCTGAAAAATTCACCTTGGGCGTACACGCTGTTCATTATTCAAACGCTCATCTGTCTGAACACAACCAAGGCATTACCATACCGCTCGTTTTGGACCTTGGCTATCGTTTCAGCTAGTTCTCAACCTCAACTCGTAGTATAGTCATACGGTTAAGGCACAGGGCGAAACGAGATCGGGCATGAAACGAATTCCCATTAAAAACCATTATCGTGAAATTCAACTCCTCACACGGCGAGCTTTACTGGCTTCGCTTGTAATGTTCATTTTATTACTGGGTCTTGTTTCTCGTTTAGTCTATTTACAAATTATTAAACACGACATGTACACCACCCTCGCCACCAACAACTGGCTTGATTTAGTCCCCATTGAGCCCACCCGTGGTTTAATCTACGACCGCAACGGTGTACTGCTTGCTGAAAATATTCCAGTCTTTAGCTTAGACGTCATTCCCTACGAAGTGAAAAACATGAAAGCCACACTCGCAGGCCTTCAAGACATTATCGACTTAAGCGACGACGACCTCGCGCAATTCCAAAAACAATTACACCAACACCGCCGCTTTGATGAAATCCCCCTCAAACTCAAACTCAGCGAAGAAGAAGTCGCTCGCTTTGCTGAAAATCAATATCGCTTTCCCGGCGTGCTCGTCAAAGCGCGTTTAATGCGAAATTACCCTTTCGGCGAAAGTTTCAGCCACGTGCTAGGCTACGTCGGCCGTATTAACGCGCAAGAATTACAAGAAATTGACGCCACCAATTACAGCGCCAGTCATTACATCGGCAAACTCGGCATTGAAAAATATTACGAAGAAGAATTACACGGGCAAGTCGGGTACGAACAAGTTGAAAACGATGCCAGCGGCAAACCGCTACGTGTTTTGAATGAAATTAAAGGCACCCCCGGCACCAATTTATATTTAACCCTCGATAGTCAGCTGCAATTTGTCGCTGAAAAAGCCCTAGACGGCCACCGCGGCGCGGTTGTTGCTATCGAACCTGCTACCGGGCAAGTGCTCGCCATGGTTAGCCAACCCGGATACGACCCCAATATTTTCGTCACCGGCATTAACACAAAAGATTATCAAGCCCTGCAAAGCTCACCTGATCGCCCCTTATTCGACCGTGCATTACGCGGTTTATATCCACTTGCTTCAACGGTTAAACCTTATTACGCGCTACAAGGATTAGAAACCGGCACCATCACCGAAGATACCCGCATCTACGACCCAGGCTATTACGAATTACCGAATTACTCTCGTCCCTTCCGCGATTGGCGTCGCGGTGGTCACGGCACCGTCGATGTTGAACGCGCTATTGTTCAATCTTGCGATACGTTTTTCTACACCCTCGCCGCCAAACTGGGCATTAAACGCATGGACGATGTGTTAAACGCCTTCGGTTACGGACAACTCACCGGCATCGATTTAGACGACGAACTTCCCGGTGTGGTCGCCTCTCCCGAGTGGAAAGAAAAAACCTTTAAACAACGCTGGTACCCCGGCGACACCATTAACGCTGGTATCGGCCAAGGGTATATGCAAGCCACGCCACTGCAACTTGCACAAGCGGTTGCAACGCTTGCCAACCGCGGTAAACGATTCATGCCTTATTTATTATTAGGCGATCAAATGCCCGGCAAAAATTACGTGCCGCAACAACCCATTCCGCTTGAATCTGTGCCTGTCAAAGACCCTGATAACTGGGATGTGGTGATTAGCGCGATGGAAGAAGTCGTTACCAGTGGCACAGCAACGCGCTACGGCCGCAACCATACTTACACCATTGCGGGTAAAACAGGCACGGCGCAAGTCATTGCCAAACGCGCCGGTCTTGAAGGTGAACAAGACCAAGACAGCCTGCCTGAACGTTTTCGTGATCATCACTTATTTGTTGCATTTGCCCCCGTTGATAACCCCAAAATCGCCGTGGCCGTCATCAGCGAAAATAGCAACATTGCCATTGAAGTCGCACGCGCCATTTTCGATTATTATTTAGGAACACCTCCCGATGCTATTGGAGCAACTGAAATACAAATTCAAAAACCCGTCAACTGACGCGCGTTATCGCACGTTCTGGGAAGCCATGCACATTGACGTGATGTTGATGTGTTTCATTCTATTACTATGCTGCGCCGGCCTTACCATTCTCTACAGCGCCAGCAGTCAAACCCCTTCCATGATTGAATTTCAAATGATGCGCATGTTATTTGCCTTTGTGATTATGCTACTGATTGCACAAGTCACGCCCCAATCATTGCAACGCGCGGCACCTTGGTTATACGCCATTGGTTTAGTGTTATTAATGGTGGTTTTAATTGTCGGGCATATTGGAAAAGGTGCACAGCGTTGGCTGAATATGGGCTTCATGAAATTTCAACCCGCTGAATTAATGAAACTGGCTATTCCCTTACTCCTGGCTTGGTATTACCACAAAATTCATTTACCTATTACCCTAAAATCTGTGTTGACTGCTGTACCAATTATTTTAATACCGGCCGTATTAACAGCCAAACAACCCGACTTGGGCACGGCAATTTTGTTGGTTATGGCAGGGGGCAGCGTTTTATTTTTAGCCGGATTAAGCTGGCAAATTATGTTCAGCGCATTCACCGGTCTTTGCATCGTCGTACCCTTTGCGTGGCATTGGCTGCATGATTACCAAAAACAACGCGTCTTAACTTTCCTTGATCCTGAACGCGACCCGCTTGGCACGGGATATCACATCATTCAATCTAAAATTGCGATTGGCTCAGGGGGATTATTTGGCAAAGGCTGGTTAAATGGTACACAATCTAATTTACATTTTTTACCCGAACACACCACTGACTTTATTTTCGCCGTTTGCGGCGAAGAATTTGGGTTTGTCGGCAGTGTATTTTTAATTATCATTTTTGCTTTAATTGTGGCACGCGGCATGGCAATCACGATTAATGCGCAAGATACATTCAGCCGTTTAGTGGCCGGCAGTATCACTTTCTCATTTTTTATTTCGTTTTTTATCAATATGGGCATGGTAACAGGCATTTTACCGGTAGTCGGCGTCCCCTTATTATTGGTAAGCTATGGCGGTTCATCAATGGTGACGATTATGGCCAGTTTCGGTATTCTAATGTCTATACAAACCCATCGAAAACTAGTCACGACTTAAAGGTAAAAAAATGCGCAAGTTCATTATTTATATCGCTCTCATTACGCTGTCATTAAGCGTTATGACTGCGCGCGCGGATGAAACCTTTACCAGTCGCCCCGATGTACAGGCTTTCATCGATAAAATGGTTAAAAATTATCATTTCGATAAAGCGGATTTAACAAAAATGATGGACGATGTGAAAATTCGCCCGCAAGTTCGCATTCACTTAAATAAACCGCTCGAAATTGAACCCTGGCGCACGTATCAAATGCTTTTCGTGAACGAATGGCGCATACAGCACGGCGTTGAATTCTGGAAAAAAAATGAAAAATGGTTGAAAAAAGCTCAGGAAGTTTACGGTGTGCCTGCTGGCATTATTGTCGCAACCCTTGGCATTGAAACTAAATACGGCGAAAAAATGGGTGACTATCGTTTAATTGATTCACTCTCAAGTTTAGGCTTTAGTGATTCACCGCGTGCTGATTATTTTAAAAATGAACTCGCACAATTTTTATTATTAACCCGTGAACAGCATATGGATCCGCTCAAAATTCAAGGGTCTTATGCTGGCGCCATTGGTCAGCCACAATTTATGCCGACCAGTTATCGTTACTATGCGGTGAATTTTTCTGGCACCGATCAGGCTGATTTAATTAACAATACGGCTGATGCCATTGCTAGTGTTGGGAATTACTACCATAAACTCGGCTGGAAAACGGGCCAACCGATTGCACAACCAGCCTTAACCATCGGCAATCGTTATAATTATTTAGTCAAAAAACACCAAATGAAAACCACATTTACCGCACGAGAACTAGGGAAATACGGCATTATTCCGAAAACTAAAATTGAACGTCACGATTTACCCCTGAAAGTCGTTGAACTTCCTAGCCGATTTAATAAAGAATACTGGATTACTTATCGCAACTTTACTGTCATTAAACGCTATAACAGCAGTGATTTATATGCGATGGCTGTTTTCCAACTGAGTAAATATATCACCACACTCAAGGAGCGTCTTGATGATGGCAAACATCCGTAAAACTGGGCGCTTCGTCTTACTGCTGGTTTTAATGTTAAGTTTAACTAGCTGTGCGATGTTTAGACGCGGCGATGGCCCACCGAATTACAATGTTGATGTCTCTAAAATTCCGAATGCTGTTCCCAAAGTTGAACCTCGCGCCAAATACGGCAACCAAGCTGCTTATACCGTCAAAGGCAAACGTTATTACACCCTAAAATCGAGCAACGGTTATTCTGCCGTCGGTGTTGCCTCTTGGTACGGTACAAAATTTCACTCCCTTCGCACCTCAAGCGGTGAACGCTACAATATGTTAGGCATGACAGCTGCGCATAAAACCTTACCTTTACCCACCTATGTTGAAGTGACGAATTTAAAGAATAAACGCACCGTGATTGTGAAAGTGAATGACCGTGGCCCTTTTTCATCTAACCGCTTAATTGATTTATCGTATGTAGCGGCGAAAAAACTCGGCATGCTCGGACATGGCACAGCTTATGTGGAAGTGAAAGCCATTAACCCGCTGACTTACAATCACCCCGTGATGATTGCAAAACAAAAATCGAAACACACCTACCACTTCGCTTCAACGAAAAAACGGACTAAATCATATAAGGAAGCCTAATGCTCTCAACGCTAATTTCTATCGCAGGGATTGTGATAACGTTGTTATTTGTAGTGGGCACACACGAGGCAGCGCATTTTCTAGCAGCACGTGCTTTAGGGGTGAAAGTGTTGGCTTTCTCCATTGGTTTTGGCAAAACCATCTTTTCTTTCACTGATAAACGCGGCACACAATTTGCTTTAGCCTGGATACCACTCGGTGGTTTTGTTCGCATGTTAGATAGCCGAGAAGAGGCTGTGTCACCTGACGACTTTAAGCGGGCGTATGATCAACAGCCTTACTATAAAAAAACGCTCATTATTTTAGCAGGACCTGCGTGTAATTTATTTTGTGCCTTTGTTTTATACTGGCTTGTCTTTATCACCGGGTTTGTGGCTTTAAAACCCATTATAGGCCCCGTGCAAGCACAAAGCATTGCAGCAAGCGCCGGGTTGCAGCCTGAACAACAAATTATTGCGATTGATGGTCAGGAAACCAAAACCTGGGCGATGGTTTTATTTAGGCTAATCGCACATATGGGGAATGAAGATACGGTAACTGTCACAACACGCGGCATGAAAAACGCGAAAACAAGCAATCACGCTTTGAATTTACGGCATTGGAATTTAGACGGCTTAAACCCTGATTTATTTGCAAGTTTAGGGTTTCAACCATACGAACCCCCTATTCCGTTAGTCATTGAAGTTGTTCTACCCGATTCCGCGGCAGCGGCAGCTGGGTTGAAAGTGAAAGATAAACTAGTGTCATATAATAACGTGAAATTGAGCAACTGGAACCAGTTGCTGACTTTATTGAATACAACGCCTGAGGCGACTGTTCCGATGGTCGTCACACGTAATGGGAAGCCTGTGACGGTGAATATTACACCGACGGTGACCAAACATTGGTTTAAAACACAAACACGCCACCTAGGCATTGCACCTTACTTTGTTTACCCCGCCAACTTGCTTGATAAAGTGCAATACGGGCCGCTTGCTGCGCTACCGCAAGCAGGCACGCAATTATTCGACTTTATCCGCTTTAATTTATTATTCTTTAAGAAATTAGTAACGGGTAAATTGTCACTACAAAGTTTAGGCGGACCGATTACGATTTTTGATAGCGCCGGGCAAGCACTGAATGTTGGTTGGTTGCCGTTTGCGAGTTTCTTAGCGTTTTTATCGATTGCGATTGGGGTGATCAATTTAATGCCGATTCCCGGCTTAGACGGTGGACAGTGGCTGATGCAAACCATCGAAACTTGTATTCGCCGGCCTTTACCTGAGAAAGTAACCGAGCTACTCTATCGTGCTGGATTTTTTATTATTATATTTGTGCTAATTCAAGCCATCATTAACGATGTGCTAAGACTATTTCATTAAAGGTGACACATGAACGACATTTTATTATTAAGCTTAGCTGGCAGCACGACGTTTTTTTCTTTATTAATATTGATTAAACAATGGCGTGATAGCGCGAAAGCGAAACAATCATCGCAAGATTTAACGGAAGCCCTGAAAAATTATTTAATCTCTGAATTAAGCCCGTTCAAAGACAATATTATTGAAAAATTAGGCAATACACAAATTGCACAGGCACAGCAAGCGGGTAATTTGAAAGAACAATTACAGCAAGCCTTTTCGCAGCATCGTGAACGGTTTGATGAGCGCCAGTTAGAAAGCTTGAAAGTGTTACAAGATACGCTGCATAAAGGCGTTCAAGAAAATCGTGTCCAAGTTAAAGAAGCGCTGAGTGATTATGCGAAAGACTTGGGTCATCGTATGAACCAATTAACAGAAACCACTGAAAATCGCTTAAAAGAGATTAATCAGCAAGTTGAAAAACGCTTAGCTGATGGGTTTGTAAAAACCAACGAAACGTTTAATGATGTGATTAAGCGCTTGGCCATGATTGATGCGGCGCAACAAAAAATTACAGAATTATCAGGCAATGTGGTCAGCTTACAGGAAATTTTAACCGATAAACGCTCACGCGGGGCATTTGGTGAAATTCAATTGTCGGCGTTAATTCATAATATGTTGCCTGAACAGCATTTTAGTTTCCAACACACCTTAAGCAACCAGCGCCGCGCTGATTGTATGTTGTTTTTACCAGAACCCACAGGCAATGTTGCAATTGACGCGAAATTTCCGCTAGAAAATTTCCGTGAAATGATCGATGTGAGCCGTAGCGAAGCTGAACGCACACAGTCTGAACGCTTATTCAAAGCCGATATTAAAAAACATGTTCAAGACATTGCTGAAAAATATATTATTCCCGGTGAAACTGCGGATGGCGCGATGATGTTTATTCCAGCTGAAGCTGTGTTTGCAGAAATTCATGCACATCACTCTGATTTGGTGGAATACGCGCAGCAGCAAAAAGTATGGTTGGTTTCACCAACAACAATGATGGCAATTTTAACAACAGCACGCGCTGTACTGAAAGATGCCGCAACGCGTCAGCAAGTGCATGAAATTCAAAAACACTTGCGTCATTTGAGTGAAGACTTTGAGCGTTTTCAAATTCGCATGGATAATTTGGCAAAACGCATTGCACAAACGCATTCAGATGTTGAACAAGTGCATATTTCTTCGCGCAAAATCTCGCAACGCTTCACACAAATTGAACGTGCTGAACTCGACCCTGTATCGCTTGATACGCCGATTGTGGCGCTCGTTAATGAATAAACCAAACCCCGCCTCGATAAAAGGCGGGGAACTGGATTATTGCGATAACCGTCGCGTTGGTTTTTCGGTTGGGGTCTCTACCGTTTTATGATCGCGTGAAAACAAAGTCCCTTTTGACAATCTGTAAGTAAGATCATGTCGGAACCTATCAGGCAACAACGTGAAATGATCGATAGCAACAACAGCAATCGTATCATTTTGCGCTGCACCCGCAGCAATTTTCTTGGAACCTTCGGGTGTAAATTCATTACCCTGCAACTTGATATTCACTAAGCCTTTATTATGTCTTAGTAAACTCGCCACTCGATTTGCTTCACCATCTGTTAAATTATTTTTTTCTATATTTAAAACTCTTAAAGTGTTATTCATTTTTAGCACCCTGGCTAATACTCGCATTCCAAGATAACCGATACGATTACAGCCTAAATCAAGATCTTTCAAGCCTTTATTGTACTTCAATCCCTCTAGCAAGCTAACTGCTGAATCTTCAGTGATGCGAGCGTAGTTAAGATCAAGCGTTTGCAAGACAGGATTAACGGCTAAAGCGGTTGCAAATGCCTTAGCACCCTTTTCACCCATTTGCGTTTCCCACAAATAAAGATGCTTAATACCCCGATTCGTTTTTAACATCTCACCAATTTCATACATGGTGTTATCCGTAATTTTATTATTCCAGAGATTGAGACTTTTAACATGGGTGTTGTATCGCAATGCATGAATAATAGGAATAATGTCCGCATCAGAATTATCTTCGTCCATGAAATCTAGATATGTTAGTGAAGGATCGTTAGAAGTAGCTTGGTCTGCAAGTTTCTGCAATCGTTTGTGCTTCTTTTGCTGTTGTGTGCGGTGCGTTTTCATGATGAACTCCTCCATGGTTATTGTTATTATTTAATCCCTCAACCGGTTTTTCATTTTCAACACTTTTGTCTTTGCCAGGCCTTGCTTGCATTTTTTCAGTGAGCATTGCATGCGTATCTCGATTTCCTTCACTCACAAAATCTTGCATTTCTTGTACGGGAACTGACACTGCCGATACTTGGCTGGCTTTTCGATGATAATAGGCGAATATACCCACCCCCACAACGCCAATCCCTGCGATTGTTCCTAGCACTCCCAAGAAAATGGGTAAGGAGAAAATGGCGGCTATGACTAATACTGCAACCGCTAGCAACCCAACTGTGACCAACCCGCCGACTGCGCGTTTATTAACTTGACGAGGGGCGGGTGTTTCTGGCGTTACTGTGGTGCTAGGTGCTTTACTGAATAGGGGTGTTGAAGGCGTGCGCCAAAGAAGCAGCCCTTTCAGGAAATTCTCATCCTGAATTTTTTTGAATTGATGTTTCAAAAAATCAAGGCTGAATTCTCTTTTAATTCTAATATGTTCGTCAATATCCGCACTTTTAAGTTTACTCATGGATTGAATATTTTCAAAAATGGGCATTATTTTCGTTGAAAAATCTTCAGCATGCGCTGGTGTATTGCTGCCAGAATAAATTGAAATATATAAATAATCGTTAAAAATAGCGTTCAGATCGATCAAAATTTCTTTCATTTCGCCGTATAGGGAGGAATGTATGTGTGAGATAACTCGGTATAAATCGATATATAACGCCATTATTTTGTTGAAAAATTCACTAAAGGTGCTTTTTTGTACTTCATTCCACCGTTTATTTGCGTCGTCTAACAAGCTAAGTTTCATTGCAAGAAGAATTGATTTTATCTCATCTGCCGTTAAATTCTCTGCAAAATCGACATCAATATGATTTGCGAGGTTTAACTGCGGAAAATCATTTTTGAGTTTTTCTCGTCGCTCTGACAAGACATCAATAATGGCTTGTATCTCATCATCGGTCGAGACTGTTTGATTAATATAAGGATGACTAGCAAACCCAACCTTTGCGGCAGGGTTTTTTTGAATTTCCTGGTAACGCGTAATACGATCAGCAAGCACAGCCTGTCTCATTAAATAGAGAAAGGTCAAATTTGTATCACGCTCGAGGGTTTCAACGCTGATTTTTGGTTTCTTCGGCGTTTCGGGCGCTGTTTGTTTTTTGTGTATCGATTTTTGTCCCATTTTCCTTCGCCTTGTGATTATTTCTAACTGTGTTAATTCTATTGGTAATACCTTAAGGAAAGCTTATGGCATCCTTAAGTGAAGCTTAAATAACTAAATAAAGGTACAATTTCTCACAAAATTGATAAAAAATTGACCGATAAACTATCCCTGAGCGGCTTAGGGACTATTCCTAATTTTAATGACTTCTGTTTTTGTTTTGACCACACCTCTTTATTCAAGCAGCTAAATTTTGTATAATGGAATCTGAAACTTTGGGACTTTGTACCCACTGGGAGGAAAAAATGAAAAAAACCATGCTCTTGGTTTTGGCGGTACTTGCTGGTCAGTGTTTTGCAGCGCCAGTTTCGTTTGTTAAAAATTCACCCGCGTTAAGTGAAATGTCGAATGCGTTTAAAGCGTCGCCGACTGAGAATGTACCACATCAGGGTCAGGCAACTGCAATGACGTACACCGGGAATGATATTTCTCGTCGACCAACACTTGTATTGCACACTGCAACCGCTTAGTTTTTTGCAGTATCAATCGTCTAAACCCCGATCTCACATCGGGGTTTTTTATTTTCTGCGAATAACGTACAATGCGCCCTCTTAATTTAAGCGAGCCGTTATGAAAAAAGAACTTTATCAGGCAAATATTGTTGTCAGAAAATCTCCTCTCATTAAACAATACGGTGTATTTGCGAATCAGTCGTTTAAAAAAGGCGACGTCATCGAAGAATGCTACATCTTGTCCGGCCGTGGAAACGATAAAACGCTTGAAGACTATTACTTCGACGTGAAAGGCAAATACGGCATCTTTTTAGGCTTTGGCATGATTTATAATCACTCAGAAGACCCCAACGCTGATTATCGCTATAACGTTAAACAAAAAATCGCTGTGTTCAAAGCTGCTCGGAATATTAAAAAGGGTGAAGAGATTTTCATTTCTTATGGCGATGGATGGTTTAGTGATCGCAAGCTGGAAGAGAAATAGTTAGTTTTATAGTCTCTTCCCAGTTGTTTGCAGGCCTCCTCCTTTTTTTCCTGAAGGATAGACGGAAAATTTAACGAAACGATGTGTTTTTACCGCTTCTCGTTTATTAGCACAAAGCGAAGAAGTGCTTGTAGCCGTTA
>CBFGYM010000036.1:0-12857 GCA_965653045.1 uncultured Gammaproteobacteria bacterium
TATTTCCACAATATTCACACACAAGCACGGCTTCTTCACTTGATCGCATGACACCGCATCTCAATGGCCTGCCAACGCCTCGCATCATTAAAAGCTACGCCGACCACCCAGCCTATATTCAAGCCTTAGCACAGCAAGTGAAAACGCATTGGGAAAAAGAAGGGAAAAATTCGCATTTATTAATTTCTTACCACGGCATACCCGAACGTTTTGTAACCGAAGGCGACCCATATCAAACGGAATGTGAAGCAACAACCCGCGCTCTGGTCAAAACCCTTGAACTCAACGAAAGTGACTACACACATTGCTACCAATCACAATTTGGCTACGATAAATGGCTAAGCCCATCCACCCAAGCCTTATTCCTAAGCCTACCCGAGCACAACACTAAACACTTAACCGTCCTCTGCCCCGGCTTCCCCATCGACTGCCTAGAAACCCTAGAAGAAATTGCCCTCGCCGGCAAACACACCTTCCTCTGCGCCGGCGGCACCACCTTCTCCCCCCTCCCCGCCCTCAACAACACTAAAGCGCATGTTGAGATGCTTAGGGAAATAATACACACAAGTTAAGATTCTTATCGAATTACATAGAAAAATCCAACGTTAATACGCGAGCTGGTTAACAAATAAAAGCTGAGTGCTGCGTTGGCTGAAAGCCAATAACATCTTAGCCTGGGGCAAAGGTTGCGCGTAGCGTAACCGGCGCCCCAGGTAGGCGCAACCCACACCCGCCTTAAGCGCTGCAAGCGCGTAAGAGGATTTTGGGTTGGCTGTAAAAGCCTTGCATCCCACCACGCTCATCCGTGCTTTCCGCCGTTGAAATTTTCCTCGCGGACTTCGCGGTGCAAAAGGCGCACTGCCCTCGCCGTTCGTCTTTATGCTCAGAAAATATCAACGGCTCCAAGCCCTTCTTCGCTCTGTGCTAATTATCTAAAAGCCGCTAATGCCCTTATTTTCGTTTTTATATTAAAATGATTAGTGTCATACTTTCGTCATTTGCAAGGAGGGGTTGATGCGTTTACAGAATGAATTTGAAGCGGTCATGATTGATAATAGCATTACGCCGAGGTTGCGGGTGCGGCCGATGTATTTTGAGTTGGGGTTGAGTGATAGGGTTGAGATTTATACGCGCAAAGGCGTTTTGGCGCGTTTACTGACTGCATTAGAGAACTTGCCAGAAAATATTGGGTTGGAAATTTGGGATGTTTATCGCTCGCGTGAAGTGCAAAGCACATTGTTTAATTGGATGCTGGGTGAAGTGAAAAAACAACATCCAAAATTTACGGAAACCGAAGCCTTTGAAGAAACAAAAAAATACGCAGCACTCCCTGCAAAAGTTGGTGAGGCTTATTGCTCGCCCCATCTCAGCGGCGGCGCGGTTGATTTAACTTTATTTGATAGAAAAACCGGCAATATTCTTGATATGGGAACGGGCTTTGATGATTGCTCAGCGCGCGCTCATGCGCTCTATTTTGAAACACATACACCCACCGAAGAAACCATACGCACATCCCGCGCATTATTAAGAAACGCAATGCAATCAGCAGGCTTTACTGTTTATGACTATGAATGGTGGCACTTTGATTACGGCAACCAATCATGGGCAAAACAAACCAACACCCCTGCCCTCTTCGGCCCTTTGTTTGGTGATAATGAATGGCCTGAACAGAATGAAAGCCTTATGAAAGGAACGCAAGCACGTTGATTAAAAGAACCGCGCCCTCGTTTTTGCTCAATTGAGCATAAAATACGAGGGCAGGTTAACAACACAAATTAATACGCGATTTATTTTTTATTCTTAAATGCACGATAAATTGTTTTCAATTCACCTTGCTTCAAGGCGCCTTTATGTGCTTTCAAGGTCTCTTTGTTTTTTACATCGCTATCAATATACGCTTTAAACGCTTTTGCCGCATCTGCCTTCTGACCTGCTGAATAGCCAAAACGGAACAAGTTGAAGAAAAATGAGCGCTTATATGAATTGCGATCACGCTTTTCTGTTCGTTCAATGTATTCTGCTAATCTCGCATTGTTAATATCTGATAAGATTTCAGCGCGAGTGGTTCTAGTATGAGGATTTTGATCAAACCGCTTGAATGCATTAGATTTCATAGCTGACGCATAATCAGCACCGGCGCTAAGTAAAGCCCGAACCATTTCACGAGGGGATTCTTTAGCGTAAATTGCTTTTAATAACGCACTAGATTTATTCCGATGTTCAGCGTTTGGATTTGCACCGCTTGCAAGCAATTGATTGACTAAGCCAACATTACAAGTATCGATAGCCAGCAGCAACGGCGTATCACCATTAGCATCAACAAAGTTAACATCTGCGCCTTTATCGAGCAAAAGAGAAACAAAGCCTTCTCTGTTTGCTCTAGAGGCATCCAATAATAAGCTGTTAAGGCTTGCTTTAGCGCTAATCTCTGGTAATGCTTCTATTAAAATATTAAACGCTGGTATGTTATTTGCAAAAATTGCTGAACGTAATGCTTCCACACCACGTGCTGCTGCGCCATTATTTATTAAATATGCAACAACCTCGCGATGGTGAGACGCTGCGGCCAAATATAACGGTATTGGGCTATTGGACGCTCCTGATAAATTCACATCCATCCCATAGTGTTTAACCAAAGCGCGCAAGACCCTTACATGCCCGTTTTTTGCAGCAATTGAGAGTGGTGTTAAAAACTTACCAAAATGATCACTATCTTCCGTATACTTAAAATCAGAACCGATAGCCCCTTTATTACGTAACGTTTTAATTAAATCATCATATCCATTTTTAGCCGCGAAATACAATAAGGGTGAATCTTTACTCACGGTTCTTTCGTTAAAAACCTCTGTTGGTTTTAACCCAAGAAAAAAGTCAACAAGCTCACGATGCCCATAGTCTAATGCAAGTTCTAATGGTGTAGCAGTAAAACAATAAATAGTACGCGGATGTGCTACCGTATGATTACAGCATGATTTTAAGGTTCCCGTTTCTCGACGCTTATCGTGCATCTCCTGAATAAAACCGATTTGGTTAAACAACGCAGCCCAAAATAAAATTCTGACACTTTCATGGCTTCCAACTTCAAAAGATTTTTTATAATCAATTTTTCCATCTGTTAAATAACTATTTTTAAAAACCTCATTAAAAAGATAATCTAACACGGCCTGGTTAGGCTTACGCTTCATCAGTGAAGCCACAGGCTGTAGCTTGAAGGGATGGTAATTATTCACAAAGTCATAAATATTCACGTGAAGTTCTTTTAATTTATCTATATCGCCATCTTGAATAGCAGTCAATATAGCCTTCTTTCGCTCTATCTGCGTGAGTAGCATAAGTGTTTCATCGCGTTGTCTAGCAAATTCTCTGGATAGGCTTACACCTTTATCGGGACGTTCGTTATCTGAAGATTTATCATTATAATCATTGCGTTGCATGATGGCATCACCTTTGTAAAGTTATATTGAGCTCATTCTAGCAAAATAACCTTAAAAAAACCTTAGCCTTCAATAATAACCAAACATAAATTAATATATTTAAGCTGATTTAAGCTTAATTTAAGCAATACCTCCACTCCTTGAACCTCAACACGGCTTGGGTGGTGAACTCGTTTCAGGCGGGCGGTTAACCAACGAGCTCGGTAAAAATAAACGCGGCGTGTAGGTGGTGGTGGGTAGACGTTGAAAGTTATCGGTCGCGATTTTGAGTGATTTTTTTTCGCTATGAATCTTACGATCACCCACCATTGAAGCGATTTGAATTAACACATCTCTCGCAGTAAGCAAACTTCTATTCATGGCACCAGCCGCAAGAATTCGCGCCACTAATCGAATCGCACAAAAATTACGATAATACTTCTTCTCTTCCTCTATAATAAACGGCCGCATTAACACAGCATAATCATAATCAAACAACATCGGCATCTCACGAAAACTTGGCAAACCCATTTGCAACATCCCACCAACTCGCGCTTGAACCTGTTCATTTGCCTCATTCAAAAAAGCATGTTCGCTGATGGATCGATCAGACACAATGGCATAAGTATGCTGCTGATGTAACCCGAGCAAGAGATTGACGACCTTCGGAAAAATAGCGCGGTGGAATTTATATTGAACATTATAAGATTCCGCACTAGTACGCGCAGATACGTCAACAGAAACATCAAGATCGATAAAAAAATCCATTATTTTTTCATAAAGAAATTTGATTAACTTTTTAAAAAAATCTTCATCAAGAACCTTAACCAATTTCGTTCTTAAATCAAGCAAACAGTAATCCTCATTAAGACAATGATGATAAGTTGTTATACAATAAATTAACCTGTTTTCAAAAACTAATTTTAACCCTTCATTATCCTTAATATAATGTTTTTTTAATGCTGACTCAGCGCCAGTAGAATTTTCACCACAACCATCCAGCACTATCGATTTATTATCGTTTTGAATAAGCGGCAACACGCGCAACGACAAGACGTTGATATGTTTTTTTAAATATTCATCTAAAACGGCTTGATGTGGGTGTTGCGTCGATTCAGGGTGATACTGACACCATTCCCATAAAATAAAATCTGGCTCAATGCCCGCCTCAATAAACATTTTGATCGCTTGAATATATCCACGTTGTGCAGCATAGCCAACCGGAGATATCGACCCCTCAACAACATCATGATTCAGACAAAAATCATAACGCTGATAGGCTTTCATTAATATTCTCAACATCTCAAAACGATTCGGCTCAGATGTCAACCCAATAGCTAAATGTAAGGCTGATCCTAACGCTAATGGGTAATGAATAAACGGATTTCCACCATTAGCTAAATAATTTTCAACATAAGCGCAATTATTATCTGAAATAGCGCGAAGGTATTGATGATCTTCTTCCGTTCTCGCGGTAAAAACAAACTTGTGATTCACAACACCCGCTTGCCTCAATTCACGCGCAGCTTGTATTTGTTCTGGTGTTAATACGAATGCCTTTAAAATTGCCTTGAGTCGTCGGTTTGCGTCTTCTGACCACGCATGCCGTCTTTTAAAGTAATCAATTTCATTTTCAACAACCTCTTCAAGCGAAATATTATCAACAGCACACCGATAATGCGCATAACGAACAAGATGTTCAAGTACGTGATCTGTCGGTTCGGCATCGTTAGAAATTTGTCGGTATAATGCTAACAATGCGTCAATATCACCCAAAGAAGCAAGTTTACGCATAAAATAATCACACTGATCATCATCCTGAGTATGATTAACGATAAACTGACACGCCGGCGCGTAATTTTCTTCGGCAAACGGTAGCAACTTTTCGATCAGTTGATTAATCACCTTAACCCGCGCAGTGAAAAAAAGATAACCGATTGATTCTAAAGTATTCATCGCGCTAACAACTGCGATTAATCGAAGGTCTAACATAAGGCCTCTTGTGTGTTTTTTTGAATTAAAGCGATTAAAACACGTCTTATTCGGCAAAACAAGGCGTGTTTTCGGCAAACTTAAACGTTTTTACGTTCCAAGCGTTGGGGAGGCAGTTTCAATGGGGGCAGCTTCTAGGAATGGTTTAGGCACAAAGAAGCGTGGGGTGTAAATTTTATCAGGTAACCGATGAAAATTAGCTCTTGCAATTTCAAGTGACTCTTTCTCATTATGAATGGCATAATCACTCACCATTGAGGCAACCTTTATCAAAATATCGTACGAAACAACCAACGATCCGTTAGCAAGGCCTGCCGCGAATAGTCTTGCACATAAACGAATTGCGCAGTAGTTACGATACACCTTTGATGTGTCTTCAACGAAAGCTAGTTGTGTCAATCTTAAATATTCATAATCAAACAGCATCGGGTTAAAGCGCTTACTTGGAAGATCGGCCATTAGAAAACTATCTAGTCGCTCCCTTGTTTGCGGTTTGATATCTTCTAAAATATCAAATTTTTCGATGGATTGATCCATTGCAATAGCTAAAATATGCTTTTGATGTAACACAAAGATATAATCGATTAATAATGACAATGAATCACGAGGAAATGTAAGCCCATACTTCATACCATCTGGATATTTCGTAATTCCTTTAAAATGCCACACCACTCCAGCGTCGTTAAAATGTTGCGTAACTAACTGATAAAATCTGGCACCCAAATTACCGTTATCAAAACCAACTAAAACCTCTAAATCACAATCATCCCTCTCGAAAATGTGATTGTAAGTAACAATATTATATAAAAACATACAATGCAGAACTGATAAGAATTCTTGTTGATTATCGATAGAATGATCTCTCAAAACCCAACTCGGCGCAACACCTTCATTTTCACTCGGCACCAAATCAAATGATTGACTCGCTATCGATTTATCATCTAGCCTAATGATAGGAGTAGCAAACACCTTCAGCGCATTCGTCTGTCGGCTTTCATAACACTCAATGACTTTTTTAGAAGCATCAGACACGATAAGATCATATTGTTTTATCTCCTCTTTTAAGCTGCCAGGAGAAACACCCGCTTCGAATAACATCTCTATTGCCTGCGTGTTAGAATGATAAACAGCAAACAATATTGGTGACATGGGACAATCGCCGTCATCATCAATTTTATGATTCAAGCAAAAACCATACTCTTGATATACACTAATAAGAAACTTCAACATCTCATTATGCTTAGTTGCAATCGCAAGATGTAATGCTGTTAAATTTTCACCGCCATCAACAAAAGGGTTACCACCCGCTTTTAAATGATCTTGAACATATTTCAAATCATTATTATAAACGGCCAAAAGATATTTTTCCTCCTCTTCATTCGCCTTGAATACTCGTGAGCAATCTGGAATAAAATGAGCAGCTTCAATTTCAGTTGGTGTTAAAGTAAAAGCAGCAAGCCTTTTATTAATTTCCTCAGCATATTCAAGCATATCAAAACCACGCCATGCAAAATACAAATTCGCATCGCCTGAAAATTCGACTTGCTCACCTGTTTTCGTCATGTGAAATTTTAAGTATTTAACAAGCAGATTTATCACTTGATCCGGCTGTGCTTTTTTCATAACAGATTTTTTAAATACATCAAACATTGCATTAATAACACCCAGGGAAGCAGCTTTTTCTAACCAAGCTTCTTTTTGTGCAGCGTCCGCATGATAACGCGCTAAAAAATAACAAGCTGGTGTAAAATTTTCATTTGCAAACGGAAGCAAGGCATCAGTCAACCGATTAATAATTACACGTTGTCTGTCTTCGGATAGATAACGTATTGTTTCTACAGTGTACATTGCACTAACAACAGCAACGAGTCGGCGATCAAACATATTTAACCTCTTATAATTATCATTGAATCGAAATCATTAAATCATGTTACTTTCGAAGACACAAGCGCCACTGAAAAAAGCCATTATCTATCATTTCATATTCTTATCAAGATATTTGAGCAGATTTAATATTTTGTTAAGCTATTCGCGATAAGATCGAATTTTAACTCACTCAAAGAGGAAAATATTATGCGTAGTTCATCTATTTTACAAAACCTAGGCGTAACGCAAGCAGCTCGGGGGTTGATTTTCAGAGGCTAGTTTAGCGCAATGTCCGGTGCATCGTTCTGATGCGTCTGTTTATCCTGAAGAAATCTCTAATTTAGATTCGCTACTTTCTGAAATTAATCAACGGTTCTTGTCCAATCACAAAAGCACTGCATCTATTTATACCGATGATATTCATTGGATTATTGTCTATAAAGGTATAGATATCTCGCTGTGGCAGCGAGTAGGTACGCATTACGAATGCTGTGCAGAAGCGACACCGTCGAATGATGTGAGATATACACGGTTGAAGCAGTTGTCACATTTAATTGTGCATGTTACGCAATGTTTGCAGCGTTGTTTAAAACCGAATAATGAGGAAGATATTAAAATCAACAGTGAAATGTTATTGTCAATTTTAAATACTTTAAAACAAGCTGAAATATTGCAGGCTATTCACGCGGATGATGCCATCGATGCGCACTGTATTATCGAATCATCACACGAGGCGGTAATGTCTATTCTTCGCATGATTAATAATAAATCTCCGCGCGATGTTCAAGGTGTGATTGATAAACTCATTACAACTTGTGCAGATGCGATTGAAGCCAATAGCCAAAAAGCATCAGAGATTATTTTGAAAGATATTCATGCGTTAATTTCACGATGGGAAATAGATTATGGATTACGCGCCAAACACAGCCGCGCTGTTGTCGTTAGCCCGCACGGCCCACGTGTCGAACGCATTGAAACCGCCTTGCTACAGCAGTGGTATCAACACCGTGTTGGCGTTTCGCAGGTTGATGATAAATGGGTTTATAATGTTGAGGTGATGGTGAGTTTATTAGGGAAAATTGATATTGAAAAAGACATTATTCAAGGTGTGGTCATTAACTCGGAAGTCAACAAAGCCATCGGAAAAGACGTGTTGCACGATGAAACCGCTCTCTTCCGTGATGTGTTAAGCACGTATGCGCCGCCGATATTGCGTGATTTGATGCGTGGGGTGCATTTAATCTAGGGTTACTTTTATAACCAACCCAAAATCTTCTCACGCGCTTTCAGCGCTAAGGCGGGTGTGGGTGCCATCTAACCTAGGGTTACGGCGTTCGCTACGCGCTCGCCTAACCCTAGGCTAAGATGTTATTGGCTTACAGCCAACACAACCTAGAGCAAAGCATTTAACCAAGAGCCAGCACGGCCTTGGAACAAAACATTTAACCAGCAGTCAACACAGCCTTAGGGCAAAGTATTTAACAAACAGCCAAACGGGTATTACGTTTTGCGTTTATCTTTCAGGGGCAAAGGGGAGGCTGCTTTTGAAAAACAGTCGGTTTCAACAAAACTATTTATTTCAATTTCAACGTTGGTGCATTCACCGGCGCGGGTTCCACCACTGGTGCGGGTAAAAACAAGCGTGATGTGTATTTTGCAGCAGGTAAACGTTGAAAATTTTCGCTCGCGATTCTGAGTGATTTTTTTTCGCTATGAATCTTATAATCACCCACCATTGAGGCTATTTTAATTAACACATCTCTCGCAGTAAGCAAACTTCCATTCATGCAACCAGCCGCAAGAATCCGTGCCGCTAATCGAATTGCGCAAAAATTACGGTAGTATTTCTTTTCTTTCTTTGTCATCAATGGCAACATCAACACAGCATAATCATAATCAAACAACATCGGCATTTCACGACGCTTGCTGGGCAAATTCATTTGCAACAAGCTATCAACATGCGCTTTTGTCTCGGGCGTTGCATTTTCTATAAACCCAAAATGGCTCAGTGAATAATTTGCAGAAACTGCATAAATATCCTGCTGATGTAATGTCAGTATAAAATTAACAACCAGCGATAAAGCCTCTCGCGGGAATAATAATTTGTAAGCTGTATGCTCAGATATAAATGTTAAAACACCTTTGGTGGAAATATTATTTTTCTTAAGGTATTCCATCATTTCAGCATAGGAATAGTCGACAAAATGCTTGCGTATATCGCTACCTGCGCTGATACAATCATTAGGTTGATTTTCTAGTAACCGTAGAAGGAAATAATCACAGCCAGAAGACACAGCATAAGCTGATATTTCATACCTAAGCAGTGTCTGATGTGCTAAATGAACCTGTTCTTTATTTTTAATATACACACTCAAGGTTAACTTCATCAAACTTTGTTTTAAATAACGATCGATAAATTTTTGTTGAGGATACGGTTCAGGCTTAAAAGGGCCATGATAATAGTATTCCCAAAGCGCACCATAAGGGTCAACACCGGCATTAAAGAGCATTTTCATCGCCCTGCGAACACCCAGTTTTGCAGCATAAAAAACTGGGGAAAGATGATACCCCAACGCAACAATATGATTAAGATCGAAATCATATTGTTGATAAGCCTGTATTAACAGCGCTAACATAGCACAACGACGATGACGCACCCCTACTTTAATCGCTGCATGTAATGCCGTACTTGTTGCGTAAATATCATGCACAAAAGGATTGCCGCCGTTTTCCAAATACGTTTTAACGCTAACTAAATCATTGCGATAAACAGCCGAAAGAAAGTCAACCTCATCTTGTACATTCCGATCAATACTAAAAACGGTCCGATGATCGATTTTGACATGCGCAGCTGATTTTTCCAACCACGCTTTCCTTGCCTCAACCTCAGGATGGTGCCGCCCTAAAAAATAACAAGCCGGACCGTAACCTTCCAGCGCCAAGGGTTGCAGTTTTGCAACCAATTGATTCATCACATCAAGCTGTTTAGCAGGCGAGAGATGATCGATTGATTTGACCGTGTTCATTGCGCTAACAACTGCGATTAATTTAAGGTCTAACATAACGTCTCTTGTGTGTCATTATTGTTCTTACATAATTTTAAATTTCAGGAAACAGTCCAGGCATCCAACGGTTTGCGAGGCTGGCTGGAAATGCAAGTTTTAATGCTGATTTTGGTTCATCAGACATTAACACGCCCATTTCAAACAAAGGCTGCACTAAACGTCTAGCATGTCTGTCGCTTAGCCCAAGTATTTCGCTGATGTCTCCGCGTGGAATTTCACCACGATATAATATAGCCTCAAGTATATTCACGCTTTTTGGCGGTATTTTACCAAAACTAACCTCTTCCTTTGCCCATTGCTGCACGCGCGTACGCAGTCGATTAGGCTCCATTAAGCTTTCCATAAAATTGATTTGATCAATACAAAGCGTTAAATAAAAATGGGTAAATTCGACTAATGATTCCAGGCTTAAATGACCACGCCCATCTAAATCATTGCGCCTTGTTTGGTCGCATGCTGAAAGATGTGCTTTATACGCATTTACATTTCGCGCCAAACCACGCGCCACCGACCATAAACTTTCCGTTTCTAATTGTTGATGAAAAATTGCGTGTGAAAATAAACGTGCAACACGCCCGTTTCCATCTAAAAATGGATGCACCCAAAGAAAACGATGATGCATTGCGGCAGTCGCCAACAACATTTCCATTTTACCCAAACGACTATAAACATCGGTATACCGTTTTAAAAAACGAGGTACCGCACCTGGGCTAATGGGTATATGCTGGCCAACTTGCACATCTCTCTCACGAAAATGCCCTGGAATAATTTTTATCATCTCATTTGAAGCAGGGTCTAAAACCTCCTGCATGGCAGGAGGTAAATTTTCATAAAAACGTTTGTGAATTTCACTAAAAATATCAGACGAAAAAAGCCTCTCGTGAAGACTGCCTTCGTCTATCCAAGCCTGGACTTCAATATGCGACTTTGCTTCTAGTTGCAATTCTCGTTTCTTAATATCTTTACTATAATTTCCTTGTAAAGCACGTTCAATATCAACGGGGTGAGTATTGTGCCCCTCAATTAAATTACTGTAATAACAATTCATAGCTCGAACTGTTTGGCTTAGCGATGCTTTCATGGCTGGCGGCAAACTTCGCGCCAAGCCTGCTGATTTTGATACTAACGTTAAAACAAGGTCAATTAATTCAGAGCGAGCAGGCGCACTCTCGCTAATGATCAAGGGTTCGATTAAAGCAATCGCTTCGCCACGGTCAGCGACCTTTGAAATGTCCGATGTTATGTCCGGTTTTTTGTTTTTCATCTTGTTGATTTTACTGTTAAAAAATTTAATTAATGAATAAATTACCTCACTATATGTCCTATTATATGTCCGATCTTCCCAAAATACAATTAGAAGTGGCGCACCAGGTGATGTTGAGGTGGGGGTAAGGGAGTGAGCGTGGGGGTTATGCTGGGTGGCTGCTCCACATAACCACTTCCGTTCGATACTAGTGCGCGTTCTAATGCTTGTTTTAGTATCACGGCGAGGGAGTAGGCATTTTGGCCAACGCTCATTCGGGTATTAGACATGCCGCGATGTACTGCTTTTTCTGGGGCGCCGTTAACATTGACGACAAAATCAGTGTTGTTTTCTGCGTTGACTAAATCTATAAATTGTTTCCTGTTTCCAACGCGATGCGCGCCATCACTTCCGGAGAAATAAATAACAACAGGAATACATTGTTTTTGTAATGAAAGAATTTCATGTGAAATCTTTGGAATATCAGCCCAACCGCTGCCTCCCATGCGCATAATACTCTTGATCTCTTCACAATAGATAAAGTATTTTTCAAGCAATTCAAATATGACATGACGGGTGGTTTGATTATTTGCTAATGCCATTTTAAGATCAGTAATTGTTGAATGATCTACTTTATCAGCCGTGCGCGCAGGCCAGTGCATCGACCCGGCATTTAAAAAAGCGTTATATTGTTCGCAATATTCATGGAAGTAATTTTGATAAATGTCGCATAGTTTTACTTGAATTTGTTGTATTGCGATAATGCGTGGTGATAATTTATGTTTCTTTTTTATATTATCCCAAAACGCTTTATCTTTGATGCTGTAAAATTTTCCACGATGGGATTCTTTTTCAGGAAAAACATCCGTTAAATGAGTGACTTGTTTTAAATATAAGCTTCCAAACGCGGTCTTTCTTGCTGCGTAAAATTCCTCGTAATTATACTTAGTGGTTGCAGAATATTGAAGCCCTGTTGTTACGTCAAATGCTTTTAACATGCGTTTAAGAATGCCAGGCGTTGAGAGAGCTCCTTCGGCTTGCGATAGTTCTTTTGTCACTTTTTCACGTTTTGCAGGGTGTTTGTCTTCGGGGTTTGTGTTTTTATTTTTCATATAGTTAACCAATTTGTTAATATTAGGTGTTGGATGATATCAAAATATCAAACGTCTGACCATGGAAACCGGCGGCTTCCCCTTTTTTTACTATCTCTGCTTGCTGCTTACCTTGAACGGAGCGTAGCAACTGTCTTGTGAAATAAATTTCACGAGGCAGTTTCCA
>CBFGYM010000037.1:0-12441 GCA_965653045.1 uncultured Gammaproteobacteria bacterium
AGTCCTCTGCTCTACCAACTGAGCTATCTGGCCATCTAAAACGAGAGGCCTATTAAACCGGCTCTTGCGTTCTGAGTCAAGCGAAGATTGTTGTCTCTTTTCAAAAAGTTGGGGGTAAGAATCAACTTTGAGCGGAAATTAATCACTTCACCTCGGGTGGGGTGTAGCCAGCGGGGGCTTCGCCACCATCGCCGAATAAAAACGTTTCCATTTCTTGCAAAATGCGCGCACGGGCTTTGGGGTCAACCACGTTTAAACGGTTTTCGTTAATAATCATGGTTTGACGGGCTTGCCAAAGCGCCCAAGCTTCTTGTGAAATATTATCGTAAATTTTTTGACCTAATTCCCCACCAATAGGCGGCTTTGCCAACCCTTCAGCCGATTTATTTAATTTCACACAATGCACAATATGCGTCATTTTAAACAGCTCCTCAAAATAGAAATAATCGGCTTAGGCAGTCCGAGTGTTTTGGGTTTTAAGGGGTTATACCAGACTTGCGTTTGACTATCTAGCGCGAGTTTTTTGCCCGCCCACACCACGCGGTGCGGCGAACATTCTAAATGAAAATGCGTGAACGTGTGTCTAAAGGTTTCAAGCACTTCGCAGCTTTTTACTTTAATGGCGTAATTATCAGCACAGAATTTTTTAATGTCTGCTAACGACGGCGCATTTTCTAACTGAGGCAGCACATACAACCCACCCCAAATGCCTTTCGCTGGGCGTTTTTCCAATAAAATGTGTCCATCGTGTTCAATTAATAAAAAAGCAGCTTTTTTGGTCGGAATTGCCTTGGAAGCGGTTTTGCGTGGAATGCTCGCAGCCACACCCAGGGCATAACCTTCACAGGTTTTTTGCAGCGGGCAGTTCCCGCACTGTGGTTTGCTGCGTGTACATAAGGTTGCGCCTAAATCCATAATCGCTTGGGTGTAATCTTCAACGCGTTTCGCAGGCGTATAGCGCCTTGCGGTGTCCCACAACAGGGTTTCAGAGGCGGGTAGGTTGATAGGGTCTGTCAGGCCAATATAGCGCGATAATACGCGTTTCACATTGCCATCTAGAATAGTGGCTTTTTGTTTGAAGGCGATGGATAAAATCGCACCAGCGGTTGATAACCCAACGCCAGGTAGTGCGTTAATGCCCTCAAGCGTGTCTGGAAATTGCCCTTTTAATTCCGTTTGAATTTTTTGCGCAGCGCGGTGAAGATTGCGCGCGCGTGAGTAATAACCCAAGCCCGTCCATAGATGCAAAACTTCATCTTCAGTGGCGTTGGCTAAGTGTTTTAAACTGGGCAGCGTTTTCATGAACCGTTCGTAATACGGGATGACGGTGTTTACCTGTGTTTGTTGCAGCATAATTTCAGACACCCACACACGGTATGGGGTTTTATTTTTCTGCCAAGGTAAATCTTTACGTCCGTGTTGATCAAACCAAGTTAACAGCGATTTTTGAAATTGAGCAGGAGAGGCAATGGGCATAATATTTTTTATTTTAAAAAAGCCAGCGAGCATTTACCCGCTGGCGAGTGTATAAAACTAAGCAACTTCAGCGATGCGAACACCCGTTTTTTGCAGATATTCATCAGTGCTGGTGACCGTTGCATAGGTCGGTTGTAGGGCAGCCATGAAAGCATAATGCACTTGTTGTGCGCTAATGGTTGCGTGGTTAAATTCTAATTGACGCGTTGCGCAAGCGTCGTGTAACACCGTGCAAGAAAAGCCATGATCACGCGCGGCGCGCACGGTGGCATCAACCGCTAGTTGTGTGCTCATGCCGCAAATGACTAAATGTGTAATTTGGTTTTTGCGTAAATAGCTTAAAAGTTGGGTATCTTTAAACGCATTAGGATGATGCTTTTTAATGATAGTTTCGCCTTTGGCAGGTTGAACCGTGGCGTAAAACTCAGCGCCTTTGGTGCAGGGTAATAAAAAAGCCGCATCGGGTTGCGTTGAAATGTGTTGTGCATGCACGATGGGCAGCTTTTTATTGCGGAATGCTTGCAAGATTTGTTGTGCCTTGTTGGTGGCTTCTTGGCTTTTTTCTAAGGGAGTTCTTCCATTAGGGAAATAATCGTTCTGAATTTCTAACAATAATAAGGCTGTACTCATGATGCAAGTTCCTTTCCATTTGTTAAATTATTCACATATTTAAACACTTCTGGCAGGTTTTGCAATAGGCGAGTGCAGATTTCTTCGTGATAAGGGGGTGTTCTGATCAAATTAATATCAAGAAACGCGCGGGAGCATGATGCTAACCGTGGTTCCAACACCTTCGGTCGATTGAATTTCTAAATTGCCTTGCCAGGCTTCAATCATCTTTTTCGCGTGTGAAAGACCAAGCCCATTCCCGTTTTCTTTGCCGATGCTAAGGCCGCCTTGGGAGATAATATCGAGTAAATGGGAGGGAATGCCTTTGCCGGTGTCGGTAATGGTTAAGCGAATGAATTGGCCGAAAACCCCTAAAGCAAGAGTGACTGTGCCAGGGCGCAACATTGCATCGAAACTGTTATTAATTAAATTGGAAATTAAACGTCTGAACTCAATGACGTTGATGTTGGCAGAAAGACCCGTGAAAAATTCTGGAATATCAAGCTGAAGACTTGATTTTGAATTTTTATATTGTAGCGATATTTCATTGAATAATGATTCAAGTAACGGAGATAGCTCAGCATGGGCTGTGGGCGGATTCTTGCCTGTCTCATCACGGTTGGAATATTGATTCAAAAACGAATCAGCGATGTTGTTAACATTCTCAACCGAATTGGTTAAAAGTGTTTTATGCAATTCAGGTAAATCAACCAACGACTGTAACACAATACGCATGGTCGCAACCGGCGACCGAATATCATGCGCCAACTGCGCCGCAATCTTGGCCAACGTCGCCTTTTGCTCTAACTCCTTCGCAATGATCAACTTCTTCCGCCAGGCTGAAATCTCATCAATTAATAACTGAATTTCGTCGATGTTGTTTTGTTGGTTGAGGGGGATGTCGCGCTTTAATGCAGTTGTTAGTTTATTAATAGGATCTACGATGTAGTTATTAAAAAGATGATTAAGCTTAAACCAGCTCCAAAAACCCAAAATGAGAATGGCTAAACAAGCAATCATAAAATAGAAATAATAATATTCTTTGGTGCTAGCATATTTTAAATTTAAAAATATATTCGGTGAACCCGCAATTGAAAGCTGATTGTTTTGTGTGCTCTCAAAAAGTGTATAAGGCTTGCAGTCTTTGCAAGCACTCAGCTTGTTTGAGAAATTGAATAGCGATTTATAAAGCGAATTCAAGTTGAAATATAAAACCCAGTGATAAGAGCACTCCCCGAGTTTAGCGTCTAATGTTTGGTCGAAATAGCAAAGGTTTAACTTAATGTATTGGTTGGTATGGTTACCAAAATTGTAGATAGGTTTATTTTGGTCATCGAGTAGGGTCATGCCTGAGATAGTATCAGTATGAAGTTGTGACATTTCTGTTAAAAAACTTGGCGATAGTTTCTCGCGTGTGACATTGCCAGATCTTAGATAGTCAATAAATGTTGATGAACTTGCAATAATCGATAGTTTGTCTAACATATTTGATTCATAGGTGTTTAAAATATTTTGAATTTCGCGTTGATCAAGTGCAATGCGATTTTCTGTGTAGCTTCTGTGAAGGATATAAAAAACAGAGAATGTCGATAGAAAGACGCCAAGTACGAAATAGCATGTCGATACATTGATTTGCTTTTTCAGAATGCTAAGATTCGTAGCTCGTTTAGAATATGTAAAATATGAGAGAAGCTTATTCATTGATCTCTCGCGTTAATCTGATTTTGGTGATCGCCCACGCTGTATTTAATTTATTTAGATCATCCCCATCCATTGTTGAGAGCCATTTAATGGTTGGCAAAACGCTTATAAATTGCGCATAAATCTTTTTAAAATTTTTATTGATTACCTGGGAATTATCAACATAAGGAGAAAAGTAGAATTCTTTGTTTTGCATGAAGTTCATTTCAGACTTGCTGGTGAGGTGTTTTGCTACACAATACGAAGCACTTGAATTAGAAGTTTGGGCGAGCAAGTCAGAAGATATCTGTGAAAGATTTTGATTAATCGTAAATTCCCAAGCGTTTGAATTGTTAATAACATCTCTGATAGCTTCGCCAGACCAGGTGAAAATAAGAGCAAGGTCTTTGTGGTCGCTTAACTGTCTATAATTATTAATAGGAATTATTTTTGTGTTATTTAACAGTGTTTCGATATTGTCGAAAGTATGTATTGAGTCATCAATTGATTGCGTATTGTGAGCACCCTTGGTATCTAGTAAAATTTTAACCTCTAATGGGTCATCAATCAATGCGATGGTGTGTCCTTTCGACTGTGAGAAAATTTCTTGAAATGAGGTGTTTTGATTGATGGAAACGAGGGGCTTGTTCCATAAAAAACCGGTTAATGCATGTGCATAATAAACAACATTTGGAGGGAATTTTTTTTCAAAATAATGTGCTTTAATGACAGGGTTATAGTCATTGGCTTCTTGCCATAATGGTGTTTCAATAATAGGAAGATGCGGGGCTGCTGAGTTATAGATAGACTCAGTAAAAATGAGAATATCATAGTTATCTTCTGAGCCGCGCCACCGCCTCAAAAATTCATCGTTCGAATAATATACATCGTGCGATATTTTGACATCGCAGGCTTTTTCGGTGCGGGCGATTAGTCCCGGGTCGTCGAGGTAACCCCACCAGGTTAAGATGTTCACGGTTGGTTTTTGTGCGTCTGCGTAAGCGACAGGTGATAAAAAGTAAACCAATTGCAAAATAAAAGTGAGTAAAAACAATCTATAATGTCGCATTTTTTCAATAAGCCATTGTTATTCATTTCGTGTGCTGCATTATCTTAGCAGTTAACTGAGTAGTCAACCGATAAAAATGATTTTACAATTCATGAATTGTATTTTGTTTTTTTTAAACCCCGCCATACACCGCAAATTTATGTTTTGTTTGAAATGCCCAGTAGCGATCACCGTACGACCAATGCCAATATTCTGTTGGGTAGTTTGCGAAACCGACCGATGTTAATGCTGCGTTCATGATTGCGCGATATTTTTTTGCGGTTGATGAAATAGCTTGAGAGTTTGTTTGGCAATATATGCCTTTCAAATCCTGATACGAATCATCAAGGCTGATACCCATATCAACAGGTTTTCCGTGTTTATCGACAAGATAAACATCAATTGCTGCACCGGTAGAGTGGGGTGGAATATTTCTTGTACCATCTAAATTAATCACAGGTGAAACGAATTTTGTTGATTCAATAAAAAGTTGATCGTGTGTGAACTTGGGGTTTTCTTTTTTCAAGCGGGCATAACGATCATCAAAAATATTTTGTTGTGTTTGTAAGCTGCGATATCCTTCATAAAGTTGAAATTTTAAACCATCGGGTAATAGAGCTTGTGCTTGAATAAGTTTTTGATAAATCGTTTCCCGAATTTTTGTATAGTCGTGATTATTTAGCCCCCAGGGTGCTTCTCCGTATGAAATATTTTCGGCGTCTCGAAGATCTATCATGCGCTCATGATTTTCATGAATAGGAATTGATAAAACACGCGCATCCGCAATTAGCACAATTTTTTTGCTAGCAAGACAATGCGACATTGTTACAACTCCCGCAATCAATTTTTGGATTTCTGAAAAACTTTCAGTAGATAAAAAACTAATCATCACCGATAAAATAGCAGTGAGTAAAAATAACACATAATCTCGCATGGATGAACCAATTTTAGTAAAAGAATGACGGCATTATCTAGCGATGACAACCGACAGTCAATACACTAACCGCAGTATGAATAGACTGGAAACAAATATTTTATTAATTTCTATAAAAATTAACATTCTATTTGTCTTCAGGGAGACGAAAATACGAGTTTTAACCTGTCTTCTCGACAGCGTCATCAGCTAATCTTGATGATTTTTGCTTCATATGTTGAATTGCTGTAGAATGAGTTCGTGTGACTATTGTGAAACTAGACTTGGTATAAATTCTATCAGCGATCATGCAATGAAAACACCCACTAAATATTTTTCTCATATCAACATCGGCTCCCTCGATAAAATAGATCAATATATTTTCAATCATCCTAAGTTGTCAAAAAGTGTAGCCGGCAAACATTTTCTTAAAGAAGAACTGGGGTTAACCAGCATGGAAGTGTCATTCAATAAACTTCCTCCGGGTGCTTCTATGCCATTTAGCCACAAGCATCGTGAAAACGAAGAGCTTTATATTTTTCTAAAAGGAAAAGGCGAGTTTTGCGTAGACGGCGATTGGTTTCCCGTGCAAGAAGGATCAGCCGTCAAAGTATCCCCTAATGGTGCGCGCACCTGGCGTAATATTTCTTCTGAAGACTTGATCTTTATCGTCGTTCAAGCAAAAGCGGGAACTTTAAATAATGCTTTAATTGACGATGGTGTTTTGGTAGTGCCATCATTGAATGAGTAATCATTATTTTTATGACTGGGCGGGGCTAAATACACAAGTGCGCGATTAACACAACTCATAAGGACATGCCATGTTAAAAAAATATCTTCGTATATTCACTTATTTCCTAATTTCATTACTGCCCTTTTTTTCAACCAATACATGTGCGAAAGACGCGACGCGAAAATATTTCAAGCATATTGCTTATGTTGAAGAAGGTGTGGGTCGGCCTTTGGTGTTGATTCATGCGTTCCCGACAGATCAGCGTTTGTGGTTTGTGCAGCGAGTGATATTGAAAAAATATTTTCATTTAATTATTTTAGATTTATGGGGTTTTGGAGCGTCTTCTGAAACTGATGGTCAAGCCGTCACCATGGTTGAATATGCAACTGAGGTAAAACAATTACTAAACCAACTCCACATTTCAAAAGCCATTATTGGCGGTGAATCGATGGGTGGGTATGTCGCTCTTGCCTTTTTACAACAATACCCCGAAATGACTGACGGATTAATTTTATCTGATACACAATCAATTGCTGATACTGAAGAAGCAAAACAAAAACGTGAACTAATGGCTCAAACTGTTTTAATCCAAGGCACGAGTGGGTTAATCAATGACCTTATGCCTAAGTTACTCTCGCCAAATGCCTCACCTGAACTACGTCAATCGTTAAGAACAATACTTGAATCTCAAACACCCACTGGCATTGCTTCGGCTTTACGCGGCATGGCATTACGTGAAGACTTATCTCAAACCCTTACCAGAACAAATTTGCCCATTTTAATATTAACAGGCGATAAAGATACCCTCATCTCACCCGAACAAAGCCAAAACATGCACGCGCTTGCCAAAAACAGCAAACTCGTCACCCTCACAAACGCCGGCCACTTATCAAACCTTGAACAACCCGATCAGTGGAACAACGCGGTTATTAATATGTTTTATCAGTCATAAAAAAGCCATCATTACTTCGCGTGCGCAATGATGGCTTAATTTGATTAATGTAATTTTTACTTAGAACGGGATATCATCATCAAACGTTTCTAACGCTGGGGCTTCGCTCGTTTGTGCAGCAGGTTTGCTGCGCTCGTACGAGCCGGTTTGCTCGCTCGTGTTGCTGCCACCACCGGCACCTTTGCTATCTAACATTTGCATTTCCGCGCCCACAATTTCAGTGGTATAACGATCTTGCCCAGTGTTTTTATCCTGCCATTTACGCGTCTGCAATTTACCTTCAACATAAATTTTAGAACCTTTACGTAAATATTCCCCAGCAATTTCCGCCAAGCGCTGATACATCACAATACGGTGCCATTCAGTTTTCTCAACATTTTCACCGGTATTTTTATCTTTCCAAGACTCACTGGTCGCCAAGGTTAAATTGGCAATGGCTCGGCCATCAGGGGTGTAACGTACTTCAGGGTCTTTACCCAGGTTTCCAACTAAAATAACTTTATTAACGCCGCGTGCCATAAGTTTGCTCCTAAACAATAAATAACTAAGACTGTAATTGTTCCTTGAGGCGAAGGAAATCAGGGTGTTTGCTCGTGCTGCGTTCCATCTTTAAATAAGCCAGCCCCTCAGATTCAATTACAACAACTTCAACCATGCCCGGCAGTGCTCGGCAAGATTGAATCCAATCTGACCATTGTGCCTGTTGGGCGGGAGAAAGGCGAATAATTTGCGTGGCTAAACTGCGAAGCGGTTGCATGGTGACTGCTAACGCTAACCAAAAGAGGGCAAGGATAATGCAGAGCAAAAACACGCCAGGGAAATTAAATTGACCATATAACCAGCCGCCCAAGACGCCGCCGACAAATATACCTAAAAATTGCGAACAAGAATAGATGCCCATTGCACTTCCTTTACGGTCGGCCGGGGCTGTGCGTGAAATAAGTGAAGGTAAGAAGGCTTCCATGAGTGAAAAACCACCAAAGAAGGCAAATAATCCTAAAAATGCAAAAGCATATTGGTCTGGAAATAACCACAACAGGCAAGACGAAACCAACAATGTGATAATGCCAACAACAAAAAACGGTTTCAGCAATCCTTTCGCCTCAGCAACCCCAATGCAGCCAAGACTCAACACAAAAGAACTGAGTAATGTGGGTAAATAAATTTTCCACTGCTCGCTAGATGCCAACCCTAAATGATTTTTTAAACTAATGGGAATGACAATAAAGCTTGCCGTGAAAATGGCATGTAATATAAAGATACCAATATTTAATTTGGCCAAATCCGCATCAAGCAATAATTTAAAAAACGATTTCATCTCTGGCTCAGCATCGCGGTGCCAGTGTTCCTCTTTCGGCGTTGGCACTAAAAAATAAAGCGTCAAAATGCCGAATAAGCCAAAAAGCGAAGCGAGATAAAATAAATGTCCAACGCTAAACCACTGCGAAAGCACAGGGCCTATAAACATAGCGATTGAAAACGCAAAGCCAATTGTCATGCCAGCAACCGCCATGGATTTTGTCCGCTGATTTTCACGCGTTAAATCAGCCAACATCGCTAAAATAGTACTTCCCACTGCGCCAATACCTTGCAGTGCACGCGCAATAATCATGGTGGTGATATTTGTCGCCAAACCGCCCAAAATACTGCCGATGCAAAAAATGATCAAGCCAATCATAATCATTGGCTTGCGACCCACGCGGTCTGACATTGCTCCAAACGGAATTTGAAACACGGCCTGTGAAAGGCCGTAAATGCCCATCGCAATACCAATTAACGCGGGGGTGGCACCACTCAACTGATGCGCATATAAAGAAAAGAGGGGAAGTACCATAAACAAACCAATCATTCGTAAACCCATAATACTAGATAGGCTGAAGATGGCGCGGCGCTCGGTGGCGGTCATTTTATGATCGATGGGGGACATGAAAATCCTCTATATATAGATGAAGACAAAAATCAGGGCACATTGTAACCCCATCTTGGCAACAGATGCGAGTCCTGTGGTATACTTTTTGGCCTTTCAAACCACATCAAGAGCCGGGTTCAGCATGAAAAAAATTCGTATTCGGGGTGCTCGTACCCACAATTTAAAAAATATTAATGTTGATTTACCGCGCGACCAATTGGTGGTTGTAACAGGGCTTTCAGGGTCTGGAAAATCTTCTTTAGCGTTTGACACCTTATATGCAGAAGGTCAACGCCGCTATGTGGAATCTTTGTCTTCTTACGCGCGCCAGTTTTTATCGATGATGGAAAAACCCGATGTTGATCATATCGAAGGGCTCTCACCCGCAATTTCTATTGAGCAAAAATCAACCTCGCATAACCCGCGCTCAACGGTTGGTACCATCACCGAAATTCACGATTACTTACGTTTATTATTTGCGAAAGTCGGCCAACCCCGCTGCCCTGAACATCAGCACGTCTTAGAAGCGCAAACCATTAGCCAAATGGTCGATAACGTTTTAGCCTTACCCGAAGATTCTAAAGTAATGATTTTGGCGCCCGTTGTACGTGAGCGAAAAGGGGAACACCTCGAATTAATTCAAACGCTGCGTTCACAAGGCTTCGTGCGCGCTCGTGTTGATGGCACGATGTATGAACTTGACCAAATTCCCGCCTTAGATTTACGAAAAAAACATACCATCGAAGTGGTCATCGACCGTATTAAAGTCAAAGATGAAATGCGTTTACGTTTAGCAGAATCTTTTGAAACGGCTTTACGTTTAGCCGATGGCATTGCAGCCTTAGGATGGATGGATGAACCCAAGCGCGCCTTACGCGTTTATTCTTCTAAATTCTCCTGCCCTGATTGTGGTTATAGCTTAACTGAATTATCTCCACGTTTATTTTCATTCAATAGTCCTGTCGGTGCGTGTGCAGAATGCGATGGCTTGGGGGTGAGTGAAATTTTCGACCCTGAGTTAGTCGTCAACACGTCACATAGTTTATCTGACGGTGCAATTCGCGGTTGGGATAAGCGCAATATTTATTATTACCAAGTGCTTACCGCTTTATCTAAACATTATAAATTTAATTTAGAGGTGCCTTACAGTAAGCTGCCGAAAAAAATTCAAGAAATGTTATTGTACGGCAGTGACGATGAGATTGTGTTTAAATACGAAGATGAAGACGGGCACACCTATTCTAAAAAGAAAAAATTTGAAGGGGTGATGCACCACCTTGAGCGGCGTTACCGTGAAACTGAATCTGAATTTGTCCGTGAAGAGCTTCGTAAATATATTGCTGTTAAAACCTGCGAAGATTGTGAGGGGTCGCGTTTAAATATTTCCGCGCGTAATGTGTTCGTGGCCTCAAAATCATTGCCTGAAATTTCAGCATGGGCCGTTGATAAGGCCAAACTCTTTTTTGATAAATTGCACTTACCGGGCTATCGCGGCGAGATTGCG
Source organism: uncultured Gammaproteobacteria bacterium (assembly GCA_965653045.1). GTDB lineage: Bacteria > Pseudomonadota > Gammaproteobacteria > DSM-16500 > DSM-16500 > Aquicella. Next base: position 10,825 of record CBFGYM010000037.1, read on the forward strand.
GTTAAAATTATTCGTGAGTTGACCAGCCGTTTAGGGTTTTTAGTGGATGTTGGCTTAGATTATATTAGCTTAGATAGACGCGCAGAAACTTTATCAGGCGGCGAAGCACAACGCATACGTCTAGCAAGCCAAATTGGATCTGGATTGGTGGGGGTGATGTATATTTTAGATGAACCCTCTATCGGCTTACATCAACGCGACAATGAGCGCTTATTAAAAACTCTGCGACACTTGCGTGACTTAGGTAACACTGTCATTGTCGTTGAGCACGACGAAGATGCTATTCGTGCAGCTGATTACGTGCTTGATTTAGGGCCTGGCGCCGGCGTGCACGGCGGCGAAATTGTTGCGCAAGGTAAACCCCAAGAAATTATGCGAAGCGCCGCTTCATTAACGGGGCAATATCTTTCAGGTAAGCGGCAAATTATTATTCCTGAAAATCGCATTCCGGTGAATGATGATAAGCTTATTAGTATTCGCGGTGCAGTTGGAAATAATTTAAAATCGATTAATGTGGATATCCCGATTGGGTTAATGACGTGTATCACGGGTGTTTCGGGGTCGGGTAAATCAACATTAATCAACGATACCTTAGCGCCAGTGGCTTTGCGCGCCTTAAACGATGCAACCTCAGTAGAACCCGCAGCCCATACCAGCATTGAGGGCTTGGAATATCTTGATAAAGTGGTCGTCATTGATCAAAGCCCCATCGGCAGAACGCCGCGTTCAAATCCCGCAACCTACACAGGGCTATTAACTGCAATACGCGATTTATTTGCCGGCACGCAAGAAGCGCGCTCGCGCGGTTATCAACCCGGACGCTTTAGCTTCAACGTGAAAGGCGGGCGGTGCGAGGCATGCGAAGGTGAAGGGCTTATTAAAGTTGAAATGCACTTCTTGGCTGATGTATATGTCACCTGCGATGTTTGCCAAGGGCGACGCTACAACCGTGAAACGCTTGAAGTCTTATATAAAGGCAAAAATATTCATCAAGTATTGGAGATGACGGTTGAGGTGGCGCGTGAATTCTTTGATGCGATTCCCGCGATTGCGCGAAAACTGCAAACATTAATAGACGTTGGGTTGTCTTATATCTCACTAGGGCAAAGCGCAACGACCTTATCAGGCGGTGAAGCGCAACGTATTAAGTTGGCAAAAGAATTATCTCGCCGCGACACTGGCAGAACTTTATACATTTTAGACGAGCCAACGACGGGTTTACACTTCTACGATATTGAACAATTGCTGGGTGTGTTGCATCGTTTGCGTGATCACGGCAACACAATTGTGGTGATTGAGCATAATTTAGATGTCATTAAAACGGCAGATTGGGTCATTGACCTCGGTCCCGAGGGTGGAGACCGCGGCGGGAAGGTGCTGGTGAGTGGAACCCCCGAAACCGTCGCAGGCCACGCCACGTCTTATACGGGAAGCTTTTTGAGGAAAATGCTGCCGGCTCAAAAGGGTAAGTCTAAGAAAAAAATTAAAAAAAAATGAAAAAAAGTGAAAAAGGGTGTTGACACCAGAAAGCATTCGGGTAGAATGCGCCCTCTCAAGTGACAAAATGTTCTTTAACAAGTTGAAAAGAGTGATGTAATGTGCGCGCTTACCTGAAGA
>CBFGYM010000038.1:0-12146 GCA_965653045.1 uncultured Gammaproteobacteria bacterium
TATGGGGTTGGATAGACACTATAATACTACTAATGAGGAGACGTAAAAATTGGCTATCATTATTATAATCTTTAAGTAATAGCTGATCAATCACACTATTAGGGTGTTCTAACAGCATCGTGAGTGCGTCTAGTTGCCTTGAGTTGCGTGAGAGTGTCAGAAATAGTTGTTCAACCTCTTCTTGGGTATGTTCCATGGTTTCAAACAACCACAGAATGGTTTCACTGGCAGGAAACTGACTCTCGATAGCTTCTTGGAGTGCGTTATGGTTTACCATATTCTTTTTGGTTAATTGCGAAGGGTCAAATGCATAAATGCGTTTTACGCGTTCAAGGTCGTTGCGCATTGCGGCATCAGTAAAAAGTGTGTTGCCGTGATCATCATAAAACCTGATACCATCGAAATAATTTCGCAGTATCGGAAAACATTCAAAGACCATTTTGTTGTCGATATGTTCTAGTAGAATTGTTACGAACCGAAAGTTATAAAGATGTGTTCTAAATTTGTTATCAAAGTTTTTTAAGTAAGCAGAAATCATCTCATGGAGTTCAGGGGATATTTCTAATCGTTCAATCAGAAATATCGCTACTTGGAATCCAACTTTGTTGGTAGCTTGCTGAACGAGGCTGAGTTTATCGTTGTCACTCAATGAATTATATGTCTTATTGCCTTCTAATAAAGCTTTTATGGCATCATGCCCACCATTTTTAGCCGCTGTTATAAGCGCATTAATATATTGTTCGACTTGTGACTCAATCTCGGGAAGCATAATCACCTCGGTTTTTTATTTTCACCGAGTATACCCGCCAATATTTAATACTTCAATTGATATATGTTTAAAAAATAATCAACCCGCACACACTGCCTCCAGCATTTCCTGCGCATGTGCGCGGGTAGTTTCAGTGATTTTTTCACCGCCGAGCATGCGGGCGATTTCTTGTTGGCGTTCGGGGTTGGTGAGGTAGCGCAAGTGGGTGTGGGTGCTTTGGTTAATCACTTGCTTTTCAACGTATAAATGATGGTGCCCGCAGGCGGCTACTTGTGCTTGGTGAGTCACACAAAACACTTGGTAAGCATCACCCAGTTCTCGCAATAATTTCCCAATTTTCTCAGCGGTAGCGCCACCCACACCGGTATCGACTTCATCGAAAATTAACGTGGGTGTTGAGCAAACATGCGCAAGTGCTAAATGCGCTGCCAAACTCAAACGTGATAATTCCCCGCCTGAAACCACTTTCGCTAAAGGCTGCAAAGGTTGATCAGGATTCGTTTTAATTAAATAAATAATTTTTTCTTGCCCATGGGGTGAAATGCTGGTGCTAGCTTCTGCCTCACACAAAATTTCAAATTCAGCATGCGGCAAAGCCAGTGATTTAATGGTTTGCGTAATCGTTTTCGCAAGTTTTGGTGCGGCTTTCGCTCGGCCTTTTGATAATAAAGCCGCATCAGCAAAATAGGTTTTTGCAACTTCTGCTTGTTCAGCAATTAAAGCATCTAAAGTAATATCACCCGATTCTAATTGTTCTAATTCCGCTTTCACTTGCGCTTCAAACGGCAATAAATTTTCCGGCTGAATTTTATGCTTTCGCGCTAAATCGTAGAGTTGACTCATGCGTTTTTCAACCGCTTCTAGACGTGCAGGGTCAAGGTCGGTGTTTTCAAGATAATTAGAAAGTTCAGTCTCTAAATCGGTTAATTGAATATGCACTTCATTCACTTGCGATAACCACGCCTCAGCTTTGCTATCTAGGTGCGCTGCATTTTCAATGCGACGGCGAATATCGTTAATGCGTGAAAGAATGCCGGGCTCATCGTCTTGGTTAATTAACTGTATTACTTGCGAAACATCGTGTAATAGAGACTCAGCATGCGTTAAACGGCGCTGTTCAGTTTCTAAATTTTCCCACTCACCCGCAGTTAATGCACACGCTTGCAATTCTTCTAACTGAAAACGCAAATAATCCGTGCGGTGCGCGCGCTCACGCGTTTGCTCACGCAATTGTATAATTTTATTTTCTAACACGCGCCAATGTTCAGCTTGTTTTTTCACGCGCAAAGCCAGTGCCGTATGTTCTGCGTAACGGTCTAACATATCGCGTTGGTTATCGGCTTGAAACAAAACTTGTTGGTCATACTGCCCGTGTAAGTGAAAAACTAAATCACCCAAATCTCTCACTAACGGCTGCGTTGCTGGCAACCCATTAATATAAGAACGTGAGCGACCATCTTGCGTAATCACACGGCGTATAATGCACTCATCTTCCGAGGTATGTAAATCGTGGGCTTTTAACCATTCAACCGCTTGGGGAAAGTGTGAAAGATCAAAACACAAACTAATATCAGCCCTTTCTTTACCCGGACGAATCATATTCGCTGAACCACGCGCGCCCAGTGCTAACTCCAGCGCTTCTAAAAAAATAGATTTGCCCGCACCGGTTTCACCCGTAATCATCGTGCAATGCGCGGGTAAATGTAATTGTAGGTTTTCAATCGTGGCTAAATCGCGAATATGAATTTGTGTCAGCATGATACTATCATTCCTGATATTGGAGTTTTTGTCCCCAGTGTAATTTACTACGAAGGGTTTCGTAATAATCGTAATCCGTTGGGTGAATTAAATGCAGACGCTGCGGTTTCTTTTCAATCGTAATACGCGTGCCTGGCGGCGTATTAATAAAAGTTTGGCTGTCGCATGTCAACCGCGGTGTTGATTTATTATTAGGCGTGACCACAATCGTAATGCGTCTGTCGCCTTCAATGACAATCGGACGCATGCTTAAGGTATGTGAAAACATCGGCACAATCACTATCGCATCGAGTTGCGGGTGCAAAATAGGACCGCCGCCAGACAAGGCGTAAGCGGTGGAGCCTGTGGGTGTTGCAATGATAATGCCGTCAGAATCTTGGCTGCAAAGAAATTGGTCGTCGATATAAATTTCAAACTCGTGCATGTGCGGCACGGTGTCAGGAATTAAGGCTACTTCATTTAAAGCATCAGACTTGCCCAAAATGACACCTTGATTTTCAACGCTCGCACTCAATAAAAACCGCTTTTCTAAGCGATAATCGCCTTCTAAAATGGCTTTAATTTTGGAAAGATTCGCCGGGTGAATGTCGGTTAAAAATCCTAAACGCCCACGGTTAACACCAAGCACGGGAATTTCATCGTGAACCACCGCATGCACGGCGTGCAATAAGCTGCCATCCCCACCCACCACAATTAATAACTGGCAATGCTTGCTTAAATCAGCAGAAGAAGCAGTGCTGAGGCTCGCATCGTTTAAGGGCTTGGCGGTTTCGGTTTCAACCACAATATTGCAGCCCAAACTTTGCAAATAAAGAATAACGGCTTTCAGGGTTTCCGTCACCCCAGGGTTACGAACGCGACCATACAACCCAACGCTTTTGAAATTCAATGGCATGTGTGTTTCCTCGATCTTTATCATACACAATCTTTGTGCGCTTGAGAATTCAAGCCTAAAATGATCAAAAAATCAACACCCCAAACAATCTTTTTAATGCCAGCCTTGAATCTCGACGAATCGTCCCTACATATGAGAAAGTTCGATTAAAAAAATTGGTTTAGGAGCAATACGTATGTCAAAACATAAGTCTGAACACCCCACAGACACCGCCGAGGTGGAAAACGTGACTGAGCAGCTTTCCCACGAGGCCTTAGTGCAACAGCTAGGCGAAGCTGAAAAGAAGGCCGGCGAACATTGGGAACGTATTTTGCGCATGCAGGCTGATGCAGAAAACACCGCCCGTCGCAACGAGCGCGAGTTGGCTAATGCTTATAAATTCGCCTTAGAAAAATTTGTGAACGAACTATTGCCCATTGTTGATAGCCTTGAGCTTTGCTTAACCAGCGTTCCGGCCGATATGCAAAAAGCCGCCGGCTCGGTGATTGAGGGCGTGAATATGACACTTAAAATGTTCCACACAGCGCTAGAAAAGGCAGGCGTTCAGCAGGTCAATCCGGTCAACGAACCGTTCAACCCCGAAACACAGCAAGCGATTTCTGCCCAACCCTCTAACGAGGTTGCGCCCGGCACGGTTTTGTCGGTGTTACAAAAAGGCTATACCTTAAATCAACGACTTGTGAGACCCGCCTTGGTGGTGGTTTCTAAGGCAAACGATTAACGGCAGTGGGGTTGAAAATTGAAAACCTGCCCCCATCTAATTCATTAAGAAGATTAAAACTGGAGACTAACCATAATGGCATCGAATAAAATCATCGGGATAGACTTAGGCACCACCAACTCTTGTGTGGCTGTCATGGACGGCGATAAAGTCCGCGTCTTAGAAAATGCAGAAGGTGCACGCACCACGCCTTCTATCGTCGCTTATCTCGACAACAACGAAATTCGTGTTGGCCAACCGGCAAAACACCAAGCGGTTACTAACCCTAAAAACACCATTTATGCCGTTAAACGCTTAATCGGTCGTCGTTTTGATGAAGAAATGGTTAAACGTATGCAAGAAACTGTGCCATACAAAATTATTCGCGCTGAAAACAACGATGCGTGGGTTGAAGTATTGGGCACTGAAAAATTAGCACCGCCACAAGTATCGGCACAAGTGTTAATGAAAATGAAAAAAACCGCCGAAGATTTCTTAGGCCACGAAGTGACAGAAGCCGTAATTACTGTTCCTGCTTACTTTAACGACTCTCAACGTCAAGCCACCAAAGACGCTGGTCGCATTGCAGGCTTAGATGTTAAGCGTATTATTAACGAACCTACCGCAGCAGCTTTAGCTTACGGCTTAGATAAAAAGCCAGGCAATCGCAAAATTGCTGTGTACGACTTAGGTGGCGGTACCTTCGATATTTCTATCATTGAAATTGCTGATATTGACGGCGAACATCAATTTGAAGTGTTATCCACCAACGGTGATACCTTCTTAGGGGGTGAAGACTTTGACCAACGCATCATGAATTTCTTAATTGATGAATTCAAAGCCTCATCCGGCATTGATTTACGCAACGATCCGCTAGCGCTGCAACGCTTAAAAGAAGCGGCAGAAAAAGCGAAAATTGAATTGTCTTCAACTCAACAAACCGAAGTAAACTTGCCTTACATCACGGCAGATGCAACCGGTCCTAAGCACATGAACGTGAAAATGACACGTGCTAAGCTTGAATCTTTGGTTGAAGATTTAGTCACACGCTCCATTGAACCTTGCAAAATTGCATTGAAAGACGCGAAATTAGACTTAGGCGAAATTGACGACGTCATTTTGGTCGGTGGTCAAACCCGTATGCCAATGGTGCAAGAAGCCGTTCGCAAATTCTTTAACAAAGACCCTCGTAAAGATGTGAACCCTGATGAAGCCGTTGCCATGGGTGCAGCCATTCAAGGCGCTGTATTATCGGGTGCGATTAAAGACGTGTTGTTGTTAGACGTAACGCCTTTATCTTTAGGCATTGAAACCATGGGCGGCGTGATGACCAAGCTCATCGAAAAGAACACAACCATTCCAACGCGCGCCGCGCAAGTGTTCTCAACGGCAGCTGATAACCAAACCGCAGTGACCATTCACGTGTTACAAGGTGAGCGTGAAATGGCATCGGCGAATAAGTCTTTAGGTCGTTTCGACTTAACTGATATTCCCCCCGCACCCCGCGGCATGCCGCAAGTGGAAGTGGCTTTCGACATCGACGCAAACGGTATTTTACACGTGTCTGCGAAAGATAAAGCTACCGGTAAAGCACAATCCATTCGCATTCAAGCCTCATCGGGTTTAAGCGAAGAAGAAGTGCAAAAAATGGTGAAAGATGCGGAAGCTAACGCCGCGGAAGATAAAAAATTCCACGAGTTAGTGAACTCTCGTAACCAGGCAGATAACATGATTCATGCGGTGACCAAATCGTTGAAAGAAGCTGGCGATAAAGTCAGTGCTGAAGAAAAAACAGCGATTGAAGCAGCCGTTGAAGCGTTAAAAGAAGCGATGAAGTCTGATAACAAAGACGAAATCGATGCCAAAACCACAGCATTAACCGAAGCTTCCAGCAAAATGGCTGAACGTTTATACGCAGCCGGTCAGCAAGCGGGCGGTGCACAACCTGAAGGTGGTGCAGGGGCAACAGGCGGCGCGGAAGGCGCAAAACAAAACGCCGACAATGTTGTCGATGCTGAGTTTGAAGAAGTGAAGAATGATAAACAAGATAACTAAACAGTTATAATTGGCATACCCTCACTGTGTGATGCAGTGAGGGCTTTTTTTTGGATGAAGAATCATGAGCAAAGCGGATTATTATCAAACCCTCGGGGTGGCTCGCAACGCGAGTGAAGATGAAATTAAAAAAAGTTATCGTCGTTTAGCGATGAAACTGCACCCTGATCGCAATCCAGGCGATAAAGAAGCAGAAGAGCGCTTTAAAGAAACGAAAGAAGCCTACGAAATATTATCAGACAGCCGTAAACGCGCAGCCTACGATCAATTCGGGCACGCAGGCGTTGATGGCGCTGCTGGCGGCGGCTTCGGTGGTTTCGGGGGTGGTGCTGGCGCTGGGAATTTCAGCGACATTTTTGGCGACATGTTCGGCGATATATTTGGTGGTCGTCAACACCAAGGTCCTGCGCGTGGTAGCGACTTACTCTATTCGCTAGATGTTTCTTTAGAAGATGCCGTTTTTGGTAAAACTGCTGAAATCAGCATGTCCACCATGATTGCGTGTGAAGATTGCAACGGCAGCGGCGCGAAAAAAGGCTCATCTCCTGTCACGTGTTCAGATTGTCACGGACACGGTCAAGTGCGCATGCAACATGGTTTCTTTACCGTTCAACAAACCTGCCCAACCTGCCAAGGTAAAGGCAAAATGATTAAAGACCCCTGCACGCAGTGTCACGGGCGCGGCCGTCGTAAACATCAGAAAAAATTATCCGTTAAAATTCCTAAAGGCGTTGATTCGGGTGATCGTATTCGCTTAGCGGGTGAAGGGGAAGCGGGTGAATCAGGCGCAGGCGCGGGTGACTTATACATTCAAATTCAAGTAAAATCACACCCCTTATTTGAGCGCGACGGCAAAAACTTATATACCGAAGTGCCGATTAGTTTTGTCTCAGCCGCCATTGGTGGTGAATTAGAAGTGCCAGCGTTAAGCGGTCGTGTTAAATTAAAAATTCCGGCAGAAACGCAAACAGGCAAAGTGTTTCGGGTGAAAGGTAAAGGTGTTCCTTCCGTGCGTGGCAGCGATGTCGGCGATTTAATGGTGAAGGTCACGGTTGAAACCCCTGTGAATTTAACCGCGAAACAGAAAGAATGGTTAACCCAATTTGATAAGAGTATGTCTGTGAATAATAAACATACGCCAAAATCAAGTTCGTGGTTTGACAAAGTGAAGAAATTTTTTGAAGAAATGAAGCTGTAGAGGATGAATACATGCAAAAAATTCCAATGACCACACTCGGTGCAGAAAAACTCAGAGAAGAGTTGACGCGCTTGAAACAAGTTGATCGTCCCCGCGTGATTAATGCGATTGCAGAAGCACGTGCCCACGGTGACTTAAAAGAAAATGCGGAATATCACGCAGCGCGTGAGCAACAAGGGTTTATTGAAGGTCGCATTCGTGAAGTCGAAAGTAAATTATCGATGGCGCAAGTGATTGATGTGAAATCGATTGAAAACACCGGGCGCGTTATTTTTGGCACGACCGTGAGCTTGCAAAATGCCGATGGCAAAACCATTGTGTATCAAATTGTGGGTGAAGACGAAGCTGATATTACCGTGAATAAAATTTCTGTGACATCGCCGGTTGCGCGCGCCTTAGTGGGTAAATTTGAAGGCGATGAAGTGAATGTTCAAACACCGGAAGGCGTGACGACCTTCGAAATTATTGAGGTCACGCACGTTTAATGAAAAAGCGAACAGAAAGTAGCCGCCGCTGGCTGAAAGAGCATTTCGCAGACCCTTATGTCAAAAAGGCACAAGAGGCGGGTTATCGTTCGCGGGCTGTTTTTAAGTTACTTGAAATGCAAGAGCGTGACCGGATGTTTCAACCCGGCATGACGGTGGTTGATTTAGGTGCCGCCCCGGGCGGGTGGTGCCAAGTCTTAAAAAGCCTGGTGAAATCGACAGGGCGCGTGGTTGCCATGGATATTTTACCCATGGAACCCTTGCCCGGTGTTGAATTTATTCAAGGCGATTTTGGCGATGACGCTGTTGTTGCACAACTCACCAGCCTATTAAACGGCGAATTAGTTGACTGGGTTGTCTCCGACATCGCACCGAATATGAGCGGTAACCCAAGCATTGATATGCCGCGCGTGATGTATTTGGCTGAATTAGTTCTCGATTTCGCCCTGAAAACAATTAAGCCAGACGGCGGTTTTCTGATTAAAATTTTCCAAGGCCAAGGGTCGGAAGCTTTTTTAGGAGAGGTGAAGCGTCAGTTCAAAACGGTGCATATTCGCAAGCCTAAGGCGTCACGCGGGCGTTCTAGCGAAGTTTATGTCGTTGCAAAAGTCTTGAAAGCTTAACCCTTGCTATTGTTTGCAAATAACGTGCAAAATCAAAGGGAATAGCTAAAAGTGTTAAAGTAAGTTCGCAGGTAAAATACGCCTAAGGTCTCTGAATATAGGGTTATTTTAGGTAGTTTCTGTCAGTTAGATTGGGTATGATAAGAGAATACCCCAAATGAGGTTTCCCAACGTGAATGACGTCGTAAAAACAATACTCTTGTGGATGGTCATCGGGATAATCCTGATTTCTGTATTCAATAATTTTGGTCCTCGCCAAGCCGCTGATGAGAAAATCAGCTACACCTCATTCGTGAGTGATGTGAAGCAAGGTAATGTGCGCTCAGTCACAATCACTGATCAAGACGTGACAGGCACCTATCAAAACAATAAAGTGTTTGAAACCTATCTTCCTATGAAAGACGACCCCCAACTATTGCAATCAATGGTTGATAAAGGCGTTGTCGTGAATGCAAAACAACCTGAGCAGCCCGGCATCTTAATGCACTTGTTGAATCTGCTGCCCTGGATTGTTTTATTTGCCATCTGGATTTACGTGCTGCGTCAACAAGCGGGTGGTGGTAAAGGCGGTGCGTTTTCATTTGGCCGCAGCCGTGCACGTTTATTAAATGCAGACCAAGTGAAAGTCACTTTCTCTGATGTGGCCGGGTGTGATGAAGCGAAAGAAGAAGTGAAAGAGTTAGTCGACTTCTTAAAAGACCCAGGCAAATTCCAACGCTTAGGCGGAAAAATTCCGCGTGGTGTTTTATTAGTTGGCCCTCCAGGCACGGGTAAAACTTTATTAGCACGTGCCGTTGCCGGTGAGGCGAAAGTACCTTTCTTTACGATTTCAGGCTCTGATTTCGTTGAAATGTTTGTAGGTGTGGGTGCATCACGCGTGCGTGATATGTTCGAACAAGCGAAAAAACAAGCGCCTTGCATTATTTTCATCGATGAAATTGATGCTGTGGGTCGTCACCGTGGTGCGGGTTTAGGCGGTGGTCACGATGAACGTGAACAAACGCTTAACCAGTTATTAGTTGAAATGGATGGTTTCCAAGGCAGTGAAGGTGTGATTGTGGTGGCTGCAACAAACCGTCCTGACGTATTAGACCCTGCATTATTACGCCCAGGCCGTTTTGACCGACAAGTCGTGGTTGGCTTGCCTGATGTGAAAGGCCGTGAACAAATTTTACGTGTGCATAGTCGCAAAGTACCGACAGCTGATGATGTTGATGTTGCCGTGATTGCGCGCAGCACCCCAGGGTTCTCAGGGGCTGATTTAGCGAACATTATTAATGAAGCGGCTTTGTTTGCAGCACGTGCGAACAAACGCCAAGTTGACATGGACGATTTTGAAAAAGCAAAAGACAAAATCATGATGGGTGCGGAAAGACGCTCAATGGTGATGTCTGAACAAGAAAAGAAATTAACGGCTTATCATGAAGCAGGGCATGCTATTGTGGGTTTAAATGTGCCTGAACACGACCCTGTTCATAAGGTCACTATTATTCCGCGCGGCCGCGCATTGGGTGTGACCATGTTCTTGCCCGAAGGTGACCGTTACAACTACACGCGTGAATATTTAGAAAGTAAAATTTCTAGTTTATTCGGCGGCCGTTTAGCAGAAGAAATTATTTTCGGTTCGGAAAAAGTGACAACCGGTGCGTCTAACGACATTCAAAAAGCAACTGAAATCGCCCGTAATATGGTAACAAAATGGGGCTTGTCTGAAAAAGTGGGACCTTTAATGTTGGGCGCGAATGATGAAGAAGTTTTCTTGGGTCACTCTATTACACGACACAAAGAAATTTCTGAATCAACGTTTAGCATGATTGATTCGGAAGTGCGTTCGCTTATTGACAGAAATTACAAACGCGCTGAAAAAATTCTTAATGACAACATCGATAAATTACATGCGATGGCTGAAGCTTTAGTGAAATTTGAAACTATCGGCACACCGCAAATTGAAGATGTCATGGCAGGACGAGAAGTGCGTGAACCTGCCAATTGGCAGAGCCGTGATTCTTCTAAAAAACAGCCGAAAGATCAGTTCAAACAAGAGTCTTTAAAAGATCAAAGTCATGACGAAGGAGTTGCCCCAGCAGATGGTACAAGTTAAATCTGAGGTGATATCCCCTTCCTCTAAATTACGTCGTTATTTTGGTACAGATGGAATACGCGGGCGGGTTGGCCAATGGCCAATCACGCCTGAGTTCGTTTTGAAACTCGGTTGGGCCATTGGTAAAGTGTTGGCACGACAAGGTTCTGGTAAGGTGCTAATTGGGAAAGATACGCGCATTTCAGGGTACATGTTCGAATCAGTGCTTGAGTCAGGTTTATCAGCTGCTGGCATTGATACGCATTTGTTAGGGCCTATGCCAACACCGGGTATTGCATATTTAACGCGAACCTTACGGGCACAAGCGGGTATTGTGATTAGCGCCTCGCATAATCCTTATTATGATAATGGCATTAAGTTTTTTTCCTCCCAAGGGACGAAACTGCCTGATGATATTGAACACGCGATTGAAGAACAAATTGAACAGCCGATGACAACGGTTGATTCCGCTGCTTTAGGTAAAGCTATTCGTGTGATGGATGCGCAAGGGCGTTATATTGAATTTTGTAAAAGTACAGTTTCGTCTGACATGATTTTAAACGGCATGCGTATTGTGATTGATTGCGCGCATGGTGCGGCTTATCAAGTAGCGCCCAATGTGTTACGTGAGTTGGGGGCGGAAGTCATTGAAATTGGGGTTGAGCCAAACGGCTTGAACATTAATTTAGATTGCGGCGCAACGCATCCAGAGCGCATGTGTCAGGCCGTGATTGCGCATCAGGCTGATTTAGGTATTGCCTTAGATGGCGATGGCGATAGAGTGATTATGGCCGACCATGAAGGGCAATTGATGGATGGCGACGATGTGCTGTATATCATTGCCAAACACCAACGTGAGCAGGGTATTTTGCAAGGTGGGGTCGTTGGCACCTTGATGACAAATTTTGGGTTTGAGAAGGCGCTACGGGATTTGAGCATTGATTTTGTGCGGGTACCCGTGGGCGACCGGTATGTGATCGCGGAGTTGGCAAAGCGTGATTGGCATTTGGGCGGCGAGCCGTCTGGGCATGTGGTGTGCTTGAAAACGACCACGACTGGTGATGGCATGATTTCGGCATTGCAGGTGTTAGCGGCAATGCGTGAGGCGAATTCGACCTTGGCGGCAATGCGTCAGGGATTGGTGAAATACCCGCAGGTATTGATTAATGTGAAGGTTGCCACGCTTGCGGCGGCTGATAATAACCCTGAGATTGAAAAGGCCGTGAAGGCCGCTGAAGCCACGCTGGGCGAGACCGGCCGCGTGCTCTTGCGCCGTTCTGGCACGGAACCCGTCTTTCGCGTGATGGTTGAAGGCGAAGACGCCACCCTCGTTAAAAAACTCGCCACCCACCTCGCTTCTGTTGTTGAGTCTGCCTGCTGATAGAGCTTGCCTCTCATTTTCACTTTACTTGAACGAAACGTAGGGCGTGATTAGCGGCGTGTTTTTCGCCGCGTAATCCGCCAACATTAAAAGCTTTTAAAATTTTAAAAGCTTTAAAGGTTGGCGGATTACGGTTTGCAAAAGGCGCAAACCTAATCACGCCCTTGTGTCTTAAATCCGTGATATAAATGCGTTGTTTTAT
>CBFGYM010000039.1:0-10611 GCA_965653045.1 uncultured Gammaproteobacteria bacterium
GCCATCATGTAGATGGAGTTGAAAGAAGCTTCTTTCACTTTCTGACCTTCGCGATCTTTCACTTCGTGTACAGACAATTCTTTCATCATCGCGTCAGCAACTAAATCGTTGGTACGTGACCAAATATCGACGACTTTATTGTAGCGTTCACCTTGTGTGACCAAGCCTGAAGCAAACTGCGCTTGAATTTTACGCACTTCATCTTCTGCTTGCTCAATAATTTCAGATTTCTTCTTAGGAATAACGAGGTCATTCACACCAATAGAAATACCTGAACGCGTTGCGTAATAGAAACCGGTATACATTAAGTGGTCAGCGAAAATAACGGTCGCTTTCAACCCAACATTACGATACGCCGCATCAATTAAACTAGAGATTGTCTTTTTGGTCATCGTGCAATTGACGAGATCAAAAGATAAACCCTTTGGTAGTAGTTCAGACAAGATTGCACGGCCTGCCGTGGTTTCAACAAAACGAATGCGTTGTTCAAACTGACCCGTTTCAGCATTCAAGGCGTATTCTTTAATACGCGCACGAATGTTAGCGTGTAAATCAACCATGCCATTTTCATAAGCGCGATGCACTTCATCAACGTCAGCAAAAATCATGCCTTCGCCTTTCGCGTTAATGCGCTTACGCGTGAGATAGTAAAGCCCTAAAACGACGTCTTGTGTTGGCACAATAATCGGTTCACCGTTCGCGGGTGATAACACGTTATTGGTTGACATCATTAACGAGCGTGCTTCGAGCTGAGATTCTAACGATAAAGGAACGTGAACAGCCATTTGGTCACCGTCAAAGTCGGCGTTGTACGCAGTACAAACCAATGGATGCAACTGAATCGCTTTACCTTCAATTAAGACAGGTTCAAACGCTTGAATACCCAAACGGTGCAAGGTTGGTGCACGGTTTAACATCACAGGATGTTCGCGAATGACTTCTTCCAGTACGTCCCATACCTCGGGCTCTTCACGCTCAACCATTTTCTTCGCAGCTTTAATGGTGGTTGCTGACCCTAAAAGTTGTAAACGACTGTAAATAAAGGGTTTAAATAACTCAAGCGCCATTTTCTTAGGCAAACCGCACTGATGTAAGCGCAGGGTGGGACCGACCACGATGACGGAACGACCGGAGTAGTCAACACGTTTACCTAATAAGTTTTGACGGAAACGACCTTGTTTACCTTTAATCATGTCAGCTAAAGATTTCAATGGACGTTTATTCGAGCCCGTAATTGCACGACCGCGTCTGCCATTATCAAGTAAGGCATCGACGGACTCTTGCAACATACGTTTTTCATTACGCACAATAATGTCTGGGGCGTTTAAATCGAGCAAACGCTTCAAGCGATTATTACGGTTAATGACACGACGATATAAATCGTTTAAGTCTGAGGTTGCAAAGCGGCCACCATCCAAAGGAACCAATGGACGTAAATCGGGTGGCAACACGGGTAACACGGTCAAAATCATCCACTCGGGTTTGTTGCCCGATTCGAGGAAGGCTTCCATCAGCTTCAATCGTTTGGATAATTTCTTTTGTCGTGCATCAGACGTTGTTTTAAGTAATTCTTCACGAATGCGAGGCACTTCGGTTTCTAAATTAATTTCACGCAGTAATTGTTGAACTGCATCAGCACCCATGCGTGCTTCAAATTCATCACCGTGCTCTTCAATCGCATCGAAGTAAGCTTCTTCTGACAACAATTGACCTTTTTCAAGTTGTGTCATGCCCGGGTCGATCACGACATAAGCTTCAAAATACAGCACGCGTTCTAAATCACGCAGTGTCATATCAAGCATTAAGCCAATACGAGACGGTAATGATCGCAAGAACCAGATGTGTGCAACAGGGCACGCCAATTCGATGTGACCCATTCGTTCACGACGAACACGTGACAAGGTGACTTCCACGCCGCATTTTTCGCAAACCACACCGCGATGTTTTAAGCGTTTATATTTTCCGCAAAGACATTCAAAGTCTTTAATTGGCCCGAAGATTTTAGCGCAAAATAAGCCGTCACGTTCCGGTTTAAAGGTACGGTAATTGATGGTTTCAGGCTTTTTGACTTCTCCAAAAGACCATGAAAGAATTTCGGCTGCTGAGGCCAAGCCTGTTTTAATAGCATTAAATGCATCTGAAACGGGCGATTGAACAAGCTTCATTATACCTTTCAAGGTAACTCCCCCTAATAAGATAGTGCTTTAGACCTATCCCCTCCCGCAGGAGGGGAGTCGACATCAATCAAAATCGATATTAATAGCTAACGAACGGATTTCTTTAATTAATACATTAAAGGCTTCCGGCATGTTGGATTCCATATAGTGCTCGCTATCCACGATGTTTTTATACATCTTGGTACGACCGGTTACGTCATCCGACTTCACGGTGAGCATTTCTTGAAGTGTATAAGCAGCACCGTAAGCTTCAAGCGCCCACACTTCCATTTCACCAAATCGTTGACCACCGAACTGAGCTTTACCTCCGAGCGGCTGTTGTGTAACCAGACTGTATGAACCTGTTGAACGCGCGTGCATCTTGTCATCAACCAAGTGGTTAAGTTTCATGACGTACATGTAACCTACCGTCACTGGACGATCAAACTGAACACCGGTACGACCGTCGTGCAGCACGGCTTGACCTGTTTCAGGCAATTCTGCCAGTGTTAACATGGTTTTAATTTCTTCTTCCGATGCCCCGTCGAACACAGGGGTTGCAAACGGAACGCCTTCACGCAAATTGTCAGCCAGTGTCATGATTTCATCATCATTCAACTGTGTTAAGTCTTCTTTGTGCTTACCGACACCGTAAATTGAGTTTAAGAATTTACGGACGTGCGCAGGTGACTGACGTGCATCAACCATCTGTGCAATTTTACGACCTAAGCCTTTAGAAGCCCAACCCAAGTGAGTTTCAAGCACCTGACCAACGTTCATACGAGACGGTACGCCTAACGGATTCAAGACCACATCGACGGGGGTACCGTCTGCGAGGTATGGCATATCTTCCACAGGAACGATCATGGAGATAACACCCTTGTTACCGTGACGACCTGCCATTTTATCGCCAGGTTGAACGCGGCGTTTAACAGCCATATACACTTTCACAATTTTCAACACGCCAGGCGCTAAATCATCACTTTGGGTGATTTTCAAACGCTTTGCTTCATACGCTTTTTCATAATCTAAACGGATGGTTTTCAATTGCTTTGCCGCAGCTTCCAATTGCTTGGTTGCATCTGCATCTTTCAAATTAATTTCAAACCATTTTTCACGAGGCACTTCATCAAGGTAAGCCTTGGTGATTTTTGTGCCTTTTTTCAACTTATTAGGACCGCCTTCAGCTGTACGGTTCAATAATAATTTGTGAACACGGTTGTAAACGTCATCTTCTTTAATACGCATTTCGTCGCCTAAGTCTGTTTTAACTTTGGCAAGCTCGTCTTTTTCAATTTCGAGCACACGCGTATCTTTTTTCACGCCTTCGCGGGTAAATACTTGAACGTCAATGACTGTCCCTTCCATGCCCGTTGGCACGCGAAGCGAAGTGTCTTTCACGTCAGACGCTTTTTCACCGAAAATAGCGCGTAAGAGTTTTTCTTCAGGGGTGAGTTGTGTTTCACCTTTTGGTGTCACTTTACCGACTAAGATGTCGCCAGAATTTACTTCCGCACCGATGTAAACCACGCCACATTCATCGAGTTTCGATAAAGCGCTTTCGCTGACGTTGGGAATATCGGCAGAAATTTCTTCAGGCCCTAATTTCGTATCACGTGCCACACAGGTTAATTCTTCAATGTGGATGCTGGTGAAACGATCTTCTTGCACCACGCGCTCAGAAATTAAAATAGAGTCTTCGAAGTTGTAACCGTTCCACGGCATAAACGCGACTAACAAGTTTTGACCCAAGGCTAATTCACCCGTATCGGTTGATTGACCGTCGGCAAGAATGTCGTCTTTGCGAATAATGTCACCTTGTGTCACCAACGGACGTTGGTTAATACAGGTGTCTTGGTTAGTGCGGGTATATTTCGTTAAGCCGTAAATATCAACACCGATGCTGCCTTGTTCTGCTTCATCGTCGTTCACACGCACCACAATACGGGAAGCATCGACGTAATCAACCACACCACCACGGCGGGCAACCACAGCAACACCTGAGTCTTTCGCCACTAAGTGCTCAATCCCCGTTCCGACTAAAGGTTTTTCAGTCTTCAAGGTTGGCACGGCTTGACGTTGCATGTTGGAACCCATCAATGCACGGTTTGCGTCATCGTGTTCAAGGAAGGGAATTAAAGCAGCCGCCACAGACACAATTTGTTTCGGTGACACGTCCATGAATTCAACTAAATCAGGGGTTGAGAACGTAAATTCATTTTTATGTCTGACAGGCACTAAGGTATCCGTCAAACGACGTTTATCGTCAACACCGGCGTTTGCCTGTGCAATAACGTAATCGCCTTCTTCAATGGCTGATAAATAAACGACTTCATCAGTGACTTTATGGTCAACCACACGACGATACGGGGTTTCAAGGAAACCGTATTCGTTAGTGCGCGCATAAACGGCTAATGAGTTGATTAAACCAATGTTTGGACCTTCAGGCGTTTCAATAGGGCAAACACGACCGTAGTGTGTTGGATGCACGTCGCGGACTTCAAAGCCTGCGCGTTCGCGTGATAACCCGCCTGGCCCTAACGCTGAAACGCGGCGTTTATGGGTAATTTCAGACAATGGATTGTTTTGATCCATGAACTGAGATAATTGGCTGGAACCAAAGAATTCTTTAATCGCAGCTGAAATGGGTTTTGCATTAATGATGTCTTGTGGCATGGTGCTATCAACATCAGGCAAGCTTAAACGCTCTTTCACTGCGCGTTCAACACGAACCAAACCAACACGGAATTGATTTTCTGTCATTTCACCAACACAACGCACACGGCGGTTGCCTAAGTGGTCGATATCGTCGACAGTTTCTTGTCCGTTACGGATTTTGATTAATGTTTTTAAGATTTCAAGAATGTCATCTTTCGATAACACACCTGAACCTGTAATTTCTTCACGACCCACGCGACGGTTTAATTTCATACGACCGACGTCAGATAAATCATAGCGTTCTGGGGTGAAGAATAAATTTTTAAATAAGGCTTCTGAGGCTTCTTTGGTTGGTGGTTCACCGGGGCGCATCATGCGGTAAATTTCAACCAAGGCTTCTTGTTGCGTCAAGGTGGAATCAATGCGCAAGGTGTCAGACATATAAGAACCGCAGTCGATGTCATTCACGTACAAGGTTTCAAATTTCTTAACGCCGTTACCCAGCATTTGCTTAATTAAGTCGCCGGTAATGATGTCGTTGGCATTGCCAATAACTTCGCCGGTTTCTGGGTTAATTAATGCTTTTGCTAATACTTTACCTAAAAGATATTCAGAAGGCACTTCAATGGTTTTAATACCCGCCTTTTCAAGCTGAGAAATGTGTCTTGCTGTAATACGACGACCTTTTTCGATAATGACCTTGCCTGCTTTTTTCACTTCAAATGCGGCAGTTTCACCACGTAAGCGTTCAGGCACTAAATCAAGGTTAAATTTGCCGTTATCAATTTCAAAATGATTATTTTCAAAGAAAATAGAAAGCATTTCTTCAAGCGTCATGCCGAGTGCGCGCAAAATAATAGTTGCAGGCAATTTACGACGGCGGTCTATACGCGCGTGAATGCAATCTTTGGGGTCAAATTCAAAATCAAGCCAGGAACCGCGGTAAGGAATCACACGGGCAGAGAATAATAATTTTCCTGAAGAGTGTGTTTTACCTTTATCGTGTTCAAAGAACACCCCTGGAGAACGGTGTAACTGAGACACCACAACGCGTTCAGTCCCGTTAATAACGAAGGTACCGTGCTCAGTCATGAGCGGCACTTCGCCTAAGTAAACTTCTTGTTCTTTAACGTCTTTCACAACTTTGTTTGAACCTTCCGCTTCACGATCAAAGATGACCAAACGGAAAGTGCCGCGTAAAGGGGCTGCATAAGTCAGACCGCGGCTTTTACATTCTTTAACATCAAAAATAGGTTCGCCCAACCGATAATTCACATACTCTAAGGCGGTGTAACCAGACATGCTGGTAATAGGGAAGGCTGCTTTAAAAACACCGTGCAAGCCACTGCTGCCTAATTTATCAGACT
Organism: uncultured Gammaproteobacteria bacterium; assembly: GCA_965653045.1. GTDB lineage: Bacteria > Pseudomonadota > Gammaproteobacteria > DSM-16500 > DSM-16500 > Aquicella. The sequence goes on from CBFGYM010000039.1 coordinate 6,182, forward strand.
CGCCGCTGGCTTCTAAAAACTGGCGGTAAGAGTCCATCTGGATCGCAAGTAATGACGGAACTTCAATAGCACTTAGAAGTTTACCGAAATCTTTACGAATCCGCTTTTTCTCAGTGTATGAGTAGGTTGAACCCATGTGTGATACCTCTGCGTCTGCTGATCAACTAAAAAGCGAAATAAAGGAAAAGCCGGCAACAATACATTACCGGCTAACCACTAACTCAATGTACTAATGTGAGCTTACTTAATCTCAACCTTAGCACCTGCTTCTTCCAACTTCTTCTTGATTTCGTCTGCTTGAGCCTTAGCAATACCTTCTTTCACGGCTTTAGGTGCAGCTTCAACGAGATCTTTCGCTTCTTTTAACCCTAAACCGGTTAATTCGCGAACAACTTTAATCACGTTGATTTTGTTTGCGCCTGCATCAGCTAAAACAACGTTAAATTCGGTTTTTTCTTCAACCGCAGCAGCACCGCCAGCGGCAGGAGCAGCAACAGCCACTGCAGCAGCAGCGGAAACGCCGAATTTATCTTCCATAGACTTGATGAGTTCTACGATGTCCATTACTGACATATTGGAAATTGCTTCTAAAATATCTTCTTTGCTTACAGCCATTTTAATTACTCCAACTAACTAATTAGTAGATTATTGTTAAGCAGCAGACTGTTTCGCGTCGCGAACAGCTGCCAAGGTTCTAACCAACTTCGCATGAGGTTCAGCCATGGTGCGTACCAACTTAGTGATAGGCGCTTTCATGACAGACATCAACAGTGCAATTGCTTCGTCGCGCGTTGGCAAGCTTGCTAAAGCTTCTAAACCGGAAGCTGGCAGCAATTGGTTATCAATTGCGAGTGCCTTTACTTTCAGTTTGTCATTCTTTTTAACAAACTCTTTAATTAAACGCGCAGCCGCACCTGGTTCGTCTTTTGAAAAAGCGAGAACCAAAGGGCCTACGAGCGCTTGCTGCATGCAAGCAAATTGCGTTCCTTCGAGTGCACGGCGTGCTAAGGTGTTGCGAACAACACGAACATAGACACCGGCATTACGGGCAGTTTTACGGAAATCGGTCAATTGACCCACAGAAATTCCGCTATATTCTGCCGCCACGACGGAAAGCGACTGCTTGGCAACGTCGGCAACCTCACTAACAATGGTCTTTTTGTCTTCTAACTTGAGTACCACTTTGTACCTCCACGTCGGACAGTGCCATGTTATGTGATCCACCCACGCAATAAATTGCGTGGCGAGGTTCCGTTAAAACAGCAACGCCAGTCCATTGGTGTTACCGTCTGCGTAGGTTAGATTAATAAACAGCATTAATCGGATTAAGCTCTCGCACCCACGGTCTCTGACGGGCATTGGCGTAAGCAAAGCCACGTCAAACTTTCTTTCAAAACCAGGTTTTAAACATCCAGCGCTGAAATATCCAACGTCAGCCCAGGGCCCATGGTGGTTGAAAGGGTAATCTTCTTGAAATACACGCCTTTAGAGGTAGCTGGCTTGGCTTTTTTAACAGCGGCTAACACAGCATTCAAGTTTTCAAGTAAATCTTCAAAGCTAAAATCAATTTTACCGATGGTGCAATGAACGATACCGGCTTTATCAGTACGGTAGCGCACTTGACCCATTTTCGCATTTTTAACCGCATTAGCGATGTCCATGGTCACGGTGCCGTCTTTTGGATTTGGCATTAAACCACGTGGGCCTAATACTTGACCTAATTGTCCAACGACGCGCATGGCATCAGGCGTTGCAAGCAACATATCGAATTCAAAATTACCTGCTTTAATTTGTTCCGCTAAATCTTCTAAACCAACGATATCAGCACCTGCTTTTTTCGCAGCTTCGGCATGATTTGCACCGGTCATGACAGCAATGCGAACTTGTTTGCCCGTACCCTTAGGTAACACGACAGAACCACGCACAGCTTGGTCAGATTTACGCGCATCAACACCTAAATTCAAAGCTAAATCAACGCTTTCACGAAATTTGCATTTAGGCTTTTTTTGGAAAAGTTCATACGCTTCTTTCGGGGTGTAAATTTTGCCTGGGGTTAACAAGGCTTGAATTGCACGACCCATTTTTGAGGTAGCTGTTCTTACTTGAGGCATAGACATATTACACACCCTCCACTTCAACGCCCATACTACGGGCACTACCAGCGATACAACGCACGGCAGCGTCGAGGTCAGCAGCGGTTAAGTCAGCCATTTTAATTTTTGCAATGGCTTCAAGTTGTTTACGATTAATTTTGCCCACTTTATTGGTATGCGGTGTGCTGCTACCTTTATCAAGCTTGATGGCATCTTTAATTAAGAAAGTTGCTGGTGGTGTTTTAAGAACGAAGGTAAAGCTTTTGTCGCCGTACACCGTAATAACCACTGGGATTGGCTTGCCAGCTAATTCGGGCGTATTAGTCGCCGCGTTGAATTGCTTACAGAATTCCATAATGTTCACGCCTTTTTGACCCAATGCAGGACCAACTGGCGGACTTGGGTTGGCAGCGCCACCCTTAATTTGCAACTTAATAAAGCCAGCAATGGCTTTTCTTGATGCGCCCATGTTTTAACACCTCTGTTTAATGGGTAATAACGCCTTGCGGCTCCCCGGTCATATAAAAAACAATAACTTAAACTTAAGCCTTTTCTACTTGGTCGAATTGCAAATCGACTGGGGTAGAACGACCAAAGATCATGACGGCCACACGCATGCGGCTCTTTTCATAATTCACTTCTTCAACAACGCCATTAAAGTCAGCAAACGGTCCATCAGTGACACGAACCACTTCACCCACTTCAAACAGAACCTTGGGTTTGGGTTTCTCGCTGCTATCTTGTACACGTTGCAGAATAATTTCTGCTTCTTTACTGGTGATGGGTGCCGGCTTATCGCTGGTTCCGCCAATGAAGCCTAATACTTTCGGGGTTGATCGCACCATGTGCCAGGTTTGTTCGTCCATAATCATTTCGACGAGGACGTAGCCTGGGAAAAACTTACGTTCACTTTTACGTTTTTGACCCGCTTTTAATTCCACCACCTCTTCAGTGGGAACGAGAATTTCGCCAAACTTGTCGGCTAAATTTTCGGTTTGAACACGCTCGCGCAAGGCGCTCATCACACGCTTTTCAAAACCTGAATAGGTGTGCACAACATACCAGCGCTTCTTTGGCATTGTCTGATCTGTTGTCATTGTCGGGTTCCTCGAATTATCAATTACTTAACACTTAATAATTAGCTATGTTGACCCGTTAACCAGCCAATCAGCCAGACTAACAAGCCATCCATCCCCCATAAAACAAGGGAAAGCACAACGACCATAACAGCAACAACCATTGTTGTCTGCATGGTTTCTTCACGGGTTGGCCAAACAACTTTCCGCAATTCCGCACGGGATTCACCGAAAAATTGAACCACCCACTTACCTTTCTCCGTTCGAGACGCAACTAAACCAGCCAATGCAAGCACGGCCAGCCAGCCCAGGGTTCTTAACGGCATGGAAACTTCGCTATAGTAATGATTTCCGATCAATCCGGCAAGCACTAAAATTGAAGCAACCAGCCATTTCAGCCAATCCAACCCTTTCTCGACCTGTCCTTCCGTTGGTTTTAACGTCATTACATTCGCCTTGGATGACTTCACGCTGAAGCTCTCACTCTAAAAATTTATCAGGCCAGGAGGGAATCGAACCCCCAACCTGCGGTTTTGGAGACCGCCGCTCTGCCAATTGAGCTACTGACCTAGATTGGTTAATTATTCAACTACTTTAGCAACCACACCAGCACCGACTGTACGGCCACCTTCGCGGATTGCAAAACGCAAGCCTTCTTCCATTGCGATTGGCGCAATGAGGGTAATAACCATTTTGATGTTATCGCCTGGCATAACCATTTCAACGCCATCTGGAAGTTGTACTTCACCCGTTACGTCTGTCGTTCTGAAGTAAAACTGTGGACGGTAACCTTTGAAGAATGGGGTATGACGACCACCTTCTTCTTTCGACAATACGTACACTTCAGACTCAAACTTCGTGTGCGGGGTAATAGAACCTGGCTTCGCTAATACTTGGCCGCGTTCTACTTCTTCACGCTTCGTACCACGTAATAACACACCAACGTTATCGCCTGCGCGACCTTCGTCTAACAATTTACGGAACATTTCTACGCCCGTGCAAATTGTTTTAATTGTTGGTTTTAAACCAATAATTTCAAGCTCATCACCAACTTTACAAATACCGCGTTCTACACGACCCGTTACAACCGTACCACGGCCTGAGATGGAGAATACGTCTTCGATTGGTAACAAGAATGGTTGGTCAATGGGGCGTTCTGGTAATGGAATGTAGCTGTCCATGAACTCAACTAATTTGATAATAGAAGGAACGCCAATTTCGCTTTGGTCGCCTTCCAAGGCTTTCAATGCACTACCAACCA
>CBFGYM010000040.1:0-10245 GCA_965653045.1 uncultured Gammaproteobacteria bacterium
TTTTGCACCGCGAAGTCCGCGAGGAAAATAGTAACGGCGGAAAGCACGAATGAGCATGGTGGGTATACAGGCTTTTACAAGCTTCAAGATATATCACGCGCCTTCAGCGCTTAGGGCGGGTGTGGGTTGCGCCTACCTGGGGCGTCGGTTATGCTGCACGCAACCTTTTCCCCAGGCTAAGATGTTATTGGCTTACAGCCAACGTATATTAAGATTTTGCGTCTATCCTTCAGGTGAATAGGGGTGGTTGGTGTGATTATCAAGCGTTATCTTACAAAAGAAGTATTTCAATCCGTTATAACGGTGATTTCAGTATTAATGTTGGCATTTATCAGCCAGCAGTTAGTGCGTTACATGAATTTTGTTGCCGTGGGTAAAATTGCAACCAATGTGTTACTCGAACTCGTTTCATTTGAAATTCCCTACCTCGCTGCTATCTTGCTCCCGCTTGCATTTTATCTCGGTATTTTACTCGCTTACGGGCGATTATATACCGATAATGAAATGTCAATTATGCAAATGAGCGGGTTTACCGAACGCCGTTTGCTGCGTTTAACCGGCTTGATGGCACTGGCCGTCGGCGCAATCGTGCTGGTGTTAATGCTCTGGGTCAACCCCTGGATTTCTGGCAAACGTCAACAACTCATGGAAAGCGATGAAGCCACACTTCATCTCATTCAAACCCTCATCCCCGGCCGCTTTCAAGTTTCGCCCGACGGCAAACGCGTAATGTACGTTGAAACCCTCTCGCGTGACAGACAACGCGCTGAAAATGTTTTCATGGCGGAACAAAAACCCAAAGCAGACCCTGCGGATGTCAGTTCGTGGATGTTAGTCTTTGCTGACCAAGGCTACCAACAAAAAATAGACCACTCCCCCGACCCTTATTTCGTGACGACTGACGGCTACCGCTACGAAGGTTCGCCTGGTAATAATGCTTACAAAGTCATTCAATTTAAAAAATATGCCGTTCGCATTCCGCAAGGCGATGCGCGCTTAAATCACCAAGAAGATGAATCCCTCTCAACCACTGATTTATTCAAACAACGCGACAACCCCACGCGGGCAGCCGAATTACAGTGGCGTTTCTCATTACCCATTTCAGCTTTTTTACTTGGGTTGTTAGCCGTGCCGTTCAGCGCCATTAAACCCCGCTCCGGCCGGTTTTTAGTGATGTTACCTGCCATTTTGGTTTATATTCTCTACATTAACTTGTTGTTCATGGCGAGACACTGGGTTGATGTTGGCACCGTCTCAACACTGATTGGCATGTGGTGGGTGCACTTATTAATGCTGGGGTTTGTATTGAGTGTTCTTTGGGTTCGTTCAAGACAATGGGTGTGACATGATTAAAATTTTACAACGCTACATCGCAAAAACCCTGGTCATGACAACCGCCTTCACCAGCTTGGTTTTAATTTCTGTCTTATTCTTGATGGTATTATTAGCAGAATTGAAAGACATTGGCACTGGTGATTACGGCTTCGTTCAAGCCATTGCTTATGTATTCTTACGTCTGCCAAATGCTTTATATCAATTTTCACCTATTTTATTATTGCTTGGCTGTATTGTGGGTTTGAACGTCTTAACCACTCACCGTGAATTAACCGTCATGCGCGCCGCGGGTTTTTCAATGCGGCAAATTATTCAAACCGTATTAGGCACAGCTTTTGTAATGATTTTAATTGTCTCACTCTTAGGTGAATGGTTTGGCCCTCACTTAAGTTACAAAGCCGAAGTGCGCAAAGAAAACGCGCAGAATGCAGGGCAGGCAGTGATTACCGCGGCAGGGGTGTGGTATCACGTTGATAATAACTTCATTCACATTGAACACGTGATAGATCGTCAAAAACTTGAAGGGGTTACCCGTTATCAGTTCGATGATAAACACCGCTTACAAGCTTCATATTACGCCAAAACAATGACGTATCAAAACCATCAGTGGATCATGCACGATGTGGTGCAAACAGTCTTTAATAATAACCGAACGATGAGCCGCGTTCTGCCTGAAACGCCTTTAAATTTGCAAATTAATACGAATTTATTAAATGTTGGTTTGGTAGAAGCCAGTGAAATGTCTTTAACGCGCTTGAAACGTTTTGCGCATTATCTTGAACAAAATGGTTTGCAGTCGAGTGAATATCGATTCGGTTTTTGGCAACGTGTGTTAATGCCTATTTCATCGCTCATTATGATTTTTTTAGCAATCCCTTTCGTATTGGGTGGCAGCCAAGGTCGTGGACAGTTGGGTTTGCGATTATTAATGGGTATTTTAGTAGGCTTTGTCTTTTTCATTTTAAATGCCTTGCTGGGCGAATTGTGTATTGTTTTTCAGGTGCCGCCGATCCTCGCTGCCGCTTTGCCTTTGCTTTTATTTGCGGGTCTAGGGGTGTACTTAACGCGCCGCATGCTAAGAAGTGTTTAACTGCTTGATTTTAATGCAAATAATGCTGCTTGCATGAGAGGGTTCAGCTGGGGTAGACTTCGCGAAACTCTAGGAGGAACCTTGAAATGTCTTTAAATGCCCAACAAGAAAAACATAGTTTTCAAGCTGAAGTAAAACAAATTCTCAATATGGTCGTTCATTCTCTTTATAGCAATAAAGAGATTTTTTTAAGAGAGCTAGTTTCTAATGCCTCTGATGCGACAGACAAACTCCGTTTTGAAGCCTTGTCTGACCCCGCTTTATATGAAAACGACCCAAACTTACGCATACACATTAGCATTGATGAACAAAACAAAACCTTAACCATTAGCGATAATGGGATAGGGATGAATCGTGAAGAAATTATTTCACACCTTGGCACCATTGCAAAATCTGGTACCCGTGAATTTATGTCGCGCTTAACCGGCGATGCGAAGAAAGATTCGCATTTAATTGGCCAATTCGGTGTTGGTTTTTATTCCGCTTTTATTGTGGCTGATAAAGTAACCGTGCATTCACGTCGCGCAGGCATGTTGCCTGAGCACGGTGTGAGCTGGGTGTCAGCGGGCGATGGGGAATATACGGTTGAGAATATTGAAAAGCAAACCCGTGGTACAGATATTACTTTGCATTTGAAAGACGGTGAAGATGATTTCTTAAGTGACTATCGCTTAAAAAACATCATTAAAAAATACTCTGATCATCTCAATTTGCCAATTATGATGAAGAAAAAAGCAGACGATGGCAAAGACATGGACGAATGGGAAACCGTTAACGAAGCAACGGCTTTATGGACGCTGCCAAAATCATCTATCAAAAACGAAGAATATGAAAATTTTTATAAACATATTGCTCATGACTTTGAAAATCCACTCGCTTGGGTGCATAACAAAGTTGAAGGCAGTAATATTGAATATACGTCTATTCTTTATATCCCAGCACAGGCTCCGTTTGATTTATTCAACCGTGATGCCCACAATGGGTTAAAACTCTACGTGCAGCGCGTTTTTATTATGGATAACGTGGAGCAATTCTTACCGAATTATCTTCGTTTCGTGCGCGGCGTGTTAGACACCACCGCTTTACCCTTAAATATTTCACGTGAAATTTTGCAAGATCACGCAAATATCCCTAAATTGAAAGCGGCGCTTGTACGTCACGTATTAGAGTTGCTTGAAAAATTAATGAAAGACGAACCAGAAAAATACAAAACATTCTGGAAGGCTTTCGGTAACGTGTTAAAAGAAGGCACAGCAGAAGATTATGCCAACCGCGATAAAGTTGCGAAATTATTAAAATTTTCGTCAACGCATGAATCGTCTGAAGAGCAAACCGTAACCTTCGCTGATTACATTGCGCGCATGAAACCCACGCAAACAAAAATTTATTATTTAACGGCTGATAATTTAACTGCCGCACGCTCCAGCCCGCATCTTGAAATTTTCCGTAAACACGGTGTTGAAGTGTTGTTACTGACCGATAAAATCGATGAGTGGGTTGTCGGTCACTTAACGACATTTGAAGAAAAAACGCTGCAATCCGTCGCGAAAGGCGATTTATCGCTTGATGAAATTGAAGCAGAAACCCCTGAGCAAAAAGAAAAGGAAAAAGAGAAGGAAGCCGAGCAACATAAAGCTTTTGATCAGCTCATTTCAAAAATGCAGGGTTTATTAAGTGCGCAAGTGAAAGAAGTGCGTTTGTCTCATCGTTTAACTAGCTCGCCTGCGTGTTTAGTGCGTGATCAAAACGCCCTAGGCCCACAAATGGAGCGTTTATTAAAAGCCGCCGGCCAAAGTTTTGATCAGGCGAAACCAATACTTGAAATTAACCCTGAGCACATCATTATCCGTGAATTAAACCAAATTGATGATGTGCGTTTAGGTGAATGGTCTACCTTGTTGTTTGAGCAAGCGTTACTGTCTGAAGGTTCGTCATTAAGCGACCCTGCAGCATTTGTTCATCGCATGAATCAATTATGGATTGCATTGTTTCAAAAATAACTGTTAGGAGTTTGAAAATGTTAATAGGTGTGCCAAAAGAGATTAAAAATTTTGAATATCGCGTTGGTTTAGTACCAAGCAGCGTGCGTGAGCTTATTAAAAACGGCCACCAGGTCATCATTGAGAAAGACGCCGGTTTAAAAATTGGGTTTGATAACCACGCTTACGAACAAGTGGGTGCGAAAATTGCACCAACAGCCGAAGCTGTGTTTGCAGAAGCTGACATGATTATCAAAGTGAAAGAACCACAACCTCAAGAATGTAAAATGCTGCGTGAAAACCAAGTATTATTCACGTATTTACATTTGGCACCAGACCCGGAACAAGCAAAGTTATTGCAACAATCTGGCTGTGTCGCAATTGCGTATGAAACCGTGACCAGTCAATCAGGTGGTTTGCCCTTGTTATCACCCATGAGTGAAGTAGCAGGCCGCATGGCAATTCAAGCGGGTGCCACTTCGCTTGAAATTAAAAACGGTGGTCGCGGTGTGTTGTTAGGTGGCGTACCGGGTGTTGCCCCTGCCAAAGTGGTTGTGATTGGCGGTGGTGTGGTGGGTACGAATGCTGTGCGTGTTGCGATGGGTATGGGTGCACATGTGGTGGTGATTGATCGTTCACTTGAGCGTTTATATCAACTCGACTTGCAATTCGGCTCAAAAATTAACACCATTTATTCAACCTTAGATGCGGTTGAAGAACACGTATTAAGCGCAGATTTAGTCATTGGTGCTGTGTTAATTCCGGGTGCCTCTGCACCGAAGATGGTTACCCGCAGCATGTTAAGCCGTATGCAGCCAGGGTCGGTGATTGTTGACGTCTCGATTGACCAAGGCGGTTGTTTTGAAACCAGTAAGCCAACCACCCACGCTGAGCCTACGTACGTGGTGGATGGCGTGGTGCATTATTGTGTTGCTAACATGCCCGGTGGCGTGCCTAGAACGTCCACCTTTGCATTAAATAATGCAACCTTGCCCTTTGCCTTAGCATTAGCAAACCAAGGGTATAAAGAAGCCATGAAGCGCAATGCGCATTTACGAAACGGTTTGAATATTTGCCAAGGTAAAATTACCTATCGCGCGGTGGCTGAAGCTTTAAACGAAACTTACAAACCAGCAGAGGAATGCATTGGAGCGTAACACATGCAAATCAACGGATTGATTCAAACAAGGGCACACGACAGTGTGCCCGTTTACGTCGTACCAGTTTCTCAATATCCCCAGTGGTTATCTTCGCAATCTTCATTTTCTCAAACGTGGTTGAAGGCTTCGCAATTAAAAGTGGAAGCGGGTGCTTTGCGTTTATTGCCTGAGTCTGAGGGGCGTTTATCCGGTGTTTTAGTGTTAGTAGAGAATGAAAAAAGCTTTTGGCCGGTCGGGCAGTGTCCGTTTGTTTTGCCAGAAGGGTCTTATTATTTAGTAAACGAAAAACCGGATTACGCGCTGGCGTGGGGCTTGGGGGCTTACCAATTTTCGCGTTATAAAAAACCAACACGTCAGCCTGCTTTGTTATATTGGGATAAATTAGACGATGTTGTGCCCTTACTTGAGGCAATTTATTTAACGCGTGATTTAATTAATACACCGACAGAAGATATGGGGCCTGATGCTTTAGCCTCGGCTGTAAAAAGCTTGGCGAAAGAATGCAATGCGCGGTTTCATGAAATTGTGGGTGATGCCTTATTAAAACAAAATTACCCAGCCATTCATGCCGTTGGCCGTGCGGGGTCTAATGAGCCGCGTTTAATTGATTTTTGCTGGGGTGATGCAAAACATCCTAAAATTACTTTAGTCGGTAAAGGCGTGTGTTTTGACACCGGCGGTTTAGACATCAAGCCTAGCGGCAATATGTTGTTAATGAAAAAAGACATGGGTGGTGCTGCGCATGTGCTAGGGCTTGCCCGTTTGATTATGAAATCAAATTTGAAAGTCTGTTTGCGTGTGCTCATTCCTGCGGTTGAAAATTCCATTTCAAGTAATGCCTACCGACCGGGTGATGTCATTAAAACACGTAAAGGCTTAACCGTGGAAATTACAAATACGGATGCCGAAGGCCGCGTGATTTTAGCGGATGCCTTAGCAGAAGCCGTTTCAGAAAAACCTGCGTTAATCATTGATGTTGCTACCTTAACAGGGGCTGCGCGTGTTGCTTTAGGGACGGAATTGCCTGCGGTATTTTCCAATAACCATGCATGGGTGCATGATGCGGTGCAATGCGGGGTTGAGCAACAAGACGAAATGTGGCGCATGCCTTTATTTGCAGCCTATAAAGAATCGCTGACCAGTCCCATTGCCGATTTAAATAATTGCCCAGCAGATTCTTACGGTGGTGCCATTACGGCTGCTTTATTTTTAAATGCGTTTGTGCCGGATGAAACACCGTGGATGCACTTTGATTTGATGGCTTGGAATTTGCGTGCCAAACCTGGCCGCCCGCAAGGTGGTGAAGCCATGTGTTTGCGTGCTTTATTTTCGCTGCTAAAACAACGTTTTGCTTAAGGTTACGCTATGATGATATGAGGTGGGTTATGCAAGAAGATTTAGAGCTCGTTGCAGAATCTTTAAATATTGCACCATTACAGACATCGATTGATTTAGGTGAGCGCGGAATAGGGGATGGGTATGTTGATGTTTTTGCGGACGCGTTAAGGCATCAACATTCGCTTGAGAAAGTTAATTTACGTCGTAATAATTTGGGTGATCGTGGGGCGATTGCTTTTGCCGAGGTTTTAAGGGTTAATACAAAACTTAAGCAGCTTTCGTTACTCGGTAATAATATTCAACATGAAGGTGTCTTGGCTTTAGCGCGTGCTTTGAAGGTGAATCGCACTTTAGAATGTCTAGATCTTTCCTATAACGAATTTACCACTTTTTCTGAAGAACCTTTAACTGAATTACTGAATAATAAAACGTTGATATCGCTTTGTTTGCGCGGTTGTCGTTTGACTGTGGTTGCATTTAAATTGATGGCAGAAGAATTAAAGCTGAATCAAACCTTAAAATCACTTGACTGTAGTGATAATCATATCCAGGCTGTTGCGGTGAACGCTTTGCTTGCAGTGATGCCGTATAATTATTCGTTGGTACGTTTAGAGTTGGGTGGTTTGCATTTGTCATTGTCAGATGCGAAAGTTGTACTGGCAAAAATAGACGATATATTATTGCGTAATCGTAAACTTGCTGTGATTGATCATGCCATTCAAGTGGCTTGGCGCTATGTTGTCACGCCTTTTCGGGTTGAGCAGTTGAGTGATTATGCTGATGTGGTGAGACATGGTATGGATTTTGGGCATCATTTCAATGAAGATATGTTGATGGTGGATACCCCTATCAAGCCGTTATTAATGTCGATTATTGCGCTGCGTCATGCGTCTATTGCGCATATTGCGATGTATAAAATAGATATGCTGCATCAACTGAAAGTTTTAGTGGCTGCCTGCGGTGTTAATTTTAATGACTTGCCTAATCGTTTTGCCCTTAAAAAATTTGCCCGTTTTTTTGAGGAACCGCACCTCATCAACCGCCAACGTTTCTCGTTATTTATTAACCGCCCAACCCCATCCTTCAACCCAATGCCCAAACCCATCCACGCTGCGTTTTAGATGACTGATTTTTAGCTAATTTTTTATTTGATGCAAGGCTGCGCATTTTTGCATTGGGTATGGCAGCAGCATTTTCAATATTGCGTGTTTAAAATTACCGACTAAAGCGATGCGATGACATATAGCTCATCGCCGCATCAACTAAAAATGCAGACCGATTGCCGCCGTGCTGTTTTGCATAAGCATCAATTTGTTTTAAAAATCGCTCTGGTACGCTGATGTTCACGCGCGTTGTTTTTCCTGAGAGTTTAGACAGGTCAATATCAATCATCGCAAGTACGCCACCTTCAACGTCTGGATTGTTTAAGTGTGTTTCAATGGGTTGTTTGAAAGGAATCGTTTCATCGTCAAGTAATAAACCTTCAATGTGACATTCAATGGCTTCTTTCGCATTCTCAATGGCTTCTTCAATGCTGCTGCCTGCCGAAAAACACCCTGGCAAATCTGGCACAATGACACCATAATCAGACGTTTCTTCTTTGTGTATAAAGACTGGATATTGCATGCTTTACCTCCTATCAATGCCCGCCTGTTTAAATATACTCGCAACCGTCTTTGTTGGAAGGTCTTTTTTAGGGTGGGGCACAGTGACTTTACCGGGTTTGAAACAGTGCTTATATTGGCAGTGGCTGCCTTTTTGTGCGTGCTTAATCCACCCATTCGCTTCTAATATCTTAATTATTTCTCGACTGTTCATGTAATTATACACACTATACACAATGTTTCAATGGTTCACAGCACCTAATGTCAAAAACGAATAGGTAGCTGTGTGATTGTTTGATAGCGCATGAGTATAAGTAACTTACTGAAAATAGTGAAAATATTAGAATACAGTTTTGTACTGGGGGGCTTAGGACGTAATCCGTCGTCAATGAAAGCATTTTAAATTTTCAAAGGCTTTTAAGGTTGGCGGATTAGGTTTGCAAAAAACGCAAACCTAATCGCGCCCTACCCATCTTTCACGATAATCATAACGACGATGCGTAGGGCGTGATTAGCGGCGTGTTTTTCGCCGCGTAATCCGCCATCGATAAAAGCTTTTAAAATTTTTAAAAGCTATTGATTTTTTATTTGATGCGATTTTGTGCAAAATTTGTTACTATTAGGCAATATTAAAAACAGACAAACGAGGGTGAGTTGATGAGCGCAACGAGATTTGATCTTAAGAGAGCAGAACAAGCAGGTCGTGAAATATGCTTGAAGCTTAGACAGGTTGGGATAGACGTATACGTGCATGGTGAGGCAGCGAAGAAGCCTGTTCAGGGATTGTTAGAAAAAGCGTTTATCGGGTTGGAGATTAATCGTGAACGTGTTTATCTTCGTTTTTACACGGATGTGAGTGAGCCGGATTTAACTGATATCCAAACCTTATATTATGAGTGTCTTAACGAATTATATCATGAAGATTCAGAAAAAATTCAGCAAGGGAAATTAAAAGAAGAATATAGGCGTATTTCTGTAGGCGAGCGCCAATCAGGACCACCTAGCTATGTGACCAGTGCGTACCTGTTTAATGAAGCTGAATTTGTTAGATACTGCAACTTTTTAGATAATTTTATTAATGAAGTTGACGAAATGAAGCAAAATCAATGCAGTAAAAACAAAGAAGCCTTTCTGGCAAACAATGCCGAGTTTGAAAGTAACTTGCAAGGCATTATCATCGCTTGCCAGGATGAGTTTGATCGATTGGTGAATCAGCCTTCTTCAAAAACTCACTATTATGGTTATCGAGCGACGAAAAAGATTAAGCAGTATAAAGAAGAACTCGATAAGGTACTCGATGCGGATGATCCGCTAGAAGCATTGAAAGATATTTATAAAAAAGTAGAAAAAGATTTTGGTCGTGCGAGTCGTGCTTCTCAAATATTATTCATTGCTGCGATTGCTTTTATCTTCATCACCGTGGCAGCAATTATGATTGCGTTTCCGCATATATTCGCACTCACTTTCGGATCCGCTGCAGCGATTGTGCTTGGCGGTGTTGTAACTGCCATAGCGGGATTCCTAGGAGGACTTACTGGGTCAAGCAGTAAAGACGTTGAAGCGGATTCATTCGGTAGAATATTAACCTCTGCTAAAAGGAATTTCCCGACATTATTCAATCCTGCACCAGAAGCGATACAAACAACCCCAGAACCAACAACACCTACACCTTCCGCATCATAGTCGTAGCAACTGTCTTGTGAAATAAATTTCACGAGGCAGTTTCCACATTCCAAAGC
>CBFGYM010000041.1:0-7746 GCA_965653045.1 uncultured Gammaproteobacteria bacterium
CCCGCGCACCGCCGGCAGATTCAGCTTCACGTCTCGGCGCTCGTCTTTATGCTCGGAACATAGTAACGGCTACAAGCACTCTTTCGCTTTGTGCTAATAAACTAGAAACGGTAAAAACCCATCGTTTCGTTAAATTTTGCGTCTATCCTTCAGCCCTTGCCCCCTCCAAAAAGTCTTACGTCATTCCATGACAACTGACTGGGGTTTGGAAGGGGACGATACTTTGTTGTTCCAGCTTAAGAACGCCCCCCCCTCTAGTCAACAGGCTGCTCGATGGAATGAGGTAAGAACACCTGGAGGGGGCAGGGGGAGGCCGCTTTTGATTTTTCCGCTTTTAGCGCCCCAATAAAAAACGCCCTTGACCGGTTGGACAAGGGCGTTTCATTGTGACAGAAAAGCTTACTCGGCAGCTTGTTCGCTAGAAGCACTAGCAGCAGGCTGTTTCTTGAGAACCAACTTCTCTTTAATGCGAGCTGCGCGGCCGCTGAGTTCACGCATGTAGTAAAGTTTCGCACGGCGAACATCACCACGACGCTTTACTTCAACGGAATCAATGCTTGGGCTGCTGGATTGGAAAACACGTTCTACGCCAACACCGTGAGAAATTTTACGCACAGTAAAAGCGGAATGATAGCCACGATTGCGCTTAGCAATGACAACACCTTCATAAGATTGTAAACGGGTACGTTCACCGTCTTTTACTTTCACTTGGACGACAACGGTGTCGCCAGGTTGGAAAGCGGGCATAGGTTTAGCCGCTTTGCTGAATTCAGATTCAATGGCTTGCATAATTTTGTTGTTACTCATTTTTAAAGCTCTCCTAACAAGTCGTGCAATTCTATAGACTTTTCTATCAATTTTCGAGCTTTATTTTAACTTTTTCTATGAACGGCGGTTTTCTGCCAAAAAAGCGGCTAAAAGCTGTTTTTCCAGGGTTGATAATTCCCTTTTTTCCAATAAATCAGGACGATAAAGCGCTGTTCGCCCTAACGATTGTTGTAAACGCCAGCGGGCAATGGCTTCGTGGTTGCCGCTTAGCAGCACCGGGGGCACGGCATGCCCTTCAAAGACTTCGGGGCGAGTATACTGCGGGTACTCCAACAAACCCGTACTGAGCGAGTCGGTCACCGCCGAAGTTTGGTCACCCAATGCCCCGGGCAAAAGCCGAATAATGGCATCCATCATGCTCATTGCGGCAAATTCACCACCGCTTAAAATATAATCACCTATCGACCAGCATTCATCTATTTCTTGCTCTATGACCCGCTCATCAATGCCTTCGTAACGCCCAGACACGAAAATAAGGGCTTCTTCAGCTGAAAAAGCTTCCGCCGCGGCTTGATTAAACATCTTTCCCTGCGGGCTGAGATAAATGGTTTTAGGTTTGCTCGGTGCCGCTTGCTTCGCTGCTCGAATCGCAGCCACTAAAGGTGTTGTCATCATTAACATACCAGGCCCGCCGCCGTAAGGGTGGTCATCCACCGAGCGATGTTTGTCCGTTGCAAAATCACGCGGATTCCAACACTGGTAATCGATTAAATTATTTTTTTTCGCGCGGGCTGGAATACCAAACTGTAAACTATTAAACATCTCTGGGAAAAGCGTAATTAAACCAAACCACATACGCCTAAATTAACTCCCAGTTGACATGAATTTCTTGTTTTTCAAGGTCAACTTTTAAAACAACACTGCCTAATAAATAGGGAATGGCGTATTCTTTATCGCCTTTAATGACGAGCACATCATTCGAACCCGTTTCCATTAAATGCGTCACTTTGCCAAGCGTCACACCGGCTTGATCAATCACTGTCAGGCCAATTAAATCAGACCAGTAATATTCGTTTTTCTCAAGCATAGGCAATTGTTCACGCGGCACAATAATTAATAAATTGGTGAGTAAGCGCGCAGCTTCAGGAGAATCGAAATTTTTTACCTTAATAAGAACTTGGTCGCCTTGGCATTTACTGTCTTCAATAACTAAAGGTTCAGTATTGCCATTTGGACGCTGAATTAACCAGGGTTGGTATTCGAGAATACCTGGACCAAATTCAGTATAGGTGTGAATTTTTAGCCAACCATGAACACCAAAGCTTGTGCCAATTTTACCGATGATAATGTTGGCGTCTGCTTTGGTGTTAGTCATAGGGGGCTTAAGCAGCTGGTGTGGCTTTGTGTGACTTGATTAAGCTTTTTACGCGATCAGAAGGTTGTGCACCTTTGCTGATCCAGGCTTCAACTTCAGCCATATCAAGTGAGAGACGAACAGCTTGGCCAGTTGCCAATGGGTTGTAGTAACCCACTCTCTTAATGTAGCGGCCATCACGTGAGCGCTGTTTGTCAGCGATAACGATATGATAAAAAGGGCGTTTTTTAGCGCCGCCGCGGGATAAACGAATAACAACCATGAGTGTATGTTCCTCTAAAATATCAAGTCTGTATAATACTAGGCTGCGGATTATACGTTAGTTTCTAGCGCGTTGCAAAGCAGTTTAAATGGGGAAACCGCCTGGGGGCATGCCACCGCCGCCGCCAAAAGGAAAACGCCCTTGCAAGCCGCGCATCATTTTCGCCATGCCGCCGCCTTTCATTTTTTTCATCATTTTTTGCATTTGGTCAAATTGCTTTAATAATTGGTTCACCGCTTGAATAGAGGTGCCAGACCCTGCCGCAATACGGCGTTTTTGCGAGTTTTTGATATTGTCAGGAAAACGGCGCTCTTTCGGTGTCATGGAATTAATAATGGCTTCGGTTTGAACAATGCGTTTATCATTCGCTTGATCTTTCAATTGCGGGGGAAGTTGCCCCATGCCTGGCAATTTGCTCATCATACCGCTAATGCCGCCCATATTGCTGGCCAAACTCTTAATTTGCTTCAGTTGCTCAAGAAAATCTTGCAGGTCAAAGCCTTTGCCTTTTTTTAACTTTGCGGCAAATTCTTTTGCTTTGTCTTTATCAAGGTTGCGCTCAGCTTCTTCTACCAGGGTAAGAATATCACCCATGCCTAAAATGCGTGAGGCAACGCGGTCAGGATGGAAAGGTTCAATCGCATCAATTTTCTCGCCAACACCCATAAATTTAATGGGTTTGCCGGTAATTTGGCGCACAGATAAGGCTGCACCACCGCGCGCATCACCGTCGGTTTTGGTTAAGACAACACCGGTTAAGGGTAGGGCATCGTTAAAGGCTTTTGCGGTAATCGCAGCATCTTGGCCGGTCATACTGTCAACGACGAACAAGGTTTCTGCCGGTTGAATGGCGTGATGCAGGGCTTTAATTTCATCCATCATCGCATCGTCGATGTGTAAACGACCGGCGGTATCGATGATAACCACGTCTAACACTTTATTTTTTGCCGCTTGAATAGCCGCTTTTGCAATATCAACAGGTTTTTGAGTGGTATCGCTGGGGAAATATTCAACGCCAACGGTTTTGGCAAGGGTGGCAAGTTGTTCGATTGCCGCGGGGCGGTAAATATCAGCGCTAGTCACTAAAACCGATTTTTTCTGGGTTTCTTTCAGCCAGCGCGCTAATTTACCCACGGTAGTGGTTTTACCCGAACCTTGCAAGCCAGCCATTAAAATAATGGCAGGGGGTTGGGTGCGTAGGTTGAGGGGTTCATTCGCCTGACCCATTAATAACACTAATTCATCGTGCACAATTTTGATAAGGGCTTGCCCGGGGGTGAGGCTGTCTAGGACTTCCTGGCCAAGGGCTTTGGCTTGAATTTGCTCAATGACGGCTTTTGCGACGGGTAGTGCGACATCGGCCTCAAGCAAGGCAATGCGTACTTCTCTTAAGGTGTCTTGAATATTGCTTTCCGTTAGGCGGCCTTGCCCCGTCAGTTTTTTGACGATTTTAGACAGGCGGTCAGATAAATTCGTAAACATAGCGTTTTAACCCAATAGTGTTAGTTTGCAGCAGTATACCGAGGCTCTCATCACAATGCTAGAAGTGCAAACTATGTTATGCTGTGGTGAAGTCTTTAGCCAAAAGGATGCGTGGGCGTGGGTAGTGTTCAGATAATGATTTTGACGATCGTTTTAATGGTGTTAGTGGGGATTGCGGCATTTTTCTCATTTGCTGAAACCAGTTTAATGGCTTTAAATCGTTATCGTTTACGACATCAAGTGCGTTTAAAGCGCCGTTACGCCATTCGCATTACCGGGTTATTAAAACGTCCTGATCGTTTGCTTGGGGCGATATTAATTGGCAATACGTTTGCCAATATGTTGGCATCGTCTTTAGCAACTTTACTCGCCGTGCATTTTTGGGGTGATCGAGGCGCCATTCTTGCGGCGATATTAATGACGGTCATTGTTTTAGTGTTTGCTGAAATTACCCCGAAAACCATCGCTGCATTATATCCTGATCAAGTCTCACGCTTAGTGGCAATGCCAACGTTATGGACTTTAAAATTATTATATCCCGCCGTGTGGCTTGCAAATGTGAGTACTTCTACGTTAATGCGTTTAATGCGTATTCGACCAGGCGGGCAGTTTGTGGAATCGTTGACACGAGAAGAATTACGAAGTGTTGTGCACGATACTGCAGGCAAATTATCTCGTGAATATCAAAACATGTTATTAGGTATTTTAGATTTAAATAATTTAACGGTTGATGATGTGATGATCACGCGTGATCGCATGATCGGTATTGATGTGTTGTGGCCGCATGCTGAAATGATTGAGAAATTGAAAAAAATCAAATCGTCTTCTATTGCATTTTATCGTGGGCATATCAATGAAGTGGTGGGCGTGTTGTCGATTCGTGATGTGGCTAATTATTTTTTAACGGGCGCCGCTTTGAGCGACAGAACTTTGAAGCAATTGTTGAAAGAACCTTATTTTGTACCGCAAGGCACGCCAATCAGCGTGCAGCTTTCTTATTTTCAGCAACATCACGATGTGTTGGCATTTGTGGTGGATGAATACGGTGAAATTCAAGGGGCATTAACCTTGAATGATATTTTAGAAGAAATTATTGGTGATTTTACATCGAGCTTAACGAAAGGGAAGCGCTTGCAGCAACAAGCAGATCAAAGCTATTTAGTCGATGGTTCAATGACCGTGCGCGAATTTAACCGCAACACTGGCTTTGAACTCCCACTTAAAGGCCCTCGCACTTTAAACGGTTTGATCATTGAACATCTCGAAGCCCTGCCCGTTGAGCGCAGTGCCGTGCTCATCAACAACTACCCCATTGAAATCCTTGAAGTGAAAGACAACCGCGTCAAACGCGCCCGCGTGTTTCCGTATTATGGGGGTGTCTGATTTTATTGGGTTTTTTAACGAAAATTGAGGGATAGGGGGTGCTATACTTAGGGTAAGTGTCACATAACAAAAATGAGGAGTGATCTCCATGCCAAAGTCATTTGATCCGTTTGATAAAAAGTATTCGACTCAAGCATACCATTATGAAAAAGAAAAGAAGCGCGATGAGGAATGGGATGCTGATGTAGACGATAAGGACGAGGCCGCGTGGGAACAGGCTCAAATTAAAAGAAATCATCGTATTAAAATGAGACTATTAGTCACCATGTTCGTTTTGGAAGAAATATTGGTAGTGAAAGATCTTTCAGTAGTGAAATCTGATAAATACTCTAAATTGAAAACGCGTAAAGGTCTTCCAGCTACAAAAAAAGACTTGATAGCTCAATTTGAACAGGTTGAAAAGCTTGCTGAAAAGTATTCTGATAATTCCATAGTAAAAGAAGGGGGATTAAAGGAGTACCAAGCTTATGTGGATATGTTAAAAATGCTAAATTCGAGTGAAGATCTTTCTCGTGACCCGTTGGCATTAAGTCAAATGCTTGATTATGTTAAAACATATTATAATGCTAGGGTTTCTAAATGGGATAAATTACCAGAGACTGATTTCTTTAAAGAATTTGAGCGTTATGTTACAGCGCGTATTGATATGTTGTCGACTTCTGATGATGAGGCACAAATTAACGCGTTAATGTGTTTGATGCAACCCTTTGAGAACACAAAAATGCAAGCGAGTGCGCAGGCGCTGCTTATTCCCTTTCTCGCAGATGTACCGCTTAGACGTGCATTAGCGGCTTATCCACAAGCACAAGAAACAGCAGATATTCTTTTGTTAACCATATGCATGGTTCACGGCAGGGGGTATGATGAAGACCTTTTGTTTTTGATGCAAGCTCGTTTGCGTTTAGTGGGTGATGAGAAAGAAATTCCATGGGAAGAATTTAATTTATTAAGAGAAGGTCTGTCTCATGATGCGGAGGTAAAAGTGAAGTGGATTTTCGATCAGTTAGATTTATTAGTAAGTATTGCTGAAAAAAACGGTTTAAAAGACAATACACCAGAAACATTAATGATTTTTTCTCGCGATAAACTTATTGGAATATTAGCGCCTGCCTTTAAAGAAGAAAATATTTTAGAAAGCGCAGGGAGACGGCTCTCATCATGGTTTAACCAGTTCACAACACGCAAAGACACATCTAAAAAAGAAGATAAAGACGCTCCCCGCAAACCCGACCCTCGCGGCGGTGTGTAATCATTGGTAGCGTGCTTTTTAACCGAATGATGCTTTTTGAGCTAATATGCTTACTACCATTTTGACTATTCTTTACAAATAACCACATATCAGCTAATATTTTTCACAAAATTTTTACCGGGAAAAAACAATGAAAAAATCCGATTTCATTCCTCACCATATTAACGCGACACACTTGGATTTTGCAGGCAATCAAGGCATTGGGCGTTACGTTTTTCTACCCGGGTCGAATGGTCGTGCAAAACAAATTTCGACGCTTTTTGAAAATGTCATTGTCAAAGAACACGCACGAGGTCATCACCTCTATTTAGGAACATTACGCACGGCATCTCGCACCATTGATGTTGCAGCAGTTTCAAGCGGCATGGGTTGCCCCAGCATGGAAATTATTCTTCATGAACTATACCAGCTCGGTGCAAAACGATTTTTACGCATAGGAACGGCGGGGTCGCTTCAATCAAAAAATATCATGCTGGGTGATATCATCAACGTTTCTGGTTCTGTCAGAGATGAATCGACTACTAAAGATTATGCGCCTATTGAATTCCCTGCGATGGCTTCACTTGAAATGGTTAATGTTATCAATGCGGCGGCCAATGCATTGCATATGGCGAAGTGTACACACACGGGTGTGGTTCACTGCAAAAGCTCGTTGTATGCGCGTGAATTTGGTGCAGGCCCGAATGCAGCAGTGAATAACGCTTATCTTGAATATTTAGTTCGCTGTGGTGTGTTGGCCAGTGAAATGGAAACCGCTGGGTTGTTCATTCAATCACAATTATACAACTATGAATCCAGTCAGGCAGGTGAGGGCGTCATTAATCGTGTCTTGTGTGGTGCAATCCTCAGCATTCTTTGCATTCCACCGCATGAATTCGTTGATGCTGAAAAAGCAAAGCCGTACGATGAAAGAGCCATCACGCTTGCTATTGAAAGCATTAAAATGCTTGCTGAGCAAGAGTTGACTTCGTTATAAAGCAGCCCGCTTAAATTTCTTTCATGAAGAAGTAACAGCAGGAGGCATACTCTGAAGGATAGACGCAAAATTTTATAGTCGTTGGCTGTAAGCCAATAACATCTTAGCCTGGGGCAAAGGTTGCGCGTAGCGTAACCGACGCCCCAGGTAGGCTCAATCTACACCCGCCTTAAGCGCTGAAGGCGCGTGACATATCTTGAAGCTTTTAAAAGCCTAAAACACCCACCACGCTCATTCGTGCTTTCCGCCGT
>CBFGYM010000042.1:0-7625 GCA_965653045.1 uncultured Gammaproteobacteria bacterium
TTCAAGGCTAATGTTATATCGTTTACATTCATTTGGATTTAGCTTGGCAGATCCGGCAAATCAAATTTCGACAGATAAATTAACTGATTGTT
This sequence comes from uncultured Gammaproteobacteria bacterium, assembly GCA_965653045.1. Taxonomy (GTDB): domain Bacteria; phylum Pseudomonadota; class Gammaproteobacteria; order DSM-16500; family DSM-16500; genus Aquicella. The sequence goes on from CBFGYM010000042.1 coordinate 93, forward strand.
TGCGCGCAATTACCAAGACAGCTTACCACAACGATGCGACAAATACCGGCGATTTAGTACTGACAAAGACTTCGGCGCTCATCGATGCCCTGGTTAGTGCAGGGGCAGACATTAATGGTGCTGATGCAGACACGATGCCGCCGTTATTTCACGCCCAAAATACACACGTGATGGAAAAATTACTCTCACATGGTGCAAATATTAATTTCGTGACAGCATCAGGTGAAACTATTTTATCAAGATTATTGAAAAAGATTATTACTGAAGGTGGCTCGATTGATACACGGATGATCTTATCATTATTAAAAAATGGTTTATCGCCTACTATTTTGAACCAGTACGTGATGATCAATGATAGCTATGTAACGATTTTATCTGTCTTACTTGACAGTTGTCACAGTAATGGCTCGTTTCTGAGGCTGATGGAATACAAAGCCTGTATTGCTGCGCTCATTAGCGCCGGTGCTAACCCTGTTTTTTGGCACTCGACTAAATTTGCCTATGCAAAACTCATCAAAATACTCCCCGCGCACTCAGCATTATTATCGCATGCGCCAGCGTATGAAGCGGTTGTCGGTGAGACTGCAATGATCTTGAAAATGAAACATTGCATAGACGTTGCAAAAAAAGCCTATTCAAAATCTAGCTCAACTGTTCGCCAGTCAACAACCAAAGAAAAATTCATAGATTACGATAATACGACTAAATTAAATCATTTAACACGCGTATCTTGTTTATTCAACTGTGCGCCTTCCATTAATTTAATACATACTGAACTTAAAGCGCTGATCAACACATTCATTGACAGTAATGAGCACGGCATTATTACCGTTGCACGACAACCGGACTTAAGCACGCATACCTTCTTATTCGACCTTATTCGATCAATTTATGGTGAAGCGCAGGTTCCAACCGTGCCGCCACCAGCACGGGGTGAAAAGCCATTAAAGCGCTATTTTGCGGGTAAAGTGCCGGAGCACTTATTCGTCAAAAAAGAGTTGGCCGAATTCTTTGCTGAATTACACCCCGACCAATTTTCGACTTTTAATGTGTTGTCAGTATTGTCTTTGTTTCGGACGAAGTACGACGGCCGCTTGCACCTTGATGACCTCTCAGCAGAGCAAATTTCTGCGCTATTTGATCAATTATTTCTTGATTCGAAATCGTATTCTCCAAAGGAGAAACTAGTACACCCTATCCTTGACTTAAATAACGCTGTACATCTTGCTAATTTCTATACACGACTTTATCAATCCCTGCCTACGATGTCTCGCCTTCATTTTAACGACATCCTTCGTACAATACCGGCAGCGCACTACCCTTTCTTCTTTGAGGCTATGCCCGTTGAAACACGTTTTGAACTGGTTTCATGGTGCGATTTAAAACTATTCAATGAACTTGAAGGTCACACACCGCGCACTCAGGCTTGTATGTTTGCCTTCGTTGGCAAAAATGCCTACGAGCAATTAATTCGTTATCAGCACATTTCTGATAGCGCAGTTCAACGCCCCACTCAAGCAACAGCTGAGACCTTTGCAGAATGGGAAGAACGCGTACAAGCATTTTCAAACACAATGGTTAAAAATGATCGTGGTGATACCGTTTTCCATGATGCAATACGCTGCGACCCGCTCTTAAATAAATTGCGAGTTTTATTTTCACAAGTTCCTTCCACGTTTGACAGAGTGATATTGCTTTTCATGAAAGATAAAACCGGAACATCACTACTCAACTACTTACAAAACAGACCCGGCGCTGAGATCACGAATGATTTGATCTTTTTATTTCAAGGTGGGCATTCCCCGTCTGTTTCACTGCATCACCCTTTCATCCGCGAGATTTGCTTACAAGTGCCAGCGTTATTCTTTGCGATTTTACAGATTAACTATGCAAACCCTGCACAACTTCGCAAAGTAGCATGCCTGCACGCACGTCATCGCGGTGTGCTTTTACTCGATTTAGCGCTGCAGCTGCTCTATCCTAATCATATTCAATCCATCACGTTTGGATCCTTCCCTCCAATCTATTCGGATTATTTTTTACTGAGAGGCAAACTACTCACTGAGCAACCCGCACTGGCAGCAGGTTTATCGCTCTTCTCCAGCGACCAAACCCGTGCCGCCGTAATCCATGAACGCCTCAACAAACTGGCATCTTATACCGATGAAAGCCTATTCGAGCACTTAAATAATGGCGATGGCATGCGGCAAAATACATACCAAATTTAGATCTTTGCGAACTGCTTCGGCCGGGTTAAACTCGGCCGAAGAATACAGAAATTAAAGGCTTTGCATTCGTTTGAGTTGACCAGGGAGTTATTCATGATAGGAACCACCTTACAAACCATTCGTACACTGATCAATGAAGCAAAAACATTTGTTGACAAGACACCATCCACTATTCACAACGTACACACACTCTCATTAGCCGTGTTAGCACAAGAATTTTACAATGAGCTAAACTTTCTTGATAATTTATTAACTCACCTTCCGGAAAAAATTCCGGACGAATTTAAAGCGCGATGTGCATTGCGGCAAAGTAATACGGAACAATTTATTTCCTTTGCCGATCATCCGGCAACGTTAACGAACCGTTTATATTATAAAATAGCCATTTTAATATTTAATCCTGTTGATTTAAGTGCTTTATTAGCTATTTTAATGCCGAATACTAAGCATTGTTTTCGATGGGAAAGCCCTGCTGTTCGTATTGGAAAAATGAGCGACTTAGCAGGCGTGACGATACATGAAAATGTATTAGAAGAATGCATATTTTTCGACGATGCTGTTTTTCCGCTTCCGCTTAATGCGTGCAAAAGCCCTTCTTTGCAAGCACATCTTGAGCTTTGTCATGCTTTAAATGTTTACCCAGCGTTAACACAAAAATTCTATAGACACAACAACGATTACAAAACACTCGCCACGCATATTCGACAAGCTAACGATATAGCACCGTCTTTTAGAGAAATGTTGCTAACACTCATTAGTAGTTTAAGAGCGGGCGGGGAAGGCATCACAGGTTCTATGTATGCCAATACGTCTGCATCACTGGCGCTGGGTCAATTTTCTGAATATTTTGCTACCTTACCACAGCCTATTCAAAAAGTTTTTAAACAACTCCCCACCAAAAATCACGTTCTTCGAACCTTTGGTGAATTATTCGATGCCATCGGCAATAACGACTTACCTAATGCGGCGACTTGCATTGAAACAAGCGCTGATAATCTCGAATATGCTTTAAAATTAAATAACGGAAATGACATATTCGATTATCGCCCAACAATAGCTCAAGAAACACTCGATTATTTGAATAATTATTATGAAAAATTGACACTCAGCTGTCTCAGAGGTTGCGAAACATTAGTAGTACTGCCATTTACCCTGTTAACTAATGCCTTTAAAAAATTGACGATAGATAGCGGTGAGGTGCTTTTATTAACACTCAAAGATCTTCCGCCTGAAACCTATCTAGCTTTATTAGAAAATGTGCAACTGCCTGTTATCGCCGCGACACGAGATCGTGTTTTTATTTCGTTAACAGAATATTGTCGTGATGGACTGCTAAACGAAGAACAGCGCGTCGGCTTGTTGAATGCCTTAGTGGAACAAAGACAAATAAACTGTCCTGAGACTTTTTTAAGACCGTTAAAGACATTTTTATTTAATTCCCTGCCGATTCATTTATGTTTTTCAATGTTGATGAACAACCCATCAAAAGCGACATCTGACACATTCTGTGATCTATTCATGACAAAAAAATATCGTTCGTCTGCGGAATTACAAACGGAATTGGCGTCACACTTGCCGCTTATCATTAGATTAACGGGCAACATCACCGACGTTCACACTCAAATTAAAATTCTCATAAGACTACTTGAAAGGCTGCCACCAAGCGACCAAATTTCCTGCTTAGCACTCACCTTATTCTCAGATCAACGGGTTATTGATTTTCTTTTGAAATCATCAAAAGACGTATTAAGATCACTTGAAACAAGCTTTGAAGGATATTACAACATGCCCCTCCGCAACACGCTTATATGGCTGTTGCGATTATTGACTGATGAAAATATAACACACGTTGATGAATTAACGAATGCAGTGCTTGGTGCGCCCAATTTTGAATCAATAAAGTCAACGCTAGCAACTTTACTCAAAATAGACGGGCTCAAATCACGTTATTTTGTTTCTCCTTTTGGTAATTATCAATCATTATTTACGTTTTATGCTAATTTCGAGATCACGATAACAGATAAGGATTGCTATCATGCCATTGTTAGCACGACAACACTTGAACCTTCTTTTAAAAACATTAATTTTATCGAAACGTTATTAAAAATTTATTTCGAACTAAACCGCGAAGCGCTTAAAAAACCTTTCGCTGAAGAAATGCAGACTTTATTGAATTGTGCTTTAACACAATCTTGCCTTCCCACACCAAACGGTGGCACTGTCTTTAACCCTGTTTTGTTACTGCTATTTGATTCTAAAATAAAAAAACATCGTGTAAAAAAACATTTTAGTGAACTTCCTGTTATACAAGATGGTTCGATTAATCGCGCGATGACAGTCGGTGAACTGATACAAGAAGCACGCTCACAACACAACCCCCATCTTGACGCGTTAGAACCTTCTACGATTAAACGTTTAATCAAAAGTTATTTTAACACCCTCGAATTTGCTTCTGAAAATGCAAGCTCAGCACCTGAATTGCGGGCTTATTTTGAAAAAAAATGCCGAAAATATACACCCCATGAACGCTTATTTTTATTCAATTATCAACCGCAGGGTGACGCGGGTACACTGAATGCATTATTCGGTGAATACATTAGGCCTGTGATGTCGGAATTGCTTGGGTCACTCAAGTTTCATAGCCGTGGCTCGCTCACTGAGCTCGAAGAATATTTCCAATACGCTCAATTTGACTGGTTGCTTTTATTAAAATCATTCTTTGAAATTGGAAATACTGTATTAATTTTACATTTGTTGAAAACGCGATTATCTGAAATACAGCAATTGCACTGTGAACATCATTTAGTTTCACTTTATTTCGACACCACTGAGAATATTTCAGCAACTATTTTAGTTGAGTTACAGTTATGCGGGTTTACGCTAGCAGATGTGCCATCGCCCGTACCCCAATCAACTTTAAATGCCTGTTTGAATAAAATAATAAAGCAACTTTCACGTATCGGACAGTCGCAGGTAAGGCGTGATTTAACTAAAAAGATACTTGTGCTCATCGATATGCTTGTCAAGGCGGGTGCAGACGTCAATAATACTAATTTTAAAAATATGCCGCCACTATTCCACACACGCTCGATTACGATCATGAGAAAATTATTAGCACTTGGTGCAGATATTAATTTTATAACCTCATCAGGCAGAACTATTTTATCCTATTTTACCGAATTGTTAGGCTATATTGACTATAAACGCGATTACAAAGTGATCATGTTTCTACTGAGACATCAACTATCACCTGATATTATTAATCATCAGAAGCAGCTTCAAAATAAGCCCATCACACTTTTATCAGCGATGCTTGAAGACAATGATACGAGTCCAGAAGCTCAAAAATGTCTAAAAGCAGCACTTAAGGCGGGTGCTAATCCGCTATTTTGGAATGTTGATGGTTTTTGTTATGCAAAATTATTAAAACGCTTTCCTCGTAATACCGCATTGCTATCGTGGCATTCGCAATATATAAAGCTAGCCGCAGACAAACCAACATTTGAATTGATTTATAAAAATATCAGTGATGCTATCAAGGCTTATTCTCAACATATGAGTTCCACCTACAATGCATCAACAAAAGGTCATTTCTTAGCCTATGACATTGCAAATAAAACTTCTCATTTACAAAATCTCGCCAATTTATTAAGGTGTGCATTTTCCATCGATGAAATACATACTGCCCTTCGAGCACTCATAACCACCTTCGTCGACAGTAATGTCGAAGGTATTATCACCGTTAAACGTCAACCTGATTTACAAGCGCACAAAATCTTGTTCCACCTTATTCGTACCGTTTACGGCGAGGCGCAACTACCGCAAATGCCACCGCAACGAGTCGAAACACGCACTTTTAATCACTATTTTGTTGGAAAAGTACCGCAAAGTTTGCTTACTGAAAACGGCATTAATGAATTTTTAATCGGCTTACACCCTGATCAATTTTGTACGTTTAATGTGTTTGAGTTATTGTTTAATTATCGTAATCATCTCATTCCAGCTACCACCTTTGACGCACTCACAGATGACCAAATGTTTGCCCTCATCGATCAATTCTTTATCGATGCTTGTCAACGTAATGCCAACGCGCTTGACTGTATAACCATCCTTGCAACACGTTTGCAACAATCCACACACCTGGTTGATTTTTATAATAGGTTGTTTCATTTTGGATATACTGATCAACCTCATATGGTGCTTATGGTGGCATACAACAGGATACCTCAAAATCATCGCAGTATTTTTATTTCTGTGATTCCGACTGATACTTGTTTTAGGATGTTCTTAAGCATGCCCTCTAAGCCCGACTCCACTTCATCTGTGTTCTTCGATGCGCTTTACCATTCAGTCTTCGGCCGGCTCTCTGAAACAAAGTTCTTCAGACATCAAGCTGATTATGAATGCATTGTTAAACTACCGCAATATCAAGTCACTGTTGAGAATTTTCGAGACTGGGAAGCTCGCATTCATGAACTGACTAAAGACGCTACCCTCAACAGCCGTGGTGACACGGTGTTTCATCATTTGGCACGGAATATGCTAGCGCACGAATCTGCAACCTTATTTCATAAAGTTAAGGTGCCGACTATTCTTAATAGAATAACGATACTGCTGATGAAAAATTGTGATGGAGAATCAGTGTTGTCTTTATTAAAGCAACGCGTAGGCAACAATATTCAATCGACGCTGATATTATTATTCCAAAACGGTTCAAACGCGTCTGTTAGCTTATCTTACGAATTCACTCAAGAAATTTGCCTACATTACCCTGAATTTTTCTTCCCTATTTTCTTCATTAACGATGAAAGACCCAGTGAACAATCGAAATTTGAACGCCTGCATGTACATTGCCGCGGCGTCTCCTTGTTAGAGCGAGCATTACAATTCACGTACGAGAATAAACAAACCAGTGTCTTACAAAGCTTCTCTGAATACCACCAAAACTACTTTAAAACGCTAACCAATCAACCACCCCGATCTAACCCCCATGCCCTCTTCTCAGCCCCACAAAACCGAGAACACCTCAACACCACTCCACCGCCCACAGAGAACCCCAGCAATCCCAGCAACCTTACTATTTAGACAGTTTTTGTCTGAAACACCTCCTATCGATAGACAAAACCTGTTTATTGATAGGGGGAAATTACCCTGAAGGATAGACGCAAAATTTTACGAAACGATGGGGTTTTACCACTTCTCGTTTATTAGCACAAAGCGAAGAAGTGCTTGCAGCTGTTACTATTTTCTGAGCATAAAGACGAGCGCCGAGACGTGAAGCTGAATCTGCCGGCGGTGCGCGGGA
>CBFGYM010000043.1:0-6236 GCA_965653045.1 uncultured Gammaproteobacteria bacterium
TTATGCGAGGAATTTAGTAACGGCTACAAGCACTTCTTCGCTTTGTGCTAATGATTTAGGAGCAGTAAAAACCTTTCTTTTCGTTAATCAAAACTAAAAGCGCCCCCTTGCCCCCTCCAAATAAACTTACATCATTTTATAGTAATTCGCATAACCATTCGCCGTTCATCCTTCGAGACGCACCTACAAAACAGGCGCTCCTCAGGACGAACGGTGGAAGTTTGGAGATTTAACATGCACCATCCCGTTCGTCCTGAGGAGCGCGTTTTCTGCACGTCTCGAAGAGCTCGAAGGATGAACAGTGATAGCATGGTTTGGGGGATCTCGAGGGGGAGGCCGCTTTTAATTCTCAATCAACGGTGCATCTTTTTTGCAACCCAATAAGCAAAATAAATTGGGTACTGCTTCAAGCCATGCGCAAGGTCAATATGTTGCGGTTTAGCATTTAAAATAACACGATACGGTGGTTTATATTTTTCAACATATTTTATTAAACTTTGACTACGTGTAATAGCGCCTGATTTTACCTCCACCGGAATGATGGCATTTTCATCACTTAATAAAAATTCAACTTCAGCGCGATTGACTTGCCAGCTATATAAATTTTTTTGATTAGCCACTTTAAATTCTTGCGCAACAAAATTTTCAACATAAAAACCTTTATAAGTGCCGTAATCGTAATCTAAAATAACTTTAGGCGGCAACCCAAGCATTGCTCCTAACACACCCACATCAAACATATAAAGTTTAAACTTCGATTCTTCAACACAAGCAAAAAGCGGTTGCATGACATGATCAATCACAGGGACTTTAATAATTAATTCAGCTGCGATCAACCAATCAAAGACATTTGCTAATCGGTGATAACGATCAACGCCAAGCAACACCCCTTTAAATTTAAAACGACTAGCCGCATCATCAGAAGATTGCGCCAATTGTGTTGGCACAGCACGCCAAACACGATCAATGTGCATGGCATTTACTTTACCCGCGTGCTTGGTAATATCAGCGTAGTAACCTAAAATAAGTTGATCTTGTTTTTCACGAACCGCCTGAAATGCGCGTAATAAATCTTGCTGATGCTCAACATACGTATTCACAACTTCAGGCAATCCACCTACAACCAAATAACGCTTGAACTGATCCCATAATTGCTCATGCGCGATTAAAGACATAGGCATTGCTTCTTCTAAAGTTTCTAAATAAGAGAGTAATTGATTTTCACCAACGGCTGCTAAAAACTCTGCAAAACACAGTGGCTGCATAGATAATAAATCAACTTTACCCACCGGAAATGAGGTTTCACCCAAATGCAAACCCAGTAATGAGCCTGCGGCACACACAGCTAAGGCAGGAAGATTTTCACAAAAATATTTTAAGCTTGTTAACGCATTAGGACACGCTTGAATTTCATCAAGGATTAAAAAATCTGTTTTTGGGTTAATGGTTTTTCCTGCTGCAAAGCTAAGTTCTTGTAAAATGCGCTTCACATCAAAATCTTGATCAAACAAAGCAGCGAGATTAGGTTGCTCTTCAAAATTAAAATAAAAAAAACTCTTAAAACATTCGGCACCAAATGTTTTTAAAAGATATGTTTTGCCCGTTTGCCGAACCCCTCGCAAAATCAAGGGTTTGCGTTGTTTTTCGTGCTGCCACCGAATCAGTTCTTTCATTAATAGTCTTTTCATACTTGCATTTTACGTCAAATTTGACATTTTTTGCAAGTAAATAACGTCAAATCTGCCGTTTTTTGCAAGTAAAAAACGGCAGATTTGACGTTTTTTGCAGGTTTGAGGGGTGGTGTTTTCATGGGACACCTATAAATATTTATAGGTGTCCCATGAAATTTCTTTAATAATCATTACGTTAAATAAAAACGCCCGCGGAGGCGGGCGTTTTGGGTGGATTGAGTGAGTTATGCGGCAGATTTAGGTGGTGTATACACTTCTGCGCCTTGAGGCGTCGGGGTGACTGGTGCGGCTTTTTTAAGCTCGGTAAATGCGAAGGTGCCAAAATAGTTTAAAAAATTATCGAATTTTTTGTACTTAACAGAGAGATCAACCACTGAACCAAGCGCCAACACGCCAACGACCGCTGTAATTGCGATGACTGGCGGGCAATACATCGCTACAAGAATCGTTGCAAAAATCGCCAGAACCGTCAACATAGAAAATATCAGAATCGTTAGACCCTTGTCTGCCTTATTAGCATCCAAATCACCGCAAGCTGTTGAAAGTGCCATCATAAAACCATTAAACCTTGCTTCTGTCGGCTGATTATAATAATTACGGTAACGATCAGCCAATTTATCTCGATGTTCAATCAAACACTTCTTATTTTCTGGTAACAACCCACTGCGCCTCTCAATAACTTCATTAAACAACAATATCATTCGATTGTAAGTAAAGAGCGAATTGTGCGATCGATCTAGCTTAGGGCCAACATCAATTAGGAAAAAATCTTGTTCTTCGCTGTGAGAAACAGCGTTAACGCCATAGATTCGAGATTTAAAATCATCACCATACCTAGCTTTAACTTTCTCAACTATCGCTTTAACACTCTCTTCATCTAAGGAAACAAGATACGACAATGGATCATTTTTCTTTGGTGAATCCTGAGTTGCCTGATTATTTTCTGCGGACATCTCTGTCACAGAGTTCGGCAAAGGTATCTCTTCAGGCGGCACCATCAATGCTAGAAATTTATCAGCCATCCCTGTTGCCATCATTAAATTTTCAAACTCACGGATCGAAAGCATATCTAGATCATTATTTTTCGCTTCCGCATGAAATCGATCAAACATAACCACCCCATTATTTTATTTAAAATTGCGAACAGACTATGCAATACCCCCCCCTAAGTCAACCACAAATGAATCTGGTTAAATAAAAAACGCCCGCGAGGGCGGGCGTTTTGGGTGGGTTGGGTGAGTTAAGCGGCAGATTTAGGCGGCGTGTAATCTTCGCTTGTTATTGCTGGGGTAAGTTTTACGTCAGAAAAGCTGAATGTGCCGAATGTGTTTAAAAAATCACCCATTCGTCGATACGTAGCACTTTTACACACCAAGATAATTGCGCTAGCAGCAAGAAGCGGGGCCACAAGAGCAAGCATTGGCGGGAGAAACACTGCCAGAAGAATCGTTGCAGCCACAGCTACAGCTGTCAAAAGGGCCGTTAGCGCAATCAGCCGGCTCTGGGCTTCCTTATCCTCCTTCAACTTGCCGTAAGTATTTGCGATATCGTCCATAAATTGCTTCAAACTAGCCTCAGTAGGCGCATCACGAAACTCACGATAGCTTTTAATTAATGTATCTCGATGCTGGGTCAAAGACCCCTTAAACGATGAAATCCCAGGAACTTTTACAATCATCTGATTAAATGCCAATATCATTCGATTATAAGTGAAAAGCAAAGGATATGAGGCATCAATATCAGCACCAAGTTCAGTCAACAAAGATCGTTTCTCGGAGACGTCACAAGAATTAATAATCGCATCACCATATTTCTTTAACACCCGCGCAAATGAAGCATCAGCCTGCGCAGCATCCAAGGCAACCAAACCCGTCAATGCAGTATTCGGCTTTACTGGATCCTGACTTTCCACACTTTCTGCATGCATGTCGGCGACTGTTTTCGACGAGGGCTTTTCAAGAGACGATGACCTAAATGCTACAAATTTGGAAGCCATACCCGTTGCGCGTATTAAATCTTCAAGTTCGTTTAATTCGCGTTTATTGATATTTTTCACTTCAGGCTTAGAGCGATGTCGATCAAACATTTATATCTACCTCTTTGATTTTAAAATTATCTGAACAGTCTATCACCAAACCCTTAAGAAACCCTTAATTTAGCGGGGGTTTTGGGGTAAAATCAGCCAAGTTAACCTCAAAAGCCCCCAAAGAGCCCCTTTCTTTCTACAATCAGTCGGTTATAATGGACGGCTCGTGAATCAATAAATTCCAGTTGGGGACACATGTCAAAAGAAGAACAAATTGAAATGGAAGGCACGGTGATTGATACCTTGCCCAATACGATGTTTCGCGTTCAGCTAGAGAATGGTCATATCGTACTTGCGCACATTTCAGGCAAAATGCGTAAGAACTACATTCGAATTTTGAAAGGCGATAAGGTCACGGTTGAAATGACGCCTTACGATCTTTCCAAAGGTCGCATCACCTTCCGTCATAAAGAAGGCGGCAGCAGACCCGCGCCGACGCCGTCAGCAGATTAATTATCTACTCCCGGGCACATTTTCTGTGGCCGGGAATGATTACCGCATTACGGTTTCAATACCCCATCCGCTTCTTCAATATTATTTAAAAATGCGTTGCGTTCTTGCGCGTAATGCGACCTTTTTGTAAACAGTAAATCGCCGCCCTTGAAAAAATCACCACTGCTTGGGCTAACAACTAAATTACGTCGACAAGCTGCTTCAGCTGATTGCAGATGATAAGCTGGTTTAGTATAAGATTTACCAGTTAGGGTATAGCCCAATAATGAAACTTCATGCTCAACAACCGCCGGGGGATGTGCTAATAACCAATCTAACATATCACATGCACTCATCGGTTCTTCAGCGCTAAATTTACGTGTATTCATTGAGCATCTCGCTTATTAAGATTATTTAGTCATAATGGCATAAAGACGAATGAAAAAAAACCCTCACTATTTGCATAGTGAGGGTTTTGGGTTGTGTGTAGCCGTTTATTTGCTAGCGGCGGGTGTTAATGCGGCTTGGGTTTTTGCTTGATGATCGTTGTGGTACTTCAAATCACCCGGGGAATAGAAAAACCGAACTCTAGACATGCTATTATATTTTACCGTTGGCAATGTTTTCATAAAATCAGCATTAGTTGAGATTTCAGCTGCTTGATCTCTAAAGTTTATTAAGGCTTCTTTGCTGTCAGCTACACCGCTTCTTAGATTCAGTAGTTCATCTGTGAATAACGCATATTCACAGGCCGATATTTCAGCATTCAATGCAGCACGTTCATTCACATCTTCGGTTTTCTCGAGACGATGAGTCAAGCGGCTTAAAATAAGAATGGTGTCGTTCGTTTCTTTACTATCTTTTAATACATTTAAGTATTGGACACGATGATCATAATATTCAATTGCCCGATCAACATAGTACATTGCATCATAATGCTGTGTCTTAGCTTTATTCTCCTTAAACGCTGCAAGCTTCTCTTCTGCCTTCGCAATTTTCGCATCAATGGTTTGCGTTAACAAACTTTGTGATAATTCGCTTGTTGGTTTTTCATTGTAATACGATTTTTTAGTTAAGGCAGGAAATGCTTGCGCCAAACCAAAGCTTAAATCTTCTCGTGTTTTGGAAAGCTTATGTGCTTTGTTGAGTAACCTTATCCCACCGATTAAGGGAGCCAGGATAGGTGCGAGCGGCAGGGCTAAAAATAGCAATCCTTCTGGTGCCTGAACAATAAATGATATTACGACAATAGTTAACGAATATGCACACACAATACTGCCAATCAGTTTAATCACGCCAATAGCAGCTGCAAGTGCAGGAAGTGCAGGCCCCAGTGCTATCCCAATTGCAACAGCAGCACTTGCAATCAACAAACCAGCAAGAATAGTTAAAGCTAAACCCAAGCCGAAATATTTTTTATATCGTTTTGTCATTGGGCGGTTTTTATCAAGGGCGGCAACGTGTTTGGCACCTTCTTCGATGCGTGCTTTGTTCGAGAAAAAGCCTTTTAGGTGTATTTTATTAATTTCAGCTTTACTTTCATCTGTTAGAGCTGAATCAGCTTCATCAACAAAATCATACTCAATAACATCGTCTGTTTCTTGTAATAATTTTTCCACATACGCCAGCGCATCTTGATAAGTCTTTTCATCAACGCGTTGAAGCGCCAACGAACCTTCTTCTGCGTGAGCTCGTCTTTCAGCTTGGAGGAAGAATTCATCTAGGTTGAGGTAATCTTTAAGATTATCAACGTTTTTTGTTTTGGCTAACTCAATTAAATTTGTATATTTATCTCGTAAATTCAATAAATTAACGCCCATTCTTGAAACCCTCGTTTTTAATTCGTATTGAAAAATGACGGTCATTTTAACAGTTGAAGCTTAATGAAATCTTAAGCGAGGCGGTTTGCCCTGAAGGATAGACGCAAAATTTAAAATAGGTTGCTTGTCAGTTGAATACTTCGGCCTAAGACTACGTTGGCTGTAAGCCAATAACATCTTAGCCTGGGGCAAAGGTTGCGCGCAGCG
>CBFGYM010000044.1:0-6140 GCA_965653045.1 uncultured Gammaproteobacteria bacterium
GCCTTCTAACACCAAACCCACCAAGCGATGTTTCACACCATCGCGTTTTTGTGTTTCTAGTGCTTCACGCCCTACAAAATGCCTATCGGTTGGTTCAAGCGCAACCGTCCACCCTAAATTCGATTCATAGGGTGTGACGGTTTCGTCCATATCAGACCCGTATAAATTCAAGCCAGCTTCCAGTCGCAGTGTGTCACGCGCGCCTAAACCGCAAGGTGAAACACCAGCTAATTTCAGCATTTGCCAAATATTGGCGGATTCGTTCGCTGGAAAAATGACTTCAAACCCTTCTTCACCTGTATAACCAGTACAGGCTATAAACCACGATTTTGTTTCAATGAAATGAAAAGGTTTTAAGTTTATTAGTGTGTTTGCTTTATCACTCGGTAAAAACCGAGCAATAATATTTTTGACTTCAGGGCCTTGTACGGCAAGCATGGCTAAATCAGTGCGCTCGGTTAAGGCAATATCAAAACCCGAGGCTTGTGAGTGCATCCAGGCTAAATCTTTTTCACGCGTGCCTGCATTAATCACTAAACGAAAAAACGTGTCATTAACATAGTACACAATTAAATCGTCAATCACGCCGCCTTTTTCATTTAACATGCAGGTATATAAAGCACGACCGGCAGAAATTTTATCAACGTTATTAGCGAGCAAATGTTTTAAATAAGCTTTTGTGTCAGTACCGTGAATATCAACAATACCCATATGCGACACATCAAACATACCGGCTTTTTTTCTGACGAGATGATGTTCTTCGAGTTGAGAACCATAATGAAGCGGCATATCCCAGCCGGCAAAATCGACGATTTTCGCATTAGATTTGACATGACAATCATAGAACGGAGTACGCTTAGCCACGAATAATTCATCCTTTATTTAAACGCTTTTTCCACATTGCGCGTCAGTATAACGCCTCTTACGTCAGATTAAAAGCTGCAAGCGTTGGCAAATCATTACGCTTTCCCATCGCATGTCTTGCTAACTGATTTTTGATCAACCCACAACGATCTACCCAAGACATCCCTTTCCCGCGTAACACTTGCTGCCACGGGCTGACATTTGAAAACTGTTGTTTAATCAAAGCAACACCACGCAACAAGGGTTGATTATCCGCACGACGCCAACGCTCGTAACGACGAAGCACGGCATAACCCCCAATGTCTTCACCGCGATCTAACGCTGACATTAATACATCCACCAAACTCGCAGCATCTAATAAGCCTAAATTCACGCCCTGCCCTGCCAATGGGTGAATGGTATGCGCAGCATCACCTACTAAAGCAAGGCCGGGTTTAACATACGTCGTCGCTTCTTGTGGACAAAGCGGAAACTTTTCACGATGTTTAACGCTTAACACCTGACCGATACGATTTTCAAATGCCTGCGTTAATTTTGCTTGAAACATTTCATCGGGCAAAGCTAATAAGGTCGCGGCTTGTGCTTCCGGTAAAGACCAAACAAACGAGGCTGCCTTTGGATCGCGTAACGGCAAACAAGCAAGCGGCCCTGTGGGTAAAAAAATTTGTTTCGCTGTTTTTTCGTGCGCTTGATTAAGTGTGATTGTACCGATTAAGGCCGATTCATTTTCAGCATTTTGTTTCAGTGATATACCGGCGTGCTGTCTTAACCAAGAATTTGCACCATCAGCGGCTACAGCTAGCTGCGCTTTTATTTGCTCACCGCTGGTTAATTCACAACGCACACCATTTTCATTATGTTCAAAGCTTTTTAAAACAGCCGGTTGAAACCGTTTAACGTCGCTTTCAGCCAGTGTTTTTTCTAAAGCGCAACGCATATCTTCATTGGCAATGATATACCCTAATGCTGCGCAGGCTAACGCCTTTGCGTTAAAATGCAATTCACCCGAAGAATGTCCATCCCACACCGACATTTGTGTGTAGGGTGAAAGCTGTGCTTGTGTGAGGTATTGAAACGCATTGAGCGATTGTAAAATACGAATTGACGATAATGCCATTGCACTCACGCGATGTGAGTTTTCAGGGTTTGATGCAAGCATTTGTTTATCGATTAACGCTATCTTCAAGTTTGTTTTTTGCGAAAGCGCTGCAGCGAGGGTTAAACCCACTAACCCTGCACCGACAATCATAACATCAACCTGATGAACTTGATGTGTCATCTGACACCTTCTTTTAAAAAGGTAATGCCAATTCCGGCGCTACCGATGTAATCCATTCACGAAATGCGGTTTGAATTTGCGTTAACACCGTGGCATCTGTTGCCTCAAAGCGCATAATTAAATACGGTGAGGTATTAGAAGGCCGCAATAAACCCCAACCGTCAGCAAAATTCACACGCAAACCATCGAGCGTAATCATTTCATTATCCGCTGAAAAATCAGCACGATCTAGCAAACGCTGCATCACAGAAAATTTATGTTCTTCATCAACAGCAATTTTAATTTCGGGTGTATTAACGCTATCAGGAATATTTTCAAATGGCGCGAGTACGGTTTGTGCTTCTGCAATCATTTCTAATAAACGCGCACCCGCATAAAGACCGTCATCAAATCCATTCCACCGATCTTTAAAAAAGAAATGCCCGCTCATTTCACCCCCGAGTGCTGCCTGCTCTTGCGCCATTTTGGCTTTAATATGCGAGTGCCCGGTTTTCCACATCATCGGTTGTCCACCGAGTTTTTCAATTAAGGGTTTTAAATGATTCGTACATTTCACATCGTAAATAATTTTTGCATTCGCTTGATGTTTTAATAAACCAGCAGCAAACACCATTAACAAGCGATCAGGGGCAATCACTTCACCATGCGCAGTCACTGCGCCTAAACGATCGCCGTCGCCATCAAATGCCAAACCAACATCCGCTTGATGCGTTGCAACCGCATGAATTAAATCTTGTAAATTATCAGCATCGCTTGGGTCGGGGTGATGATTTGGAAATGCGCCATCAACGTCGCAATAAAGCGGAATCACATCACAGCCTAAGGCACGAAATAAATCAGGAGCCATTTCACCGGCCACCCCATTTCCCGCATCAATCACCACTTTTAAAGGCTTCGCTAATTGAATAGCATTCACAAACGCTTCTTGATAATCCGCGCGCACATCCCACTGACGATAAGTGCCTTGACCTTGCGAAAATGCACCCGCACACACGCGCTGATATAAGCCTTGAATTTCTGCTTCGGTTAAAGCAACACCCCCTAATACCATTTTCAAGCCGTTATAATTACCGGGGTTATGACTACCCGTTAACATCACGCCCGCCATTTTACCCAAAGCATGTGAAGCAAAATATAAAACAGGCGTTGAAACCATACCCACATCAATCACATCACAACCACTGGCTTGCAAACCTTCTGCAAAGGCTTTTAATAACATTTCGCCTGATAAACGACCGTCTCGCGCGACCACCACTTGATGTTCTTGACGCTCACGCACTAACGAACCAAACGCTGCACCAATGGCACGTACGGCACCTTCGGTCAGCGTCTCGCCCACAATGCCGCGAATATCGTAAGCACGAAAAATAGAAGCCGGCGGAGAAAAGTCAAAGTTCAACATTTAATTTTTTCCTGAATGTCCAAAACCACCTGCACCGCGTTCTGTCATTGTAAAATCTTCAACTTCAGTAAACGCTGCACGAATGATTGGAAGAAAAACGAGTTGCGCAATACGGTCGCCAGGTTGAATAGTGTAAGCAGCATTACCGCGGTTCCAGCAAGACACCATCAAAGGCCCTTGATAATCTGCATCAATCAAACCGACTAAATTACCTAATACTAAACCGTGTTTATGACCTAAGCCTGAGCGCGGCAAAATGACAGCGGCAATATTTGGGTCAGCAATATACATCGCAAAT
This sequence comes from uncultured Gammaproteobacteria bacterium, assembly GCA_965653045.1. Classification (GTDB taxonomy): domain Bacteria; phylum Pseudomonadota; class Gammaproteobacteria; order DSM-16500; family DSM-16500; genus Aquicella. The sequence continues at coordinate 3,844 of CBFGYM010000044.1, forward strand.
CCTGCTGGAATTAAATGTGTTTCGCCCGGTTGAATGGTTAAGGGCGCATCAAGACAGGCGCGTAAATCCATGCCGGCGGCATCGTTGGTTTCATAACGAGGCGCAGGAAATTCATTGCCTAAACGCTTATCTAACCACTTCACTTGTATGCGCTTGGGTTCATTCATTGCCTCTGTTGAAAACACTTCAGCGGCTGCGTGTAATGCTGTGCTATTTGTCATAAACAACTCACCTTCTTTTGTGATTGTAAAAACGTCCATTGTGATGCGATCAGCGCAATTAAGGTTTTCGCTAATGCGCCCTTGGGTGCCCGTGTTAAAGCTGTTTCAGTATCGGGGGTAATTACCGTCACTTCGTTATCGTCTGACCCAATCCCCAGCTCACCACCCACGTGGTTGGCAATAATCATATCTAAATGTTTAGCATTTAGCTTTTGTTTAGCCGAGGCCAGCATGTTTTGTGTTTCAGCCGCAAAGCCAATGACCATTGGCCGGCGGGGTAAAGCCGCGACACTTGCCACAATATCTGGGTTACGAACCAAAGACAGGGTCAAGGACTCGCCGCTTTTATGAATTTTTTGATCTGACACCTGTTCACACCGATAATCAGCCACCGCGGCAACGGACAGAAATATATCACAGCCTGGTGTTTTTTTCATCACTTCTTCGTGCATCTCAAGCGCCGTTCTCACGCCAATAAAGGTAACACCCGCCGGAGCAGGCAAAGCCGTGGGGCCTGAAATCAGGGTAACATCGGCACCGGCTTCTCGGGCAGCTGCGGCAAGGGCGTAGCCCATTTTGCCTGAACTACCGTTTGATAAGTAACGAACCGGGTCGATGGGCTCTTGGGTGGGGCCGGCTGTGATGAGGACTTTAACACCGGCTAATGTATCATTAGCGAACAAATCGGCAATACGAGCTAATAAATCTAAAGGCTCTAACATTCGACCAGGGCCAATTTCACCGCAAGCTTGACTGCCAGCACCAGGGCCCAGCAGGTGCACACCACGAGTAGCGAGTGTGGCGGCATTGGCTTGAGTGGTTTCGTGCAGCCACATGGCTTGGTTCATCGCTGGGGCGAGTGCGATAGGGGCACGGGTCACTAAACATAAGGTGCTTAATAAGTCGTTGGCTTGACCAATCACGCACTTCGCGAGGAAGTCGGCTGACGCTGGGGCGACAACGACGGCGTCTGCCCAACGGGCTAATTCGATATGACCCATCGCAGCTTCGGCGGCAAGGTCGAATAAATCGTCGTGGACGGGGTTGCCTGAGACGGCTTGGAAAGTCAGGGGCGTAATGAAAGCTTTGGCTGAGGCGGTCATGACCACGCGCACGCAAGCACCTGCCTCGACTAATCGTCGGACTAATTCAACGCTTTTGTAAGCCGCGATGCTACCGGTCACGCCGAGCACAATTCGCTTGCCTGATAAATAGGAAATCATGTATTCCTCCTCCCCGCACAGGTGGACATCATACGACCAAGCCAGCGAAGACGCAATTAAGGCATTGCCCTGGGGTGAATATTCTGGTATAACGCACGCTTACGTGTGGTGAAAAGTCACCCGCCCGAATTTTATTCACGCATTCATAAGAGAGCAGGATATGGCTAGAAAATGTCCAATTACAGGTAAAGGCCCAAGAGTTGGTAACAATGTGTCTCACGCCAACAACAAAACCAAGCGCCGCTACTTACCAAATATGCAAACCAAACGCTTCTGGTTAGAAAGCGAAAAACGCTTTGTTCGTTTACGTGTTAGCACCCAAGGCATCCGCATCATTGATAAGGTTGGTATCGAGGCTGTCCTCAACGATCTTAAATTACTTAAAGCCGTTGCCGCTTAAGAACCGAGGAGCTACTCATGCCACGCGATAAAATTAAAATGAACTCCACCGGCAAGACCGCCAAAGGTAAGCCGACCGGAACTTATTACACAACTGACAAAAACAAAAAACTGAGCACCGAGAAGTTGAAGCAAAAACGCTACGACCGCCTCGCGTTCAATGCCGAAACTGGCAAGCTCGGGATGCATGTTCTTTTTGAAGAAGGCAAGTTGCCAAGTTCAGGTTAGTCAGTGTAAAACACTTTATCAAAAAACCCGCTCCTGGCGGGTTTTTTATTGTCTGTACTTTCTGGTGTTGTGCTTAACCCGAACGAAGCATAGGGCGCGATTAGACACGTTTTTTGTGTCGTAATCCGCCATCGATTAAAGCTTTTTAAAATTTTTAGAAGCTTTTAATGTTGGCGGATTACGGTTTGTAAAAAACACAAACCTAATCACGCCCTTGTGTCTTAAA
>CBFGYM010000045.1:0-5178 GCA_965653045.1 uncultured Gammaproteobacteria bacterium
GATCCCGCGCACCGCCGGCAGATTCAGCTTCACGTCTCGGCGCTCGTCTTTATGCGAGGAATTTAGTAACGGCTACAAGCACTTCTTCGCTTTGTGCTAATGATCTACCAGCAGTAAAAGCTTTTCCTTTCCTTCATGTTAGCAGAGGACAAGCTCCCCTCCAGCCCCCAGTCTCCTCGATGAAATGAGGTAAAGGCAGCTGGAGGGGTTGGGGGAGGCCGCTCTTAATAACGCACCCTCCTAACTCCTTAAAAAATAACCCAAAACTCCGCCCCCACCTTTTTCTCACTCAATTAATGTTAATTTAAGCTTCTCCCCGTACAATACCTCCATAACCTAAAAAACGAGAGTGGTTCCACATGCCCCTGATACTTGATTCTTTATACATTCCTCCTAAATCGAGCGAAGACCTTCGTCTTGTTCGCCTTAAAAATTTAATTATTCAAATAGCTAGCGTGCGTTTGTTACAAGAAGGCGCTTCCGATGCTGATATTAAAACACGGCTCCCCCAGTTTCTAGGCTGTGATGTGAATGAGCGTGAATTACTTAAACTTATCAATCAGTCAAACATTGTCTTAACGGGCGTTTATTTAGGCCTTAATCAAATATCCGAAGGTGAATTGCGCGATTTTATCATTGCATCAGCCAATGCCTTAGTTGCGCACTTTCACCGGTATTTTAAAGAAACGAATTTAATTCAAAGAAACGTTAGCAATAAGCTAAATGTTCAAATTCGCCACGTGATGAAAACGTTGAATCAATTTAGTGGGCAGTTAAACGAAAATGCTTTGAAAGTGTATCTTCAGCAATATTCTGATTATCTTCATCGCGTTCAATTGTTAGAAACACAAATTGCTATTTTTGTGCACGCCATGCGTGACCCACAATCACCCAATGCCACTTACAACACCTCAGTTTCTATTTTAACAAATGCCTTAACGCATTATATGCGAGGCCGTAATCCGCAAGTGATGAATATTGACGATAAAAATTTACAAGAGAAAGTAAAAGGTATTAAAGCTTATTTTCAAGTATTAAAAGAAGATATGATTATTGGGGTGCTCGGCGATATATATCACACGCTTCCTCAGGTAATTAATGATGATCAATTACGAGCGATCGCGAACATCTGTTTTCAATTGAGTGCTTTAAACGATGGTTTCACCTGTGCGACCGGTGCATATCGCGCATTGCCACAAGAAACGAAACATTTACTCGAGTCTATGGGGCTTACTCCTAAACCTGGTTACGAAATATTAACAGACACAGTTTGTGATTTTGAACCGCTTAAAAAACAAATTATTGTAGAAGCCGTTCCTCTTTTGGGCAGAATGGCTGCGGCACATGAACATGTCGCAAGTGTTGGCGGAATGATTGGATTCGGCGCTGGATATATTGTAGGTGGCGTGATGGACTGTGCTAAATACCTTAATATTATTGCAATGCCGCGCGTGGTTGAGTTTTTCAATAACCATTATCAAATCCCTGGTATTAATGAAATTAAATTTCGTGATGCTGTGGCTTTTTATAACTTTTTAAATACATTAGCCTCAGCTATTGCCGTCAATGCAGAAAATCAAAAAATAAAAGAGTCACTATTCAACTCCTTTTTTAATAAAAGCGAACCTGTTATCTCCTATCGAGAATATTTGCTTCTTGAGCCTTTGTTTGCATTGAGCGAACAAAGCGGTGCTGAAGAAGATGCGAAATTGAAGGCCATTGTTGTTTTAAATGCCTTAAAAAAAATGGCTGAATTAGAGATTAGTTTATTGCATTCTTCCCCTGAGAACGTGCTTGCTTTGTTACGCGCGGTGAATGAAGATCGAATGCGTTTAGCTTATTTAGCTGAAGATAAAGGTTATAAAAAATTTTATGAAAAAATTTATACAGTAAAGTTAAATCGTATATTGGTGGCTGCGCAACAGAAAATTCTACTTTCCAAAATATATCCGATTGTTGAGGGTAAAAATGTTAATAAAGAATCACCTCAATATACTGCTTTGCATCGTTTAGTGCTTGAGCTTCAAGCTGGCCGCTTAATTTCACCCCAAGAAGTGTCGTTTGTTGACGAAACGTGCGGCGGTCAAACCTCGGGCTTTGAAGGTTGGATAGGTGAATATTATAAAGCGCCGAATCAAGAGTACTCACAGGCTCAATTGATGGCAACGGTCGGTGGCGTTGCGCCGAAAGCGCAGGCGATCAGATCTTTTCAGATGGGTTTAGATTTAATTGATCCTAAAGCTTTATTAGACATTATTATTGGGCATTTGGAAGCACAACCGTTTTCTATTGAGACGCTTTCATGTGAAGGCGCTGTTAAGCAAGCAATTCTGCGTAAGCAGGCTTATTGTCAAAAATTAGCAGGATTATTAAAAATAATAAGCGAAAATCTTGCTAAAAAATCCAATAAAGACTTGGCTAAAATGCTTTACGACCTTCCAAGTGACGCATCGGAAGCGTATGCGAATGCGAGTGCGAATCAAGCATTTGGTTTTATCAAGCGACTGGTGGGAGAGCTCGGCCCCTTAACGTTGCTTTCAGAGCAGCCTAATTTGCCGCATGATTTGCTGCAGCGCGTGGTTTCCTTCCTGATGCAGGAAATTGGCAATCAAGATCTCACTGAATTGATGGAAGATTTATCGGCCTTGTATGCATATCAACAAGATATGCAAAAGCAGCATGCTACTCTGAATTTATCAACCGTGTGGGTTGAAGCAGAAATCTCTGATCCATTTAATATGTCAACCCACGGCGCGTATGTTGTGAAGCAAATTGTGCGTCGTTATGTCGATAGGGGTGTGCGTTTACTAAAGCAAGGGTCTGGATGGAGCGCAATCAAGAAGCAGTTGAGTGATGTGCCAGGAATGTCTGTGGTTGCTGCACATGCGCAACCTGTGCAAAAAGGAGTTTCCAATCAAATAGACGTGAAAGGTCGTATTACAGATAAAATTTGCGAGATATTGGGCGTGCATGCATCCAAAACATCTTCTGATGTGACCGTTCCTGAAATGTGGGTTGGCGAATTTTATCGATATCAGGCGTTGGCCGGCAGGGTTATTGCAGAGGCAAAAGCAGAGAATGATTTATTTCATCAAGCACTTCTACGCATCCAGGCTTGGGTTGATAAAAATAATATCCAATTTGATATTGATTCAGATCACCGCGATGCCTTCATTAAGGCGATGTTTACAGACCTAGATGCTAATCAGCAGATTGTGCAATATCGTTTTCTTTTATTAAAATTCCATTTCGAGTATTTAAAACGCTATGCTGATATTTACGCAAACGCGTACTTAAAGTCGCAAATTTACGCTTATTTAAGGGGCGGGTTGGCACAAATATTGAATAATGACGCTTGCCCGCTGACCGCGCAACAAAAAGATGTGTTAACAGTGATGGAGGCTGAGTGTAATACACACGAAATGAATCATCAGCTTGTCATTGAAAACGAAATGAAAACTGTGCAAGACGCATTGATGACGGCATGCCAAAAAATTGACGGTAAGTTGAAACAGGTGCAAGTGCCAGATGATGCCGGTAATATGTTACCAACGCGATCACGCTATGAAAGATATAAAAAAGGGCTGACGATTGGCTATTACCTGGGCGATGCTGCGTGGACGGCTATAAACCTTTATTTTGTGGTGCCGTCTATCGTGCTATTTGTAACGATATTAGTGCATGCTGTGCAGATCACCGGTGCTCTGATTGCTAGTGCTGCTTACACCGCCTTTTTGAGTTCACCTGTTGGTTGGGTATTTTTGGGCTTGCGTCTCGCTTGGAATATTGGCGTACAGATCTATCAATGTGAGCAAGCGCTTGATAAAGATGGGAAGCCGCAAAAGTTATTTACGAAGCTATTCAGCCCGCTTGAGGCGGAAACATTGCGTGGCAAAGTTGGTGAAGTCTTTAAAAAAGCAGCCATCTTTACAAGGCTAGTGTTGTGGGATGTGCTGGGTAAGGCAATATTGAGTACAGTGTTTACCGGCTTTATCGTGAATAAATTGGTGGCGCTGATTCGGCCGACACAAATGGCGGCGGTGAAGGCCGTGGTAGCCGCGATTAGCGACCCAACAAAAGATAAGCAAGCAGAATTAAATCGTCTTCGTCGTACGGTTGATTGCATTAATGAGCCTGGTTTATCGAATGAAACCCGCAAAATCAGATTGGGTGCATTGAAAGCAATGATTGAAGCGATTAAGCAAGACGACCCTGACAAGCACTGCGATGTGAGCGAGTTTGCTGACTTGATTAAAAAATTCGAAGCGTTGCAGCAGGCCTATGATGCGCTAGAGCCGCAGAAGGATCGCCCTGTTCATAATAGTGCCAATATTCAAGGGCGGCTGCGACGTCAGCGAAAAGAGGTTGACCCTGCGCTCGAGCCGGCACAACCGGTGATGCAAGGCTCTGCGCTGTTGACCTGGGATGAGGCACTGAAAGGCATTGAAGCGGAGCGTTACGTCCAGTTTGATCGTTTTCTTGTCGTCTCGCGCGTGATAGATGCGCCAATGACGAATTCTGCGCTTGATCGGGCGGCCAACTCGTTTATGTTGTTTTCCGCGCAGCCAGAAGCGTGCCCAGCAGCGCAAGAGAAAACTGACGAGCAGCGTCCACAACCCCCACTTTGACCACTTAATACACAAATTAATCGCCACCCTAAAAAAATCTAGGTTTTTTAAGCGGATGGCGATTGACAACCCCGCGTATCTCAAGCAAAATTCACCCTCAAATTCTGGAGGGGTTCCCGAGCGGCCAAAGGGATCAGACTGTAAATCTGACGGCTAGCGCCTTCGAAGGTTCGAATCCTTCCCCCTCCAACTGAGAACATTCCGTCAGCAGAAACCAGATTTTAGCCAGGCTAGCGTCTTGTTTCTGGTGACGAAATGCGGGCGTAGTTCAATGGTAGAACTTCAGCCTTCCAAGCTGATAGCGTGGGTTCGATTCCCATCGCCCGCTCGTGTCTCAGTGCCCACCTAGCTCAGTCGGTAGAGCACTTCCTTGGTAAGGAAGAGGTCGACGGTTCGATTCCGTTGGTGGGCTTAGATGACAATCAATCAATTTTGTTTCAAGCGGAGCGCATGTCAATGAGTAAGCAAGTATTTGAACGTACAAAGCCGCACGTAAACGTGGGCACCATTGGTCACGTTGACCATGGTAAAACAACCTTAACCGCAGCTT
>CBFGYM010000046.1:0-5057 GCA_965653045.1 uncultured Gammaproteobacteria bacterium
TTTAAGACACAAGGGCGTGATTAGGTTTGTGTTTTTTACAAACCGTAATCCGCCATCGATTAAAGCTTTTAAAAAATAAAATTTACCCCAACATTAACCTGTAAATTCGTTTAATTGGAAAATCGGCAGCAAGACGGCCAGCACGATAAACAAGACAATCGCGCCCATGACGAGAATAATTGCAGGTTCGAATAGGGCTAAGGAGACATCGATTAGGCGGGTGACTTCCTCTTCTTGTTGTTTCGCCACACGCTCGAGTAGTTGGTCAAGTTGCCCGCTTGCTTCACCGCTTGCAATCATGTGTATGCACATCGGTGAAAAATACCCTGTGTTTTTCAGCGCCAAATGAATCGCCGCCCCTTCACGCACACGGCCGACTGCTGCTTCAACCGACTCACGCAACGGAATAAGCGTCATTAACTGCGACGACACCTGCATAGCTTCCAACACCGGCACACCCGCTGAGGACAACACCGATAAGGTTCTCGCAAACCGCGCCGTATCGGCCGTTTTCAACGCAAATCCAACCAAAGGCAACTTCAACAAAACATAATGCCAACGCAAACGCATAGCAGCATTGCGCTTTAAACCATATCGAAATAACAACACCCCACCCACCAACACCAACAACACATATAACCCAAACGCTTGCATGCCATTGCTCAACGCAATTAATACTGTCGTCATCACCGGCAAGGCCTGTTTCATGTGCCCATAAACCGCGACCATCTTCGGCACCACATACGCCAACAAAAATCCCACAATCCCAAACGCCACACACACAATCATCGCCGGGTAAATTAAAGCCGTTTTTAATTTTTGCGTAATATTCGCTTGCTGCTCAGTATACTCCGCCAAACGCAACAACACTTGATCAAGATGCCCTGTTCGCTCACCCGCTGACACCGTCGCACAATACAATGAAGAAAACGCACTCGGATGCGCTTCCATTGCTTTACCCAACGCATGCCCTTCCATCACACTCGCGCGCACCGACAAAATCAAAGCCTTCACCGCAGGTTGCTCAGACTGCTGCGACACCGCCAACAGGGCCTCTTCCACCGGCAACCCAGCAGACAACAATGTTGCAAATTGCCGCGTAAATAAAGCCACCGCCTTGCTGCTTAAACGCCGCGGCCCACCGATATTGAGCTGCCAAAACGCTTGCTTACCCGTTGAAGATGATTTTGCTAATTGCACACCGGTTGGAAAAAACCCCTGCGCACGCAATTGCTCACGCACTTGACGTTCACTCTCCGCTTCAATCACGCCTTTTTGTGGCGCACCGTCTGTGTTCACCGCCGTATAATGATAAGCAGGCACATCACACCTCAATCTTCATTGCTAACACGCATGACTTCTTCTAAAGACGTTTCACCCAAACACACACGATGAATACCATCTTGCCGTAAACTCGGAAACAAACTGCGCGCATGTTGACGCAAACGCTGCTCACCCGATTGATCATGAATTAAAGTTTTCATCGTTTCATCAATCACAATTAATTCATAAATCCCTGTTCGACCGGCATACCCAGTATAGCGACACTTCGCACACCCCACCGGATGCGCAATCGTCGGCGCGTCTTCAACTTTCACATTCATAATTTGGCATTCTAAAGCTGTTGCTTTTTCAAATTGTTTGCAATCAACACATAATAAACGCGCTAAACGCTGTGCCAAAACACCCACCAAACTCGATGCCAATAAAAACGGCTCAACGCCCATATCACTCAAACGTGTCACCGCACCAATCGCAGAATTCGTATGTAAAGTTGATAAAACAAAGTGACCCGTTAAGCTCGCCTGAATGGCAATTTGCGCGGTTTCTAAATCGCGAATTTCACCCACCATCACCACATCAGGGTCTTGCCGTAAAATAGCACGCAAGCCTTTCGCAAACGTCATTTGAATTTTGGTATTTACCTGTGTTTGACCCACACCTGCTAAATCATATTCAATTGGGTCTTCTACCGTTAAAATATTACGTTGATTATTATTTAATAAAGTCAATGCCGCATATAAAGTTGTTGTTTTGCCCGACCCCGTGGGGCCTGTCACCAATAAAATACCGTGAGGTTGATTAATTAAAGACGTTAACAAATTCAAACGCTCAGCATCCATCCCCAATTCAGCCAAATCTAAACGTGCATGCTGCTTATCTAACAAACGCAACACCGCACGCTCACCGTGATTAGTCGGCATGGTTGAAACACGCACATCCACCGTGTGCGCACCCATACGCAAACTAATGCGACCATCTTGCGGCAAGCGTTTTTCAGCTATATCGAGCTTTGCCATCACCTTAATACGCGAGACAATTAAAGGCGCCAACACACGCGGCGGTTCCAGCACCGTTCTTAAAATGCCATCAATTCTAAACCGAATGGAAATGCGATCTTCAAACGTTTCAATGTGCACATCAGACGCGCCTTCTTTAATCGCTTCACTTAACAAAGCATTTAATAAGCGTATAATCGGCGCATCGTCTTGTTTTTCTAGCAAGTCTTCGGCTTTGGGTAAGCTTTGCATTAAATCGGTTAAATTAAGTTGATCACCAAAATCTTCTGCCATTTGCATGGCCGTGGTGGAATCGGTTTCATATAACTTCACCAATTGCTTATTAAATTCATCGGTTGAAACGGCTTCACACACTAAAGGCTTATTTAACAACCGGCGCAACTCAGAAAAAACTTCAAGCGCCGGTGTTTCATGATAAATAATTTTTGCGTTTTCTTCTGCATCAGACAGCACCAACACGCCGTGACGTTTCGCGTAAGAAAACTTTAAAACACTCATTGCGGTTTATCCGCTGCAAACGGTGCTGGCAAATCACGTTTGTTTTTCCACGGCGGCAAAATGGTTGTTAAAGGTTTGCGGCCAATGTCTGCCAATTCATCACGGAAATTCGCTTGTGTTTGACGCACATCGTTATATTTCATTTGTGAAATTAATGTTGAATCGTCATTATCGTGCATAATAATCGGCTTAATAAATAACATTAAGTTTTTCTTTTCCTGACTTTGGCTTTTTTGTTGAAACACAGGGCCAATAATTGGTAAATCCCCTAAAATAGGCACTTTATTAATATTTTCAATATTAGACGTGCTGATTAACCCACCCAGCACCAACACATCATCGTTATTAATAATAACCGTATTAGAAATTTTGCTGGTGTTCACAATGGGTGTTAACCCTGGGTTTTGCGGATTTTGCAATGTATCGTTTTTCAAATTTAATTTAAGCCGTACAGAATTCGACAAATTAATTTGCGGTGTCACTTCTAATTTTAAAGTTACGGGTTTTTGATCGACGGTTGTAAACGGTGAAACCGTGCTTGTACCCGCTGTTGTTGTATAAGACCCAGACTGCATAGGCACATCTTTACCGACTTCAATAGAAGCCTTTTGATTATCTAATACCATCACAGATGGGGTTGATAAAATATCTACCCCGTTTTGATTTTGTAAAACACTTAAAATCGCTTGAATATCGGTGCCAGGAATAATACCCACCACCCCCGCGCCCAAGCTTGGAAATTCCGTTGGGTTCGTGGGTGAGGCTTGCACTTGCCCAGAAGACCCCACACTGCCCCACTGTATGCCTAAGCTTGTTAAATTCGCTTCATCGACTTCGGCAATCACGGCTTCCACCAATACTTGCGCAGGGCGAATATCGAGTTTCATAATGACGGCTTTTAAAGCCTGCATTAATGCCGGTTGCGCAGTAATAATAATCGCATTTGTATTCGGCTCAGCTTGAATAATCGTTTGATTACTGCTGGTGTCTTTCGTTGTTGAAGCACTGCTGCTATTTAAGCCATTTGATAAATCTTGTGAGGCGCCGGCATCTTTCCCCATAATGCTTTGCGCAATCTTACTCAGTAGCGGCGCTAAACTTTTTGCTTCAAGATAACGCAAATAAATCACTTCCGTGTTACCCGCAGGTGATGCAGCCGGTGTATCTAACTGCGCAATCAACACCCGCATGCGCAAACGCATGGCACGAGGACCGCTTAATAAAACACTATTACTTCTATCATCCACCGCAATAGAAACACCCGGCACATCACCCGACGCACGCGCCGAGGCTTGCAAATTATTTAATACTTGAGCAATTTGCGGTGCCGATGCGTGATGCAAGGGAATCATTTGAATACCGCTATCCGTCGCTTTATCAACTTCTTGAATAACCGTCATAATGCGCTGAAGATTATCCGCACGACCCAATAAAATTAACGCATTGCCTGGCGTATAAGAAGCAATATTGCTCCACTGCGGCATCATTGGGCGCAACACGGGCATTAATTGTGTTGCAGACACATTCTCTAAGGGCACCACGCGCACCACCACTTCATCACCGCGACCGGGTGATTTATTGGTTGCCACTTTCGTTGCCGCTTCACCACTTTCCATATTCGGTACAATTTTAATGTAATGTCCGCTTGGAATGGCAGAATACCCCAACATGCCTAATACGGATAAAAACACATCGTAAACTTGGTTGCCGTGGATGGGTTTGCTAGAGATTAAAGAAATTTTGCCAGAGACGCGTGGGTCGACAATAAAATTTTTGCCGGTTTCTTGAGAAACCTCATTGATGACGCTCAAAATATCAGCATCTTGAAGGTTCCAAATTCGACCTTCAGGCTGTGTTGCAGCGGAGCTTGGGTCTAGCACCCCCCCATTATTCCCATCAACAGGGTCTGCAATAACCGACGTCCCTGTGAGTAAAAAACTAAATAGTAATACAATGAGTGCGCTAGCAATATTTGTCCATTTCATAATCAATCAACCCAGCTTTTTTGAAAGTGGGGGGTAGCATAACACAAAAAAAACGCCACCCGAAGGTGGCGTTTTTTTCATCAGACAATGCTTAGTTAGCGCTGTCGGCTGGCATGCTGCCGGAAGCTGGCATGCTGCTTGAAGCTGGCATGCTGCTGGAAGAAGCAGCTGAATCAGCAGGTGCTGAGGTTTGGCTCATGGATGAGTTGTCAGCGGTTTGCATAGGAGCTACTTGGTCGTTAGACGCGGTGCTTTGGGTCGTTGCTTGGGTTTG
>CBFGYM010000047.1:0-4558 GCA_965653045.1 uncultured Gammaproteobacteria bacterium
TGACTTGTTCGATGGCACCACCATGCATCGTCAAACCGATGAGCTGACCGGCTTAACCAGTATTGTGGTTACCGACCATAAAGCGCGTGGCGCAAGCGGTAAAGAATTAAAGCCAATGATCAAATTGGTTGATGACAACGGAGATGACATCTTCTTGGCAGGCACCAACGTTGCGGCGCAATACTTCTTGCCTGCAGACGCGATCATTAACTTTGAAGATGGCGCAAAAGTGAAAGTGGGCGACGTCTTAGCACGTATTCCACAAGAAAGCTCAAAAACACGCGATATTACCGGTGGTTTGCCTCGCGTTGCAGACTTATTCGAGGCACGTCGACCCAAAGATTCCGCAATTTTGGCAGAGTCTTCCGGTATTATCAGCTTTGGTAAAGAAACAAAAGGCAAGCGCCGACTCATGATTACGAACCCGAACGGGGACGTGCATGAAGAGCTCATTCCTAAATGGCGTCACATCAACGTGTTCGAAGGCGAACATGTTGAGCGTGGTGAAACATTAGTGGAAGGTCCATTAAATCCACACGATGTTTTACGCTTATTGGGTGTGAATGCGCTCGCAAATTATTTAGTGAATGAAATTCAAGACGTTTATCGTTTACAAGGTGTAAAAATCAACGATAAGCACATTGAGGTAATCATTCGCCAAATGCTTAGAAAAGTCGTTATTTCTGATGCTGGCGATACCAACTTAATCAAGGGCGAACAAGTGGAATTTAGTGCTTTCCGCTTTGAGAATATTCGCTTGAGAAAAGAAGGCAAGATCGTGGCGAGAGCTGAGCCTGTCCTTCTTGGAATCACCAAGGCGTCATTATCGACGGAATCCTTCATCTCTGCGGCTTCCTTCCAAGAAACGACCCGTGTCTTAACTGAGGCGGCCGTGAGCGGGAAGATAGACGAATTGAGAGGGTTAAAAGAGAATGTCATCGTGGGTCGTCTCATCCCAGCGGGAACGGGGTTTGGCTACCACACTGATAGACGCGGCGAGTCACTGTCTGGGGCAGTACAAGACGCTGAAAAAGCAAAATAGGCGGTTAGCGCAAGTCGCTGATTCGCTTATATTCTTGGCAGAAATGCCAAGAGGGTGTTTTCTAGCCCCAAATTGTGATAAACTTTTGCACAATTTGGGGCTAATAATAAATAAATACCAACAAGTCCTTGACATAAAAGGGGTTGCTTTTTTAGAATCGCGCCTCGCCTATCTAAATTAGGCTGAGCGTGCGTGACTTTGTGAAATGATCAAATCACGCGGTTGATGCGGACTTCCAAGTTTGGAAAATTGCAGCAACAACATGATTTTATAGAATTTATAACGGTTGGAGAAGAGAGTAATGCCAACGATTAACCAGTTAGTCCGTCATGGCCGGACACCAAAGGAATTTAAACCGATGGGTCCAGCGTTAGCCGGTAGTCCGCAAAAACGTGGCGTTTGTACCCGTGTGTACACCACCACCCCTAAGAAGCCGAACTCAGCGCTGCGTAAAGTAGCTCGTGTTCGTTTAACGAACGGGAACGAAGTCACTGCCTACATCGGCGGTGAAGGTCACAACTTGCAAGAGCACTCTGTGGTCTTGGTTCGTGGCGGTCGTGTAAAGGATTTGCCAGGTGTGCGTTATCACATTGTCCGCGGTAGCCTAGATACAGCCGGTGTTACCAAGCGACGTCGTGGTCGTTCCAAGTACGGTGCAAAAAAACCTAAGCAATAAAATTAAGGGTGGATAGAAGCAATGCCAAGAAGAAAAGCTGCGATTAAGCGAGAAGTTTTGCCTGATCCGATGTACGGAAGCGATCAGGTAGCAAAGTTTATTAACATCGTTATGCGTGAAGGCAAAAAGTCTATTGCAGAACGAATTGTGTATGATTCGTTAGGCATGTTAGCAGATCGCTTAAAGAAAGACGCCAAAGATGAAAGCGAAAGTACTGATGCAGGCAGCAAAGGCGGCCGTCGTTCAGCACCAGCTGCTGTTGTCAGCAAGCGCGCACAAGAGCAAGGCTTAACAGCAGCGCTCGAAAATTTAAACAAAGCCTTGAACAATGTTGCCCCAACAGTCGAAGTAAAATCTCGTCGTGTGGGTGGTGCAACGTATCAAGTGCCTATCGAAGTGTCTTCAGACCGTGGTGTTGCGCTAGCAATGCGTTGGGTTGTTGATGCAGCGAAAAAACGCTCTGAAAAAACCATGGCCTTACGTTTGGCTGCCGAATTACATGATGCCTGCATGAATCGTGGCGCATCTATTAAAGTTCGCGACGACGTTCATCGTATGGCAAAAGCAAACCAAGCGTTTGCCCATTATCGTTGGTAAGATTGAGGTGAATTGTGGCAACACGTGAAACAGGCATTGATCGGTACAGAAATATAGGCATTATGGCTCACATCGACGCCGGTAAAACGACGACGACTGAGCGTATTCTTTATTACACGGGTGTTAACCATAAAATTGGTGAAGTGCATGATGGCGCTGCTACCATGGACTGGATGGTACAAGAACAAGAACGCGGTATTACCATTACTTCCGCAGCGACAACCACCTTCTGGGATGGTATGGCGCACCAATATGACAGACACCGTATTAACATTATTGATACCCCCGGACACGTTGACTTCACCATTGAAGTTGAACGTTCTCTCCGTGTATTAGACGGCGCTTGCGCTGTATTCTGTGCTGTGGGTGGTGTTGAACCTCAAACCGAAACGGTATGGCGTCAAGCCACACGTTACGGCGTACCACGTATCGGTTTCGTTAACAAAATGGACCGTGTTGGTGCGAACTTTTTACGTGTTGTTGGCCAAGTTAAAACAAAATTAGGTGCAAACCCAGTTCCTATTCAATTAGGCATCGGTGCTGAAGAAGCATTTGAAGGCGTGGTTGACTTAGTGAAAATGAAAGCTATTTATTGGGATGAAACGACCAAAGGGAATACCTTTGAATATCGCGACATCTCTCCTGCTATGTTAGATGATTGCAAAAAGTATCGTGAAGCAATGGTTGAAGCGGCAGCAGAAGCCTCTGAAGACTACATGAACAAATACTTAGAAACCGGTGATCTTTCAGAAGAAGAAATCAAAACCGGCTTACGTATTCGTACTTTGCGCAATGAAATTGTTCCGATGGTTTGCGGTTCAGCCTTTAAAAACAAAGGCGTACAAGCAATGTTAGACGCCGTTATCGATTATTTACCTTCTCCGATTGATGTTCCAGCGGTGAAAGGTAACTTGAACGATGCAGCGGAAACCCCTGCAGAACGTCAACCAAGCGATAACGAACCGTTCTCGGCATTGGCATTTAAAATTGCAACCGACCCGTTTGTGGGTACCTTAACGTATTTCCGTGTTTACTCCGGTGTATTACGTTCAGGCGATACCGTTTATAACCCGATCAAAGATCGTGAAGAACGTATCGGTCGTATTTTGCAGATGCACGCAAACGAACGTACTGAAATTAAAGAAGTATTAGCAGGTGACATCGCTGCTGCTGTTGGCTTAAAGAAAGTCAGCACTGGCGACACGCTTTGCGATACCGATAAAGTCATTGTACTTGAAAAAATGGTGTTCCCAGAACCGGTTATCTCCGTTGCTGTTGAGCCAAAAACCAAAGCTGACCAAGAAAAAATGGGT
The DNA here is from genome assembly GCA_965653045.1 of uncultured Gammaproteobacteria bacterium. Taxonomy (GTDB): domain Bacteria; phylum Pseudomonadota; class Gammaproteobacteria; order DSM-16500; family DSM-16500; genus Aquicella. The sequence continues at coordinate 3,629 of CBFGYM010000047.1, forward strand.
ATCGCTTTGGGTAAATTGGCGCAAGAAGATCCTTCTTTCCGTGTTCACACGGATGAAGAATCTGGCCAAACCATTATTTCAGGGATGGGTGAACTTCATCTTGAAATTATTGTTGACCGTATGAAGCGTGAGTTCAATGTGGATGCAAACGTTGGTAAGCCTCAAGTGGCCTACCGCGAAACCATTCGCAGTTCCATCGATCAAGAAGGTAAATACGTTCGTCAATCCGGTGGTCGTGGTCAATATGGTCACGTCTGGATCAAGATCGAGCCACAAGAAGCTGGCAAAGGCTTCGAATTCGTTAACGCAATTGTGGGTGGTGTTATTCCTCGTGAATATATTCCTGCGGTTGATAAGGGTATCCAAGAGCAAATGCAAAATGGTGTGATTGCTGGCTTCCCTGTTGTCGACGTGAAAGTGACCCTGTATGATGGCTCCTTCCACGATGTCGACTCCAACGAAATGGCATTCAAAATTGCTGGTTCTATGGCGTTTAAAGAAGGTGCTAAACGTGCTAAGCCAGTGATTTTAGAACCTATCATGAAAGTTGAGGCAGTTACGCCAGAAGACTTCATGGGTGACGTAATGGGTGACTTAAACCGTCGCCGCGGTGTATTGCAAGGTATTGATGACTCCCCATCGGGTAAAGTTATTCATGCTGAGGTGCCCTTGTCAGAAATGTTCGGTTATGCGACAGACCTTCGTTCCATGTCACAAGGTCGCGCAACCTACTCGATGGAATTTGCGAAATATTGCGAAGTCCCAGCGAACATTGCTGAGCAAATTATTGATAAAAGTACGAAATAATAGCCTGGTAGAGAAGAGAGGAAAATGCAATGAGTAAGCAAGTATTTGAACGTACAAAGCCGCACGTCAACGTGGGCACCATTGGTCACGTTGACCATGGTAAAACAACCTTAACCGCAGCTT
>CBFGYM010000048.1:0-4514 GCA_965653045.1 uncultured Gammaproteobacteria bacterium
AAGCACTTCTTCGCTTTGTGCTAATGATCTACCAGCAGTAAAAGTTTTTCTTTTCATTAAATTATGCGTCTATCCTTCAGCGAGCCCCTCCAGCCTACTTGCTTTTCAATGAAAAGCAATAATAGCAGCTGGAGGGAGGGATAACCTTTCAAATGACACACGAAACCCTACAACCTTACCTTCTCATCAAGGCTCGATAAATTGTTTTTAATTCTCCATTATTCAGCGCGCCCTCATGCGCATCAAGATCATTGACATTGCCGCCCTCTACAACTGTTTGCAATGCCTTTGCTGCGGCAAGTTTTTCAGTTGAAGAATACCCACCAAAGTGACATGTGTGTGAAAATATTGTCAACGATCGTTTATAATGATTTTCACCACGCGCTGTTGTTTTTAAAATATATTTTTCAAGCTCAATTCTCGCCGCTGCTTGCATATCAACTTTATAATAAAGATTATGATGAGTACGAAATAACGGTATTGTAATAATCGGAAAAATAAATTTAGTGGCAATATCTTTAAATATATTACCCGTGAGCGATCTAAACCATTTTGTTGTATCCGCACCAGCCAACGACAATGACCTAATGATTGCTAAATTCCCTGTTTTAAACGACATCTGAAGCACTAAATCTAATTCTTTCTTTGAAAATTGGTTATGTTCAAGTAATTTATCAACGATAAAATGATTACCACATGCCACAGCATAATAAAGCGATGATTGATGGGTATCATCATCCCTTACATTCGAACAAATACCTGCATTGATTAACATTAAAGCAACATCAACATGTTTATTTTGTAGTGCAAATAACAAAGCTTTAGCGGAATTAGGTTTTTGGGTAACCTCCATGCCGTGTTCTAATAATAATTGAGTCGTCTCAGTATGACCCTTTCTAGCGGCATTGAATAATAAAGTCATGATGGACGTGTCATCAAGCTGTGCTTTAAATTGCAGTAATCTTTCGGCAATGGGAAGATGATTGCCTAATATCGCTAAATGAAGAGGCGACCGAGCCATACTATCTTTAATATTGAATGGTAAATCTGCTTCAAAAAGCAATTCAAAAACCTTAAAATGTCCGCGTTCTGCGACAGTGAGCATTAATTGTGTATTAGCAGGAATATCAACACCCGCCTCAAGGATGGCTGACACAATGCGATGATGACCATTTTCTGCCGCAAGTTTAAGCGCAAGATAGAAGCTTTTCATGTTAGGCAGTAATGCTTGTACCACGTCTGTGTGACCAAATTGCGCAGCTAACGTTAATGGAGAAATAGATGACTGTTCAACTGCAAACTGATAAACATTTGCATGGAGTTTTAGTAAACTTTTGACCATTTCAGTGTGGCCGCATAGAGAAGCTAGCATTAAAGCACTATAGCGTCTTCCACGTTGTGGGAAGCTAAAAGGAAGATGGACAACATCATTTTGTTGAAAATAGTCATTTTTGGAGCATTCTTCCACAAAATCGAGTTGATTGCATATGACAGCCCAATGAAAAATATGGAAGGGACAATCGCGCCAAGTAAGCGTTAGTGCATTATTATATTCGGGGAGGATGAATTGATTAAAAAGATAGTCACGAAGCGCTTGTTCAGGATGTTGACCAATGATTTCATAAAGTCGATGTCCGATGTGTGCTTCAAGAAAAAAATCCCGGCTATAATGATAATTTTTATCAGACATGAACAGCATATGCCACGAAAGTTGTATCTCGCTTAACGCACGTAAATCAGCTGACCGAACCGCAGCAAATACTAAAATATCATTTCGATGTGTATCTGGTATATGTCCTGGGTTCATAGAAAATTCTTTGATGCCAACATGCGCTTCTCGGCTTTCAATTGTCGCATGACCAAACGTGCGTAACCATGAATTCTCTTGAGACGACCGTCGTTTAAAGAATTCATGCTGAAAATGAAGATGTGTGATATTTCTCCATAGCCTTTGATTGTTAAAAGCTCGAAAAAAAGATTGATTCACTAACATTAAAGTGAAAAGATCTTCAGGGTTTGTAATATAAGCAAATATTTTTAAAAATATCTCAGGACTTAGTGCTATCATTAACATATTGAAAGAAGAATTTGAATCTGCTTTGTCAATGAAGTTTACTTTGTTTAATATTGATTTTTTCAACATGCTATTTCCTAGGTATTAATATTTATATTGGGGTTAGCTTAACAAAAATAAAATTAAAGTTATATTCTTTATCGTAGAAATATACTCGTGTGAGGGGTATGGCATCCATGGTTTTTACCTTCTCATCAAGGCTCGATAAATTGTTTTTAATTCTCCATTATTGAGCGCGCCTTTGTGTTGATCGAGGATTGATTTGTCTACCCCTTCGATTGCCAGCTTTAAGGCTGTTGCGGCGGCGAGTTTTTCGGTTGAGGAGTAGCCGAAATTGATGGTTTTACCGAATAGGGTAAATTTTCTTTTATAGTGATTTTCTTCACGATTGGCTGTTTTGATAATATATTTATCAAGCTCAAATTTTTTGATCATAGGAAGGTTAATGATAGCTTCCAAGCAAAAATCTTGGTGAATTCTTTTCGGTTCTTTTTGATCGAGATGAATAAACGCATTGAAGATTTCCAAAATTATTTTTAGGGAATGGGTGCGTGTTAAACGAGACGTATTTGCCCCTGCAAGAATAAGTGATTTGACGGTTGAAGTGTGTCCACGCCTCGCGGCAACCAGTAACGATTTATCTAATTCTTTTTGCGAGACATGATTATTTTTGAGTAATTGATCTACAATGTAAGTGCTACCAGCAAAAGCAGCATAACGCAATGTTGATTTATTAGAAACAGAATCAATTGTGTTTTTGACACAACCCGCTTTTGCGAACAACTCCGCAACATTGAGATTTTTTGATAAGAGCGCAAGCAACAAAAGGGGTCTTTGTGTTGTTGGGTGAGCTATGTGTATAGAGTGCCCTGCTTCGATTAAAGCACTCAACATTTCAGGTTTACCATGCGTTGCCGCAACAATCATTAGGTTTTTTCGAAATAAATCATTTTGGATATCAAGGCCGAGCGCCGGTGAGAGTAATAAGTCAAGCATTTTTCTATCATTGTTGATAAATGCTTTTTTTAATGTAAGTATCACCGCATCACGTTCAAAGGCCTTTTTGAAAGGAATAAAATGTTGAACCATGCGGTAGTCTTTGTTGACGACAGCACAAGATAGCGGTGTATCACCCTTTTCATTAGGCAATGTAAAATCAGCATCAGCCTCAAAAAGTATTTTGAAAGCTTTATAATGGCCTTTCTTTGCTGCATAGAAAAGTGCTGTTTCACCCGTGTTATCTTGTGTATCAATCTCGGCACCTTCTCTTAGCAGCGATCGTACAATGTCAGCGTTACCAGAAATGGCTGAGTAGATGAGTGCTCTGTTAACGGAATCTGTCCCCATTAGATAGCGAGCAACGTTTAAATGTCTACCTGCGATGGCTAAGTGTAAAGCGGAAATGGTAAGGCCTTGTGCGGGCGCTGCAGGAATGCTTCCTAAAGATAATAATAGCTTAACCATTTCAAGATGCCCTGAGAAGGCTGCAAATTGTAAGGGGGTTTGCGTAGTCAAGTATTTCGGCAGTGTGTTTAATTCATTAGCGCCAATGAGGCCTTTATTTTTTAGATTTTTGATAAAGTTGACTTGATTAAAAGCAGCGGCATATTGCAGAATATTCCAAGATTCTAAATCAAGGTAAGTGAATGTGGTGGTAATATCTTCACGTGTTTTAAATTCAGAGAAAAATGGCAGAATCATTTCATTGAATACATAATCACGCACGGGTTGATCGGCATAAATGGCGATGATTGAATATAAAGATTTAGCAGGAGTGAATGTTCGTGCCTCTTTGAATGCTGCTGCAATATCATCCCACGTTAAATGCTCAGCTCGGAGTTGGTCAATGTCGCTAGATTTGGCTGCAATATCCAGTCTTTTTTCTCTTTCATCTTTCAGCCCTGCGTTTTCATAATGGTCTTTATACATCCATTGAACTGTGTGATACCAGGAAGAAGCTTTTTGAAGATCAATGGGGTTATAAAAATAATTTGGAAAATGTGTTTGTGCAATATTTTTCCAAATAGTTTTATGGCTGAAAACCTCAAAGAACGATTTATTCACCAACATCAAACTTGCAATATCTTGGGGGTTTTTAATAAAGGACAAAATATGCAGAATGAGGTGTATAGACAATGCGGGGTCAGCACGCAAGCCGAAAAAGGGCGAGTGTGATTCAGAGGGGTAGTGAATGTCTGAATGATACTGTAATTTAAGTGTATACATAGTGTTACAAAAACCCCGTTTCTATAATTTTGCTAGAGTATATCGTAACAGCGAATTCTTAACATATTATTAAAAATATTATTTTATGTGCTCGATATCTGCTTGCAGTTTATCGACCCATCGCCTATACTGACTAGTATGACTAGACAGATGGGGGCGGGGGATGAACCAGTGGCAGTTTCAAGAAGCAAAGGCGAAGTTGACGGAATTGGTG
>CBFGYM010000049.1:0-3912 GCA_965653045.1 uncultured Gammaproteobacteria bacterium
CAAACCAGCAATTTGAGGTTGCTAAATCAATTTGGGTGAAAGATTTGAAGCGCTCTGCAACATCGTTTCATAAACACTATCACATTGTGCAACTTGCCTCTGAAAAAGCAACTGACTCTATCAAATCAAAAGAAACCACGCTTCCTTCAGAAGCAAAATGTCAAGCCATGCTCAGGAAAAAAGATTTCAAGGCTACCTTCTTAAAAAGTACATCAGATGAAGACTGCGTATTTGTCAGGCTGCTATCATCGGCGGACCATGCAAGCATGGTGCTTGAGTTGGTGATTAATCATCCTGATAAGATGTCAATACTATTCACGGAATTGCTCAATAAAAATTTGGTTCCTAAAACTGAATCTCATACAAATCACACAGCATTTACCTGGATGGTCACGCATGACCAGAGAGCGATCATCATTGATCGACTCGCAGAGATCAACCCTGCGTTCATGAGTAGACTTCAAAAAGAAATAGAATCTCAGATTGAAAAAACGGGGAATACCTTCATATTTACGTTTAATAACATCAATCATGAGGTTCCTCTTTATCTTATATTAGGCATTTATAGCTTCTCACTCTTTAAACATTGTTTTGTCAGCCGCCCTGATGCTGTCATGAATGCCCTTGAACACTGGTGGTTTTACCCATTAACAACAGAAGCACAACCCATGGGGTCGCCTTTTATTGCATTTCTTGGGTTACGAGCTGAATTACTGAATGAAAATTTGTCATTCTTAGATAATATCAAATTAGACTGTGGTCATTTCTTTGATGAAGCTAAGAGATTAAAACTGGATACCGTCATTGATCCCTTATTAATTACAAAAGGTGGGCTGAGAATATTATATCGTCATCTATTACACAATAATGATGGGGTTGATACAACACAATTACAATCAGATGAATTTATGTTGGCGAAACTCACTGCGCACACAACTAACGAACAAAGCTTACGCTTGGGTTACATAATGAGTGATTCGACAGCGTGTTGCGAATGGGGGACTACTTATATGCTACGTCACCCAACCCCCGCTACTTTTATGAATAAAGCCTACACAGCGACTGATGGCAGCGTCACACCTTTCGGTTATGACTTATTCATGTGCACCCCATTCAGAAATTTCATGATCGAACACGCTAAAACTCACCCTGAAGATATTGTTAGATTATTTAAAGACTTCGATTTTAGCAGCGTGATTCAATATCGAGAAGATACCTTTGTCTATTTCATCTTTCATGATAATGGGTTTTCTTTTTTTGAAACACTTTTAAAAGTTTTCAAATCCAGTTTGTTAACATCAGACGACCTTATGGTCGTTGTAAGATCAATGCTCATACGATATGAAAAAAATCCTCAAACACCCACATGCGGCTTAGCGCACATAGCAAAAAACAAGCCTGAACTCCTGCTTTTATTCATTCGTCATTATCCCGCTGCTGTTCACTTTATACCAAAAGACGACTTAATTGGCTTACATTATCTCGATAAAAAAGCATCCTTGCTTTCAATACTGACCATCACGCCTATCAAAGACAGTCGCGTGTTGCTTTTATCAAGCCTAGCAAGTGCTCAGGATTATCATTTACTCAGAACGATTCCACTTTATACCTGGATGGAATTTAAATTTCTTTCTCTGTTACTAAACGATGCTTTTGGTAAAAGATTAGTACTGAAACTTATTGAAATTACTAGCCAATCAATCATTGCAGACTATTACAACACCAACAAAGTACTGATCACACCTTTTATACAAAAACATAAGTTTGGCGCAGATATTCTCACTGCTTTAATCCAAAAAACAAGCGCTGCACAAACGCGTGGCGAACGCAAACACGATACCGCAATCTCTAACGACTTATTGGGTCTAATTGAACCAATCACTGAAACAGATGATCGAAAATCGTCCATTAACTGCCTAGAAACGCTATTACGAACAGCCCCAGAATACACAGCTGAATTAGCCAATCTCATTAACAACAACACAAACCCTGAACGAACACAAAAAATATTACTGATATTAAAGGCGATTGATTTTCATGCTCAGGCGAGCATCAACCCTGAACCTTTCATGAGTTTGTTCATGAAATTAAGCACCACGAAAGAAGGTCGTCAATTCATCTCAGCCTGCTTCAAACACTATGCAAATGCCTGGATTGGTTTCACCGATGATCAAATGAAAACCTTATTCCTCCCATTCAAAGATTCAGGCGAAAATACAGTCGTTACCATCCTATTTATTCATAATGTCTTAATCTTCGATACCATTTTTCAACTTTATCCTTTCTGCCGACGTGTCATTCGAGATGAATTTTTAAAAATATCGACACATTACTTTTATGACGGCTGGAATACGAATATCTTCATTTATATTTTTTGTTCAATCATTAACGTCCGTGAAAATACCGCTATTGATACGCATCTTTCAGCGATGAATGAGTCACTCGATGGCTGTTTGTCGATGGTTGATCTTGATTTTCTAAAATCATCCGTTCCCAGTATCGGTAAGCTAACTATTTTTATGCTATTAGCAGAAGCATCGCCCGATGCTCTCGATAAATTTATCACCATCATTTTAAAACACGATCAACGCCAGGCAACTAGACTTAGCTTAATGAATTTATTGTTTGAAACACATGCTTTTTCGAACAATATACCAACAACACCATTTTATTATTTAATTCAATCACCCTATGGAATAAGCGTTCTACGAAAACTGTTGTTAAATATGCAATTCACTGAAGTGACGATGCAGAAATTAATTGACACGATGACGACTATCAGAAAAAAAACACGCTATGAAGATACAAAATGGAATATTCTCGCCATCTGTTCCACGCTCATACAAGCGATCGAATTTTTTATAGAATTACTGGCAGAATATCCTAATTTACTAGCCTTAATTCCACTAAACGCATGGCATGCCCCGATAGATGAAAATGATAAACCGACCACACAGAAAAATTGGGTAAGTTTGAGAGCATTTAGCCACTCCGTAGAAGGCATAAAATTCTTTGATAGCCACAAAGCGCTATATGACAATTTTATGCCAAAAGAAAGGTCTCGACCTATCAATATAATATACAAAGAATTCAACGACCGAAAAAATACACCAACCGTGAGCTCCAACCCAGCCACACTTCATGCACAGCCTCAACAAAGCGCCCCTGTTATTAAAATTCCTCAACAAAAATTGAGAAAATGACACAAAACAGTATAATCACGACTTTTAATAGGAGAAAGAAATGATCACATTAGAAACAAACTTAGGCAAAATTGTTATCAAACTCGATACTGACAACACGCCGACGACTGCAAACAACTTTTTAAGCTATGTCAAAGACGGTTTTTATAATGGAACCATTTTTCACCGCGTCATGAATGGCTTCATGATTCAAGGCGGCGGCTTTACCGAAGACATGACTCAGAAGAAAACCAATGCCACCATTCAAAACGAAGCCAAATCTGGCGGCAAAAACAAGCGCGGCAGCATTGCAATGGCTCGCACCAGCGACCCACACTCAGCAACCGCACAATTCTTCATTAACGTCGTTGACAACGACTTCCTCAACTTTACCAGCGAAAGTGGCAACGGTTGGGGCTATTGCGTCTTTGGTGAAGTCGTTGAAGGCATGGACGTGGTCGATGCGATCAAAAAAGTGGCTACCACGAATAAAATGGGTCACCAGAATGTACCCGTTGATGCCGTGGTCATCCAAAATGCTTATGTAAACGAAGCAGCGTAAAACATAGACAACCGCTAACAGGAAATGCCTGTTAGCGGTTGTGAACGAGGTTGATTAATATAATGACAACAACACGAAAAAAGCTTCCTATCCGCTACTGGCAAGGCATGAACACCAAGCATGTGTTGGCTGATTTGACACAAGAAGACAAACAAAAACTTAAAGCGC
>CBFGYM010000050.1:0-3380 GCA_965653045.1 uncultured Gammaproteobacteria bacterium
AATTGGTAGCAAACCAGCAATTTGAGGTTGCTAAATCAATTTGGGTGAAAGATTTAAAAAGACCAGAAAAATCATTCTATGAAAAATATAATGACTCGACTCAACAGAAACCAGCAACCAACATACAACGCACGGGAAGTGTGACACCAAAAACTGTTTCGCACTTAAAAAAGTTTTTAAACAGTAACGCGAAGAACAAAACGACAAGCATACTAGAGATGCTCGATACCACAGAGGGGCAAACGATATTAAGCAATGTCAACGAACCATTCTATCTTGATAAAATTAACCCTCTACTGATGACAGTATTAAATGCTACTCAATTATTTGACATCTACAAAACAGATGAATCTATCATCTTTCAAGAAAGCGCTTTTATTTGGCTGCTCACCAATCGACATCGTGCATTTGTACTAAACAAATATGCTTCTGAAAACCCAACGATAATGAGAAAATGCTTAAATGAAATTGCTCGCTATACAAAAGAATACGGCCCTATGGTTCTCTCCGAAGAAAATGGCGCATTGATTCCAATCTATATGCTAGTTGCTTTGAATTGCTATGATATATTTATAAGGTTACTTTCTGAAAATCCATCAGATGTTAAAGCCGTGTTAAGCGACTATTGGGCTTATCGTGTCATCAGCAATAGAACATTCTTAGCCTATTTAGCAGACACATCAAGCATGCGTAATGAGGATATTGATACTTTAAAAGATATTTCACTCACAGAAGAAGTATTTTTCGATGAACAAGGCCAACTCAATCTTGACACAATCGATGCGCTCATTGTTTCACCACAAGGTGCTGAGATTTTATATCGCTGTCTTTATATTAATGCAAGCTTTGAAACCAAGTGCATTTTAGAATCTGATGAATTTATGCTAACAGGCATCATCAATTTAAAACAAACTGTGAGCAATACCCGCATTGGCTTTTTGTTAGAACACTACAATAGTGTTGAACCGTGGGTAAAAGCCTATTTACTTTATCAGCCTAATTTTTCTGATTTCATCTCAAAAGAAATTACCATATGCAACTTTTCACTCACATTGGCTGAGCACTTATTTAGTTTTCGTGCATTTAATGCAATGCTAATTGATCATTATACGTCAGTACCAGAAGCCGCAAATCAAATGTTAGCTGGGTACAATTTCGCTAAGCAAATGAATGGCTCTCGTTTACTAATACAACTGCTTGCAAAAAATTCAGGTCGGTCATTGCTAAAGTTATTATTCAGAGAATTATCGACTGGACTTTTCCCCGCAGAAAGCGAGCTAGGTTTGATGCGAGAAATGCTGGCTCAACGGCACACCAGTATAGCCGTTCAATCTGTCATGAGCGACCTCGCCTATGATTATCCCAGTGTTTTAGACGGCTTAATCTCGAAGCATCCAAATTTAGTCCGTTTTATAACGCGGGTTGATTTTGCAGCTAAGGTTTATGATGGGGTGAGCTTAATGCAAAAATGCCTTTTGACCCCTGTCCCCATTCAACAAGATAGCTGTTATCTTTTATGGTCACTGGCATCAGCCTGTGATTTTCACCTCATTAAAATCATTCCTTTTCGTGAATGGATGTTAGACGATCATATTTCATTTTTCTGCAATAGTGCGTCTGGTGCGAAATTAGTTTCGGCATTAATTCGACTGAATGATGCAAAAACAGTATCACTGTATTTGAAGGAAAATCGAGCAATTTTAAATACCTTTTCAAACAGCACACACGGGAAAGCGCTTCTAGATCAAATCAATGAAAAAGCAAAATTGCAGTTGACGGAAGCCAATGAAATCGAAGCCTTTTTAGCATCTGTTTCTGCAGAGGATATCACCGAAGAACAAACAGAAACTTTTCGATCATTCTTGGTTGGCAATCCAAGTTATGTTGTCGCTATGCAAAAAATGCTTGCTGCCTGCACAAACCCAAGTATCTCAAGAAAGTATCTTGCCTTGCTTCAAACAGTCAATTTCCATGCGCCAATCAACAAAGAAAATCCAACCACACTTTTCATGCGGTTAATGCTCATCCAAAGCTGTCGTGATTTCGTTGGAACTTGTTTTGACAAATTCGACAGTAAGTGGATTCCGCTAGAGGAAAAACACATTCAGTTTCTTTTCAACAAATATAATTTTTCAACAGGGGTTGATACGCTATTCAGTGTTATCTTAGATAATCCATTCCTGATACTTTTTGATATATTTTTTAACCTTGATAAACTCAGTCAACGTTCGATTGACGCTATCGCAACCGAGCTCTCAAAACCATTCGAGGGCGCGGCAAGTTTACGTTTTCATGAATGGAATAGACTTTCGAAAGCATCTGCTTCGGTGCGAGGAAGAAGATTTCTCGCTTTGCTCTTTGACAATTACGCAAGTCTATTAAAAACTATTCCAATCACTGCTTGGCACTCCCCGATTGATGCCTACGGAGAAAAAACAACTTCGCCAAATTGCTTAGCTTTAAAAACATTTTACTACTCACCAGAAGGGCAAGCCTTTTTTACTCAAGAAAAACGCGATCAATACCCAGAACTTACGGTACTTGCTAATGATAAAACTGAATTCGAACCACTCGAAGAATCTAGAACTCGACTGAATCACCATTCATATTTTGATTTTATTGAAATGTACCAACCTGATAAAGAAGAATTCGGTTTAATCGTTAGCCTGGTGAATGATGGTGAGTATCATAAGCTTGATGAGTTCCTAAGACAACCGAATCTTATTTCATTATTGTTATTCTACCAGATCGACCTATCTAAAAACGTTGGATCTTTTGTTCTATTTCACTTAATAAACAATAAGAACCTAGAAGATAAACTATTAGCATTTTTCAATGAACGCCCGTACTTCTTAAATATATTATTTTGTCGATTCGACACAAACAGACGAATCACAGTCAAGAATAATCATTATACTATTCAACAATACCTATTTACGCAAAAAGGCAGCATCGCCTTACTAGATTGTTTTGCAAAACACCTCCCAGGAAAATTAAAATATCTACCGATATTTCAAGACGGATTTGCATTACCGAATTCATTACTAACACCTAAAACACCGCTTGAATTTGCCAACGCGGTGGTTAAATTATACCCTGATGCCATAAAACGGCTTGCAAAAGAATTTCCAATGCTTGAAAAAGAACTATTGACACTTTTTATTCCAGCATCCCTACACCGAGCAAAAACCTTGTTTCCACATTCAAAAGCACCTGGTGCCACGCCTGCTAAACCGAAAGCAAAAACAAAAAATAAAAATACGAGGAAAAAGAAATGACAGTCAGCAGACGTAAGCTTCCCATCCGCTACTGGCAAGGCATGAATACCAAGCATGTGTTGGCTGATTTGACACAAGAAGACAAACAAAAACTTAAAGCGC
>CBFGYM010000051.1:0-2289 GCA_965653045.1 uncultured Gammaproteobacteria bacterium
CTTTGGAATGTGGAAACTGCCTCGTGAAATTTATTTCACAAGACAGTTGCTACCCCTCTTTCAAGTACATCTTAACGACAAAGCGTAGGGCGTGATTAGGCAAACGTGTTTTTTACGTTTGACGTAATCCGCCATCAATTAAAGCTTTTTAAAAATCAAAAGCGGCCTCCCCCTCGATAGCTCACAGGTTGCTCGATGGCATGAGGTAAAAGCAGTTGGAGAAGGTAGGAAGAAGCCGCTTGTCCTTTGCAAGCAAGCGTGGTTAAATCGCTGAAATCTAAAAAAAACGGACGAGAATAAAATGATTGATCTTAACTTATTGAAAGTAATCAACGCGTATGAAATCACCTGGGGTTATCATTATTTACCCCTCAGCACACGGCGCAAGCTATTAACTCAATTGGTTGATGAGCTTATCCCACTGGGCAATGAAAACCACAAAGCCGCTTGTTGGATGTTGGCGCTACTTCATCCAGATGCGAAAGAAAAACGGTTGTGGCTAGAAAAATCGGCAGCGCTTGGTAATGTCGTTGCAATACTCTCATTAATTGATGATCGCGATGAAAGTACACCCATCGATGTCACGCTTAACTTGCTGGTTCGTTACATCAAACTCTCTGAAGCCTTACCTCAACACAGCCGCCTTGATCTTCATTTAATTTTAAGAATGTTCCGCCTAATTGACCATACCGAGCTCGCCCTTGAAAAACTCACAACCTGCACCATTACCCCTGAAGAGCTAACAACTGCTTATTCTTTTGAGTTGGAAATCGGAACTTACACCACCCCCAAAACCGAAGCAGAGCATGGCTTTATTGAAGCCATCAAGAATGGTAATTTAGCTTTTGTCAAAAATTACTTAGCCATAGGCGGCAATCCGCTGTTATATTCAGACCGACGAAACCTCACCTCTACACTACATCTTGCAATCACCCATGATCGCTTAGCGATTCTCGAGGTATTAATTAAGGCTTATCAGCTATGCGGGCTTAATCTCGATTTTCGAGCACAGGAGTCAAAACATCACTCCGTGGTAGAACACGCAATCAAGGAGCGAAAACCAGACCACATCCGTGCATTACTCAATGCCGGTGCTGATCCGCGATTCGCACTCAACGAATTATTCTTTATAAATTCGAGGGTATATAGCAACCCTAACATCCATTACCCTAATGTTGAAAATTTTTTAGAATCCCGCACAGAAAGATTCAGCCTAACTGTTTTACCGATTTTAAAAGATGAACAAGGCTCACTACAATTAGAATCTTACGAGCTATCACATGACGTTAATCCAGCGCCAACATCTCCTCGCAATCTCGCTGACGACCATACATTTATTTATACTAGACACACCCTCGATAGTCTATCAACCCTCGCAAACGCCGTTAAATTAAAATTTACTTACGAATTTATAACCATTAATGGTTATGCTGATGATGATACATTTCAATTAGAACTCACTTCAGAATATTTCAACTTTGAAACTAAAGAGGGTACAACATGGTTACACGCCGGTTTTTCAAGGCATCTTGAGGCGGCTGTACTAGACTATTTAAAGAAAAATGCTTTGCCCACTGCCAGCGTGTCACATAATACCCATCGGTCTAACTCATTTAAAATGTATTTCCCGCGGTCTTACTTGCCCACCATCATTCATTTTTTATTTGAATTTCATCAAAACCATTTCTGCGCAGTCACAAGCGCAAAGCCTTTAAATAAATTAGCGATGTTACAATCAGCGTTTGATATGCCAACTGAGCGCATCAATAAAATGCTATCAAGTTATATTCCGAATGCGGATAGACCAATGCTTTATGATGTCGATTATATTCGGCTGGTTAAGCCGATCATGAGCGAGAATGAACGCAAAATATACCGCTGTTATGCTGAACTTCGCTTGGTGGCCTGGATCTTGTCGTCGGCTTTATTTGCAAAAAACATTAATTTGCCGATAGAGGTTTTAATAGCGATTACAGCATTCACACATCATAATATTGATAAAGATAATATTAATAAAAATAATCTTGTTTTTAATCATGCTACAGCAATACAAATTGTTACACCGTGCTTCGTACGCCCTATCGCATCTAACTACACCCCACGGTTGTTTTTACCAAATACGGAAGTGACCGTCGCTCCGCCTGTGTCAAATAAACCGATATCTGAGGTTTGCAGGAAGGATAATACTTTTGGGGGTTGTGTTCAATTTAAATAAATATTTTTCAAAAGCTTAAAAGGTTGGCGGATTACGCGGCGAAAAACACGCCGCTAATCACGCCCTTGTGTCTT
>CBFGYM010000052.1:0-1924 GCA_965653045.1 uncultured Gammaproteobacteria bacterium
TGGCTGATTTGACACAAGAAGACAAACAAAAACTTAAAGCGCTTATAGCCGGCGATTATAAAAATTTATCGCTGGAAAAACTCCAAAATGCCAATATCTATAGCATACGCATTAACATTGAGCGTCGTATTCTATTTACCACCATTGAAGTGCAAGGCCGCCATATTGCTTTAATTCTCGAAATATTGCCTAATCACGGTTACGAACGTTCAATGTGCTTGAACCGTCAGGTGTTAAAACAATTTCTGACGAGAAAACAAGCGGATAATGTCAATTTAGACAATATTGAATTTTCCCCTGTTGCTGGCATTGATAATTTTAACACCGATGAAACCACCGCCGATGATGCAGAAGTTGATTTAGAATTACTTGAATGTGACTACAGCAACGGACGTTGCCTATTATTCTCAGAAGAACAAGCCGAGCTCCAACGCGAGTTAAAATCACCGTGCTTAATTAAAGGCTTAGGCGGGTCGGGTAAAACGACGGTTGTGAATAGCATTATTCACCGTCTCATTGAAGAATATCACGCAGCAGGGACTGTGCCTGAGCTGCCTATTCTTTATGTCACGGAATGTACACCGCTCGTTGCTGTGCAACAAGCGCAGTGGAATGCCCACCCGTTATCGCAAACAGCAGCCGGCGCGCAAGTTCAGTTTTTAACAACCGCTGATGCCATAGCATTATATTCCACCGCAGTACGTGTTAAACGCTTACGTGCTGTTTTAGATGATGAGCTTAAAAAACGCGTCACAGCAGCTATTCATAAAGTCACTCATAAAGAATTCGAAGTCAATGCTGACAATATTAATAATATCATGCACGAATTTGAAATTATGGCTGCCTGTCATCTAAAACCGGCTTATGACAAACTCGGTAAGGCACAAAGCTACTATCCTAAAGCACAACGCAACCAACTCTGGGAAGCCTTTTTAGAAATCAAAAAGCAACTAGAAACCGATAAATGCTACAGCCCGCGTTTATACCGTGAAATACATGCCGAAAAAGATAAACAATTATTCTGGACGATTGTTGACGAAGCCCACACCGGCTCTCGTGTTGCAAAATTTAACTTAAGACATTTAAGCCAAAACTTCATTGCCTGCGCTGATAGCTTACAGAGCACGGAAAAAAATATTTCCGACGTGCCTTATTTACTGGCTAACTTAGGCAATGAAACAAACACACCGGCTAATGTGTATCACCTTACACAGAGTTTCAGAAACCCGCTGCGTGTGCTTTTATTAACTGAGTTTTTGAATAAAATGCGCCGTTATATCATTGGCGGTGTAGGCGATAGTACCGAATCAACGAAATTTGTGAATGCAAGCATTAATGCCAATAATATTGGCCGAATTCGATATATAGAATCTGCTAAGTTAAATCAATTAACAGATGAGCTCAACACCGCACGCCAAGACGTGGCGATTATCACACGAAAAGAGCATTTAAGCAGCGCTGCTACTAAATTCGGTAATCAACAAGTTTTCACACCCACGCAAATCGGCGGTCTTGAATACGACAACATCATTATCGACGATACATTTTTTGATGATCACAGGCTCGCATCCCTCTACGGTGTATTAGAACACTACACCCTTGATACGCCCGTTAATACAAACAAACCCAAACAAGCATCAGAATATCGCGATGCCATGGATTTTTTAAACCAATTCAATACAGCCATCACGCGCCCGAGAAAACGTTTATATATCATCGGCAACACACCGAATTCACGTGCCAGACGATTCTATGAATTACTCACCTTATTCATCAACACCGCAAACGCCACCTACAAAACCGAAGGCGAAGAACAAGCAGACTTAAAAGCAGCTTCAAGCGTCAAAGAGTGGGAAGCGCGGATTGAACAATTGGTAGCAAACCAGCAATTTGAGGTTGCTAAATCAATTTGGGTGAAAGATTT
>CBFGYM010000053.1:0-1651 GCA_965653045.1 uncultured Gammaproteobacteria bacterium
AAAAATTGGCTTTTGTTTGTTTTCAAAAGAAACTCAACACCGACATCAATTTCAAGTTAGCTCTATTGATGAGAAAAATAGTAAAGGCCTCACGGCTCTGCATCACTTAATGCAAAATGCACCCGGTACAATGATAAATAGACTGAGACAACTACAAAATGAAGCACCCGTGCAAATTTATTTTGTTTCCCATCTAATAAATCTAATACTTGACATGCTCAACAACAACCACAACACAGTGGCTGCAAAAAACACACTAGATAGGCTACTCGCTTACGGTGCCCTCATTGATATGCCAGATAACTTCGGCAACACGGCGCTTCACTACGCGGCCGCTTGGCATAAAGAAGAATTTCTTGTGTATTTCATTCAACAGGGTGCACCTTTAAACATGCGAAACAACGAAGGCATTACGCCTTTAATGTATGCCTGCAAAAGAAATGAAAGTGCTGAAATATTAGCGTTACTAGACCGAGGTGCAAACCCACTGATAACCGATAATAATGGAAAAGACGCTATATTTTATCTTAATTTAAATGATCTTATGCCGCTCAATGTACAAACCCACATGCGAGAACTTATTCAAGATAGAATGGACGCGGCACACCAGTTCCGCATGTAACGCCTTTTTCTGCTAAGCTTGCAAGCCGTGTGCGCTAACGAAGCACCACACGGCAGTTTGGGCAGGTTCCGTAAATAGTAAGGTTGTGGTCAGCGATAATGAAGTTAGCCTCTTTGGCAATTTGCTCTTGGCGGGCTTCAATGGCATCGTCGACAAATTCTTTCACGTCGCCGCATTTTACGCACACGAGGTGGTCGTGATGTTCGCCGGTATCCAGCTCAAATATTGATTGGCCGCCTTCAAAGTGGTGCTTAACCACCAAGCCCGCTTCTTCAAACTGCGTTAGCACGCGATAAACCGTGGCGAGGCCAATGTCTTCGCCCTGCTCAATAAACGCCTTGTAAATATCTTCGGCCGTCATGTGGTGCTCGGTGGCGTTTTCCATAATTTCGAGAATTTTACGACGCGGCAAGGTGTTTTTTAAACCGGCACGTTTTAAGTTGTCTTGATCCATCGTGTACCTCACTAAAAGACTTTCGCAAACGGGTGTGTTTCTATTAAGATAGACCCTATCATTTTTAGGGATAGTTTACATGAAAAAAAATATTTTGCTCGCCTTGGTTGCATTTTTATTATCCAGCTGCGCGATTTTAAGAACCCATAAACAAGACATTCAACAAGGGAACGTTTACACCCCCGCAGAAATTAACCAGCTCCACAAAGGCA
This sequence comes from uncultured Gammaproteobacteria bacterium, assembly GCA_965653045.1. Taxonomy (GTDB): domain Bacteria; phylum Pseudomonadota; class Gammaproteobacteria; order DSM-16500; family DSM-16500; genus Aquicella. The sequence goes on from CBFGYM010000053.1 coordinate 1,289, forward strand.
TGACCACCGGCGAAGTCGTGAGCCTACTCGGCTCCCCAGTCGATAACCAACTCTTCTCAAACAACCGCATGGCCTACGTCTATAGCTTCAAAAAAGGCTATAGCGCGATGAAGGTGACGAATGTGACATTAATATTTGTGAACGGCCGCTTGAGCGAAATAATACAGTAAGAAGCTAAAAACCAAGCGTAGGGCACCAATCTTAAAAGCTTTTAAAATTTTAAAAAGCTTTAACCGTTGGCGGATTACGCCAAACGTAAAAAACACGTTTGTCTAATCACGCCCTACGCTTGTCGTTACTTTTGTCGTTGAAAGATGGGTAGCAACTGTCTTGTGAAATAAATTTCACGAGGCAGTTTCCACA